>NZ_JAQCZB010000012.1:47100-140400 GCF_027682785.1 Coprococcus sp. AF51-11b1 | reverse complement strand
AAGATGGATAATTCCTTACTGGCTGTAAGGGATATTAACCATAAACATATTGTAGTAGATTGGAGGAGAATTAATGCTAACCACACCATTAGGAGATATTGAAATATATTTAGATGACAACAAGGTTGAATATATGGAAAAGAATATTAGAGTATCAGAAAAACTATGTCCTGACGTTAGTGGGAGATATGCCATTAAAATTGATTTTATCCCAGATGGAAAAGTACATACAATCTCTTGTAAAATAAAGGGACATGTTTCATCTAAAAAGGATGGAATAGAACCAGGAGAGCGATTAGAATTGAAATCGTTTTACAAAGACAATACTAAATTGTCAATAGGCATGGAAGGCGAATCAGGATATTATGCGGATGGTATGTGCATCTCAGATATATATGATTACGATAACGAGTATATGGAAGACGGTGTTTTATATTTGGTTATGAAAGAAACTAAGACAACAAAGTATGTATTTGGTATTGCATGGATTGAAAATGTTACAACAGAAAACGACGTGCAGACATGGTATGGAGCAGATCCAACATTATTTTGACAAGAAAGAAGGATAATTGTTATGGGAAAACCATTTAAAGATAAATTGAAAAATGTAGGAGATTTTATTAGTGGAACTATTGCAGAGGTAGAAAAACAGGCAAAAGATAGTGAGGTGCTTGAGAAGATTTCTAAAGGGACGAAAGATGGTCTTGTGTTTGTATCAAACGGAGTAAAGGACGGAGCTGAAAAGATTACAAATGGAGCAAAAACAAGTGCTGATACGATAAAAAATGTAGTGGCTGAACATAAAAAACAGGGCATACAAGACAATAACAAAGAAAAGCAGGGAAGTCTTGATGACCAACTTCATGATGCAGTAAACAGGTATAATGCGGCATATGCAGAGTTTGAGAATAACGGCTCAGCGATTCTTAGACAGCGAGAACGATCTGTGGACTTACTGGAAAATGTTGAAAACTTAGTAAACAGTATTGCAAATCATCCAAAGAATTTTGATGTAGATTTCAAGGAGATCCAATTTTATAAAAAAGAATTCAAAGATGTATGTGATTATGCAACACAAGAACTCGATGCAGCAAAGAAATCCATGGCAGGTGTAGGTGCAGGAGTAGCCGGCGGTATGGCTGTAGCCAGCTTGGCTCCGAGTGCAGCTATGTGGGTAGCAACTACATTTGGTACAGCTTCTACAGGAACTGCTATATCAACATTGTCAGGTGTAGCCGCTACTAATACAGCTTTAGCATGGCTTGGAGGTGGTGCAGTCGCTGCCGGGGGAGGTGGAATGGCATCTGGAACTGCATTTTTGGCAATGGCCGGTCCAGTAGGCTGGACAATTGGAGGAGCTACATTATTAGCATCAATTGCTCTGTTTGCAAATAAAAAAATCAAACTTGGTAAAGAAAAAAAAGAAGAGATTGAGGCAGTATTACACAATGTTGAATTAGTTAGTGAAGTTAATGTCAAAATGCAGTCATTATTAGATAAGACGGACAAATTAAGAAGTATGTTGAATGATCAGTACGGAAATTGTATGACTTATTATGGAAAGAACTTTATAGAAATAGCAGATGAAGGGCAAATGTTATTGGGAACACTTGTGAACAATGCAAAATCTTTAGCAGCAACGCTTGGTGAAACTGTGGAGGAATAAAGTAAATGATAGAAGCTAAAAAGATGATTAAAAGTGGGCAAGAACAAGCTGTTGCTTCATGGATTAATTACCTGAATCAGGTGCGATTAGACAGATTGATGGAAGCATTGCAGAAAGAAGAATTAAATCTGAACGAAGCGATGTCTACCATTGGTGAAACACTTAAAACTATTAGCAGAGATATCGTGAATAATGGAAAAGGACGAGGCGGTCAATATGGAATGCACGGATTTATTGCTGAAGTTGCAGAATGTGGTATTGGAAATGCCAGAGAACAGATAGAAGGAAAAGCACCAATATACGAATGGATTAATGATAATGGGCCTGAAGATTTGAGAAGGGGAGCAACACTAATCCAGCAGAAATTTGTAAACGGAGGTGGGCATTTATCACTACAGGCAATTCGTATGCATTTAAATGCTTATCCTGATTTCCTTGATAATGGCGGAGTATATCAGATTCCGGAAGAACATTACGAGAAAATCAAGTGGCTGCTTTCGATTTCAGAAAAAGAAGCAAATAAAATGTCGACTTCAACAGGCGATTTTTCTCTGAAACAGTGGAGGGAAGTACATGAATTTTTTAAAAATGGTGATATTCCATTAGATAAAGTAGAACCGTCTAAATTAAAATATTCTGAAGTCCAGAAAGGCACATATGAACAAACTTTTTCAAAAGAAAAGGATAGTTTAAGAAAACGAAATCAGGAAAGAAAAGAACAGGCATATAATAAAAGTAAATCTACGTTATCTGAGGGAGCGAAAGCAACAGCAGCCGTAGCTGCAATTGAGGGTGCTATGGCGTTGTGCCTGGGAATAGCTGAAAAAAGAAAGTCTGGTAAGAAATTCAATGCTTTTGATGAGGAAGATTGGAAAGAGATTGCAGCTACTACAGGAAAGGGAACCTTGAAAGGTAGTATACGAGGAGCATCTATTTATACATTGACAAATTTTACTGCAACTCCGGCAGCTGTAGCAAGCGCAATGGTAACAGCAATATTTGGTATTGCGGAACAGGCATATCAATTAAAGCAGGGAAATGTAAATGAACAGAGATTTATTGAGAATACAGAAATGTTATGTTTAGATGCTTCAGTTAGTGCACTTTCTTCATTTGCAGGTCAAATATTAATTCCGGTTCCTGTACTTGGTGCAGTGATTGGCAATACTGTAGGAACTATGATGTATCAAATCGCAAAAGATAATCTGTCAGCCAGAGAACAGAAGATATTTGAAGAATATGCAGAAGCAGTACGTCAGCTGGATGTTTCATTACAGGATCAGTATCAGGAATTTGTTGATGAAATTGGTAAGGATACGAAGCTGTTCATGGAATTATTAAACAGGGCATTTGCACCAGACATTCGTGTAGCCTTTGAAGGTTCTATTGATTTGGCAAAATCATGTGGCGTACCAGTAGACGAGATATTAGATAGCAAAGAAAAAATAGCATCATATTTTATGGATTAAAAGAAGGCGTAATATGCATGCAATAATAAGACAAGGCAATGGAAAATATTATATTTCATCGGTATTCGGCTATTATAGTGATGTAAAATCAGAAGATGACTATCAGCGTTATCTTGAAAGAATCCATAGCACATACTATGTAGTATTCAACGAAGAAAAAACGAAATTGATAAAATGGTTTAATATACAGCCCGATACAGAATATTTAATAAAACAGGTACTGATCATAGATTCTGATGAGAGTGGGTGGATTATAAACGAACAAGATGACACGGGTGGTGTAGAATTCCTTCCAAGAGAACTGGCAGACAAAATTATTTCGGAAGGAGTTGTTCCTGATGATATTATGCAGCAATGTATAAAATTTGAAGAATCTTATATATATGAAGAGTATCGTGAGATTAAAACGAAAAAAGATATTGAAGACTTTGATTGGGCAACCGGAAATTTTCATGATGCATGTATTGAAGAACAAAAAATATCAGATGGTGGAGAACTGTATCTGAGGTTCACCGGGATATGGGGATGTCAAGTTGAAATTTGGTTTTGGGATGACTTGGAGTATTGTACGGACAGCAGAAATCCTGAATACTGGGATCCATATTGGTCATGTTCTACGCTACTATTATTCGATGGATATGTGTATTTTGTAGATGAAGAACTCGAAGTGAATGAAATTACAGATGAATACTGCTGGTTTAAAGCCAGACATATGAAATACCACATTATTCCAAATTAAATGAGATATGCAGGCGATAATTCCAAGGTAGTCATGCGTAAAGAAAATATCAGAAATGCCTTTAACTCACCAATGCGTCTATTTGTGCTTGCCACAACGTCTATTGGTCAGGAGGGTCAGGATTTTCATAATTATTGCTGTGTGGTTATGCACTGGAATCTTCCAAGTAATCCCATAGATTTGGAACAAAGAGAAGGCAGGAAGAACTTCTGGAATATTTATTCAAGGAGTTCAAGGACACAAGTGGATTGAAGAAACTGTTTATCGACTTGAGTCCATTTTCAAAGGGAAAAGAAGGTTGATGTGATGAGAATACTTTTTTGTAACATAGCGTGGATGAAGGAGTATCGAGGAAATGAAGATGGAAAGGATATTCCGTTAAATGGTGGAAGTTTTGTTGACGAGACAGGAGACGCACATGAAAAATACAATTTTACGCCGGTGAATATGGAGGGCAGGGAAGGGTTATATTGTCTGGGATTCTTCGAGACAAAATCACATAATGGTAAAGATGTCAATCAAATGCGAAGTGAGAATATTGCGGGGTGTGAGCTATTAAAAAAAGAAGAATCAGTAGATGATGTGCTTGTTGTGTATTGTGCAAAACATCCAGCACATAAGTTTACGACGGTCGTGGGATGGTATAAACATGCTACAGTTTTCAGACATTATCAAGAGGCAGTGTTTGCTCCGGAAGATATACAATATTACAATGCAATTGCAAATTCGTCTGATTGTGTTCTACTTCCTGCGGGCATCAGATCAAGAAAGGTTCAGTGGGAAGTCCCAAGAAAATCAAATGGTTGGGCTTATGGATTTGGACGGGCAAATGTATGGTATGCCAGTGAAGAGGATAGCAGGTTGCAAGATTATCTTGCAAGATTAGAAAAACAAATTAACGAATATGATGGCGAAAATTGGATTGAAAAGTATGCTGAGTAGGTGTTAAACAAAGGATAGAACGAGGGAGGAATAGCAATGGCGTATGGAAAGTCTATAGAGCTGTTTTTGGTCAATGGAACAGCGGATAGCTTGACTATAGCGGAGCTGTCAAATTGGAATGGAAAAGCAATTAAGATACCAAGAATTGAAGTGTCTTCGTGCTATAGAGAGGATATTGCTCAAGCGGGAGTATATTTCCTCTTTTGCAAAGAAGATGATGGAACAGATTCAGTATATATCGGAGAAGCGGAAAATGTAAAAGAACGTTTGTTGCAACATTTGCGAGACTATCAAGCTGAAAAAGAGAAATATTATTGGACCACGGCAGTGATTTTTATAGGGAGAGACCTGAACAAGGCATTGATTCGTTATCTTGAAAATCGATTTGTAGACATTGCAAGACAGTGTAAACGGTATCTGGTGCTTACAAAAAACACATATCGAAATACGGTGATGAAGGAATCGCAAATAGCAGTCATGGAAGAATTTATTGATAATGTGAGAATTTTGATAAGTGTTTTAGGATACAAAGTATTGGAACCTGTCAATAAACCAGCAACTATAGAAGAAAATGATGGTAACGAAATTGAAAAAGAAGAAATAAAGTTGCACTTAGAGAGAACGGTGAAGGGAATAGGAAAGATAGAAGCTGATGGTATTCGTACATCTGAAGGCTTTGTAGTGCTAAATGGGAGTCATATTGCTCCAGAGGATGATGAGACAATCTCAGCAGGTATTAAAGAAAAGAGAAGTAAAGCTAATATTGTAGAGGGTATTCTACAGGAGGATGTTTTGTTTTCAAGTCCATCTGGTGCAGCAATGTTTGTGGTAGGTAAGAGTGCTAACGGATTGACAAGCTGGAAAAATGCAGACGGTATTACACTTAAAGATATTGAAAGCGATGAAACAAAATGAAACTAATGTTATTGCGAATCGAATGAGAATTGAATGTGACTTTGTTTAAGTATACGAATGAAATTCTTGGAGTATAGGAGCAAGATGGATATGTGGAATGACATATATAAGCCTGATTCGATTGGAAGTGAGGGCGGTATGATTATTGCAGATGAGGAATATAAAGAATCGTGCAGGATAACCTTGGAAAGATGTGAAAGGTATGATGCAATTACATGTGGTGTATATGGAAGTATGATGCATACAGCTTTTTGTGATAAAAGTCATAGTCAGGAAGTATTTGATAACATGAAAAGAAATCTACAGGAATTTATTGATAAGGATACAACAGCTGAGGAAGAAGATATTTTCTATGAAGAGTTTACAAGTAAATATTGATTGGAAGATTGGTTCGATGACAGGAAAATGGAACAGATTCTGCATCAGAAACCGGTTCGGCTGAAGCGAGAGGCAGAATACGAACAGCAGAGCTTATTCTTATAATGGTTCAGAGGAGGAATAGAAAGATGCAAATATTTGTTGATGCAGATGCCTGCCCAGTGGTTGCGATCATTGAAAAGATTGCAAAAGAAAATAGTATTCCGGTAACGTTGTTGTGTGATACGAATCATGTTCTGTCATCGGCTTATAGCGAAGTGATTGTAGTTGGGGCAGGAGCAGATGCAGTAGATTATAAACTGATCAGTATCTGCCATAAAGGAGATATTGTCGTATCACAGGACTATGGTGTTGCAGCAATGGCATTGGGAAAAGGTGCTTATGCCATTCATCAATCGGGCAAATGGTACACAAATGACAATATTGATCAGATGCTCATGGAACGTCATTTGAATAAAAAAGCCAGAAGAAGTTCCCATAAGAATCATATCAAGGGACCGAAAAAACGAACAGAAGAAGATGATATAAGGTTTGCACAGTCTTTTGAAAAAATGCTCATGATGGTACAGGAGAAATTTCAAAAGAATACTAAAACAATGGAGAAAGGCAGAAAGGAAAACAAATGAGAAAAGCAATTGTATATGCATCTGTACATCATGGAAATACAGAAAAACTAGTAAAGGGCATAGCAGAAGAATGCCAGGTTGATTTGATTGATGCTGTAAAACAGCCAGATGTAGATCTGAGCAGTTATGATATGATTGGATTTGCATCAGGAATCTATTTTTCAAAATTTCATCAGTCGATATTGGGATTTGCAGAGAAGAATCTACCGGACGATAAAAAGGTATTTCTGATCTGTACTTATGGTGGAAGTGCGAATTATAAATCCATAGAGCAGATTTTGGACGAGAAGCGTTCTAAAGTGATAGGAAAATTCGGATGCAAGGGTTATGACACATTTGGTCCATTTAAAATGGTAGGTGGTATTGCAAAAGGACATCCGGATGAGGAAGATATAAAAAATACAGTTGAGTTTGTAAAAGGATTATAAGTAGTCCGCAAATAAAAAGTCAAGGCTTAATGACATTGGGCTAAATGGTTACTTTTTTGTTTGAGTTTCCAAACTTTTATGTGACAAACGTAGCTGTCTGTGATATTATTAAGATAATATAAGCGAAAAAGACTTTTGCAGAAACGAAAGTATCTTCAAATTTTATTTTACGAATGTACTTCCTATAATAAAACTAATTACTTGCAAAATTGATAACTAATATTTTTCTGCTATTACAAGTACAATAAGAACATGTAATAACAGAAATGAGGTATAGTTACTTGCAGATAGAGAAGTATATCGCAGATAAAATAACATCTATATGTGAGAAACGTGATATCAGTAAAGACAGATTATCGCAGTTGTCGGGAATTTCCCAGTCGTCACTGAGAGAATCATGACGCAGGAAACAGTAATGTCAATGCTGCGTGGACTTTGGAAGTAGGAGAACAGTTCGAGTATATGTATCGGCTGTTCTTTTTTATTTTTCAGCGTTAAAGCGGTGAGGTTTTTCTTATGCACGATAGATTGTGGGAGTATAATAACATCAATATTTTTGCATAAGTTTAAAAACTATAATAGGATGATCGGCAAACCAGATGAAAATCTGGGACGCAAAGCTACAGGGCCTGTAAAATGGCAGCCAGTTGCATGAAATGAGATGCACTGTCTGTAGGACAGTGTTTTTTTATTTCATAGATGTAACTATAGTAATTTTATAAGGATGACAGAGGAATGTGAATCAAATTCATCTGTTTGTGCCAAGTATCGCTTTTTATGGATCTGAAAATTGCAGAAGAAGGATCTGTTTCTGTGGCGTCACAGGCAGAAACAGATGAGCATATCGCTTCTGTCAGGCTGTGGCAGCAAAAACGCGGAAAAAGAAAATGCAGAAACCAATGAACTGAACAGTGGCATGAATTCCATTGATTACAATGCAATTTCAGGTCAGTTAACTATAATTATGGTCGCCTTTAAAGAAGGATGGATACATCGGGATCATTGGATATTTTGACAATTAAGTTTTTTAAAGAGAGGGTAGCGTATGGATGATTTTAAAAAACTCACAGAACAACTTTTGAAAATATATATTAATGCCGGATCAGTAAATAATCTTGGTATAGAAAATTATTTTGATGAAAATATCAGTCTGATTGGAACTGGGAAACATGAGTTATTCACGAATCTGCATGAGTTTTTAGAATCATTCAAATTTGATGTAAAACGAAGAGGAAAAATCAGACTCGAAGTAAGAAATTTACATCAGGAAGAAGAAAGACTTGATGATGACCATGTTCTTGCACATGGAACAGTAGATTTTACTGGTCTGTTTAAAGATGGTTCAATCTGTTTTAAAATGGAGACAAGATTTACGATTATCTATAAGTGGACGAATGGAAAATGGATGGTTCAGCATCTGCATCATTCAACACCGGATCTGGAACAGATGGACGGTGAAGAGTTCCCTCTCGCATTGGGGGAGCAGGTCAAAAAAACCCGGCAGGCCCTTCATGCATTAGGTACTGCTTATTATCATATCTCAAGGCTGAACTTAAAAACAAAGAAGATAGAACTTGTTAAAAGATCTCGAGAAATGGATATGGGTATTAAAGAGAATACTTCAGATTGGGATCCTCAGTTCAAGATTATCGAAGATATTATAGCAGAACCATTTGTGCAGAAGTATATGGAATTTTTTGACATACAAACCATGGCGGCACGTCTTCATAATAAAGAATCTATGTCTTCCGAATTCAAAAAGAAGGATGGATCATGGTTTCTTTCCATGGTTGTTCCTCAGAGTTATGATAAAAATGGAAATGTGACATCCGTGTTGTTTGCAAATAGAGATGTGACAGATGAAAAATTGAGGGAATTAAAACAAGAGGAAGAATTGCGGGAAGCTAAATTAAAAGCGGAATGTGCAAACAAAGCAAAATCATCATTTCTGTTAAATATGTCTCATGATATCAGAACTCCTATGAATGCAATCATTGGTTATGCAGAACTGGCATCCAGACATTTGCAGGAAACAGATAAGCTTGGCAGATATCTTGAAGAAATCCAAATATGCGGAAAAGAACTTTTGTCGATGCTTGGTAATGTTTTAGATCTTGCAAGAATTGAGAATAATAAGGTTGAGATGGAATACACTGTTTCAAATGTCCATGAGTGCTTTGAAAATTGTGTCATTATGTTCCAACAACAGGCAGAAAGTAAAAATCAGACGATCTCTTTGACAGAACAAATCATGTATCCGTATGTGTATATGGATGAACCGCACCTGTCAGAAGTCTGTCTTAATATAATAAGCAATGCAATAAAGTATACAAATACAGGAGGTTGGATATCCTGTAATGTTGTACAGAAATCCTGTGAAAAAGAAGACTGGTGCAATATGATCATTAGTATTACCGATAATGGAATTGGTATGTCTGAAGAATTCCAAAAGCGTGTTTTTGAAACTTTTGAAAGAGAACGTAACACTACATCCAGTCATATTGAGGGCAGCGGCATCGGAATGGGCATTACAAAAAAGCTTGTAGAGCTCATGGATGGCACAATAGAAGTGAAAAGTAAGCAGGGTAAAGGTTCCACATTTACAGTAACTATTCCTTGCAGAAAAGCGTCAGAAGACGATTCTCTGGTGAAGAAAAACAGTAATTTGAGCAATAAGAATTGTTTGAACGGTGTTCGGATCTTACTGGTCGAAGATAATGAGATCAACACTGAAATCGCAACGGAATTATTGAAGGAAGAAGGATGTATTGTTGAGACTGCCAATGATGGTGTTGCATGTATTGACATGATTGAAAAGGCTGATGCTGATTATTACAAGATGATCCTTATGGATATCCAGATGCCGGTTATGAATGGATATGATGCTACATTAGCTATCCGAAAGATGAAGGATACGAAAAAAGCCAGGATCCCTATTATTGCGATGACTGCCAATGCTTTCGCAGAAGATGCACAAAAGGTTCTTTCTGTTGGAATGAATGCTCATGTTGCAAAGCCTGTTGCTATGAATATTCTTGTCCCAACCATGCTGAAATTTTTGGGTTTGTGACGTGTAATAATCTGGTGATTTAAGGAGAAAAGAACAATGTACAAAAGTAGAAAAAAATCAGACGTACTATTTGCAGGTATATTTGTGATTTTAGGAATGTGGATGATATTATCAGTACACTGCCGGGCCGCTGAAAAGAATAATGATGAAAAACAGTCACAGATCGTCCGTATCGGATCCTTTGAAGATACCTTTGATTATATCGATAAAAACGGTGTCAGACGAGGATATGGGTATGAACTCCTGCAGGCTCTGTCAGGCTATACCGGATGGAAATTTGAGTACGTGAAATGTGACTGGTCCAACTGCTTTGATAAGCTTGAAAATGGTGAGATTGATATCATGGGCGATATCTCTTACACCGATGAACGTGAACAAAGGATGCTTTTTTCAGATGAAGCGATGGGTGAAGAAAAATATATTCTTTATGCTGATTTGTCAAACATGGATCTGGGAATGTCTGATTTCAAATCTATGGACGGGAAACGAGTAGGTGTGCTCATGGATACAGAACCGGAAATTATGCTGACAGAATGGGAAAATAAGAATGGCATACATACAGAGCATGTAAATGTGAATAATAACGATGATGTCGAAAAGAAATTAGCGAATCATGAGATTGATGCTTTTGTATCTTTAGAGGAATCCACCTGGTCTGAACAGGGAATATCATCTGTCACCACGATTGGCAAATCAGGCATATATTTTGCAATAAATAAAGAGCGCAGCGATATCAAGACGGAGCTGGACTGGGCAATGCGCAAGCTAGATCAAGATAGTCCATTTTTTAAGGCAGATTTGTATAAGAAGTATTTTACGCTTGAATATAGTCAGATTCTTACAGGTGAAGAAAAGTCCTGGGTGGAAGAACATGGTAACATCCGGATCGGATTTCAGAGCAATGATCCGGCGGTATTTTCCATGGACGAAGAAACTGGAAAACTTACCGGAATGCTGGCAGAATATGTATCCTATGCCAAAGACTGTCTGGGGAATCAGAAACTGGAATTTAATATACAGGAATACAATGATTATGACGAAATGATACAGGCTTTACAAGAGCGTGAGATTGACATGATTTTTTATACCGGCAGAAATCCCTGTTTTGCAGAAGAAAAAGGATATGCACTTACAAACACAGCCTGGACTTACAGCCTGATGGCGGTAACTGATGAAGAAAATTTTGATGAGCATAATGTGTATAAAGTAGCTGTGCAAAAGGAAAAAGAAGCCTTAAAACAGCATATTGCTTTCTGTTATCCACAATGGGAGCTGGTAGATTGTGATTCGCTTGATGATGCAGCAGATATGGTTTTGAATGAAAAGGCAGACTGTTTCCTCATGGGAGCAAGCCAGGCGATGATATATGATAACAGTAGAAATTTCAAGAGTGTTCCACTTACAAAAACAATGGAGGCATGCTTTGCGGTAAGAGGTGGAGCGGGTAGCCTTTTATCAATACTGAATAAAACCTTAAAGGCCATGCCGTCTGATATGCTTACAAGTGCACTTGCTATCTATGACAGTACGGCAGATAAGGTAACATTTTCTGACTTTGTAAAAGATAATCTGATTGCTTTTTTTATTACGGCAATATTTTTTGCATTCAGTATAATTAGTATTATCCTCGTACTTTTACGAAAGGCAAGAAAAGCAGAAACTGTTGCAAAGCTTGCAGCAAATAATACACAAAAACTCAATGATAAATTGGAGATTGCTTTGAAAAAAGCAGAGGATGCAAGTCTCGCAAAGACTCGTTTTCTTAACAATATGTCGCATGACATCCGGACGCCTATGAATGTAATTCTGGGCTATGCACAGCTTATGGAGAATGAACTGAAAGGAAAAGACATGCCTGAAACCTTAGAACATTTGGAAAAAATGCAGCAGTCGGGGAATCTTCTCCTGTCAATCATAAATAATGTACTGGATATGGCCCGGATCGAGAGTGGAAGGATGGAGCTTGATGAGAATTACTGCCGGATTGAAGATGTCAGGAAGTCTTTGTTTGCAGTATTTGATGAGAAAGCAAGGAAAAAGAATATTGCGCTTCATTACACGATGAATGTAGAACATGAGCATGTACTGACAGATGTTACCAAGGTGAAAGAAATATTTGTCAACATCCTGAGCAATGCTATAAAATATACTCCGTCTGGTGGTTCTGTTATGATAAGCGTAGATGAATTGCCATGCGACGAGCCAGGGTACATGATCGTGAGGAACAGAGTGAGTGATACAGGAATTGGCATGAGTCAGGATTATATGACGAAGATTTTCGACGCATTCACACGTGAACAGAACACTACAAAGAGCAAAATCGCAGGAACCGGACTGGGAATGTCGATAGTCCGGAAATATGTTGATCTGCTTGGTGGAACAATAGATGTAGAGAGTGAACTCGGAAAGGGCAGCACCATTACAGTTACACTTAAACATAAGATAGCCGATGAAAGCTATTATGTAAAAAAACATATTGAAGAGTCTGGAACAGGCAGCGAAATCCTTGAAGGCAGGAATATCCTTCTGGCAGAGGATAATGATCTGAATGCAGAGATTACAGAAGCAATCCTTGAGCGTGCCGGCATTAAAACAGAACGTGTGGAGGATGGCATTCAATGTGTAAATATGATAGAAAAGATGCCGGCAGGTACATATGATATGATCCTGATGGATATTCAGATGCCGAAAATGAACGGTTATAAAGCAACACAGGCAATCAGACGCTTGTCGGATAAGGATAAAGCATGCATACCTATCATTGCAATGACAGCAAATGCATTTGAAGAAGATAAGCGAGATGCTCTTGCAGTTGGTATGAATGGTCATATCGCAAAACCCATTGAGCTTGATAAACTGCTGTCGATGTTAGCGGAAGTAATAAGGCAACAAGAAAATTGCTGATTTCATGTTATACTGAATGGAGTGTCATTTTGGAAAATATGCAAAAGCAGGGAGAGATGCATTGTGATACAGAAATCGTAATTCTGATAGGAACGTCAGAGTATATTTTCAAGATGTTATTGGAGAACAGAATCGGTTATAAAAAGCCACCTGACTGAGGTGGCTTTTTGTGTGTCAGAAATTATTTCAAAGCCCAGACAGTTATTATAAAAAATGAGGAGGAACTCTATGGAATAGAAGTCTGACGGTACAATAGCAGATAAAACATACAAAATATACATGAAGTTTTATCTTGGAAATCAGATATCAAAATAAGGCTACCACATCAGTGCCGTAGAAGCTTTTGAGTTTGTCCATTCGGGCACTCATGTTGGTGAAGAGCAGATCGAGGATCGTGATTGCGGCCATGGATTCTACGACTACGACGGCGCGTGGGACGATGACCGGGTCGTGACGTCCTTTAATGATCATTTCGGTGTTTTCTCCATCTTTGGTGACGGTGGACTGTGGCTGTGAAATGGACGGAGTCGGCTTTACTGCCGCGCGGAAGATGATCTTGCTTCCGTCACTCATACCGCCGAGGACACCGCCTGCATGGTTGGTGTCTTTGGTGATCCTTCCATCTTTTGTATGGAAGGAATCATTGTTGATACTTCCTTTTGTATCTGCAGCTTTAAAGCCGTCACCGATCTCAAAGCCTTTGACTGCTCCGATGGACAGCATTGCTTTGGCAAGATTGGCGTCCAGTTTTTCAAATACGGTATCACCGATTCCTACCGGCATACCGGTAACAACACATTCAATGATGCCTCCTGAGGAATCCTGATTTTTAATACATTCTTCCAGATAGGCAGATGCTTTTTGGGCATATGCGTTGCTTGGCATATAAATCGGGTTCTGGAAAATCTCTTCCGGATGGTATTCATTTTCCGGAACAGATACCGGACCGATTGCTTTCGTATAAGCATGTACTTCAATGCCAAGTTCTTTCAAAATCTTAGCAGCAACTGCACCTGCTGCAACTCTGGCAGTAGTTTCTCTTCCGGAAGAGCGTCCCCCTCCTCTGTAATCACGGAAACCATACTTTTCATCAAATGTATAATCTGCGTGTCCCGGCCTGTATGTGTTCATAATATTTCCGTAATCACGGGAACGCTGATCCTGGTTCTGTACGAGAAGTGAAATCGGAGTTCCGGTCGTCCGGCCTTCAAATACGCCGGACCAGATCTGTGCCATATCACTTTCCTTACGTCCGGTTGTAAACTGGCTTTGTCCGGGTTTTCTTCTATCCAGATAAACCTGGATATCCTCCTCTGAAAGAGAAAGCCCTGCCGGACACCCGTCGATCACAACACCGATCCCCTTTCCGTGCGATTCCCCCCATGTAGAAATTTGAAACAATCTTCCATAAATAGATCCTGCCATACTATATACCATCCTTTCTGTAAGCTTTTATTTATAAAGAATTAATTTGTGAATCAGTCAAAACGAAAAAACGAACAATAAAGCAGAAGAACACTTGCGCGATGGGATTTGAAACATTTCGTTTATTCTATTTGTCATCACAACGCAAATCATTCATTTCCCCAAAATCACCTCATTATTATAATAGAAGATTCCCATCCCAACAAGTGATAAAAATATGAAAGTTAAAGTTATGTATTGTATTTACACGCCCCTTCGTATTATAATGACTACATATTGAGTGAAAAAAGGAAGTCAATAGTATAAATGAGTGAAAAGAGTATGAATGAAAAAAACGAAAGAAATCTTGACAGCACAGTAGATGAAGTCATGGAAGAGGTCAGAGAGCAGACTGTAAGTGAGGTGAAGGACATCAATGAAAAAGAACAGAAAAGCGAAGAAAGACCGCGGAAAAAGAAAGTCACTAAAACAAAACGTCCTTCAGGCCATCACGTATCTGGCGATGGTGTGGATCATAAAGCAGCCTCAGACAAAGATCGACCGGTTAAGAAAAAGGCTCCGCGTCGGAAAAAGAAAGTAGTTCGTGAAGAGACCGGGCTTCTGGATCTGGATGGAGCAGAAGAATGGCGGGATGAAGAAGAGACAGCAGTACCACCGGTTATTAAAAGTGCAGATATTTTAAGCAGTGGAGATGCAGAAGCATTCAATCCGGATGAGGAAGAAATTTTTGATGATTCTTTCTTTGATGAAGAAGAGGAAAAGCCGCATAGAAGAACTAAACGGGAGAAAAAGCAAGGCTCAAAAAAGTCCGGTAAAGTGGTTAAAATTGTAGTTGGCGCTGTGGTTGGAGTGGCAGTGGTTGTTTACCTTGGATTTTCCGTATATTTCATGAATCATTTTTATTTTAATACGAAGATCAACGGTGTGAACTTCTCCGGAAAATCAGTTTCGGCAGTAGAGTCATACATGAAGAGTCAGGTAGATGGATATGTTCTCACGATGAAGGAATCAGACGGAACAGAAGAGAAGATTGTCGGAACAGATATTTCTCTTGCGTACAAAGCAGGAGATGAACTGCAGAAGCTCGTAAAAGAGCAGAATGCATTTCTGTGGCCGGTCTGCCTTGGAAAGACACAGACCATTACGGCATCAGTCGGTGTTACATATGATGAAAACCAGCTGGATACCCTGATTAACGGTCTCGAGTGTATGCAGGCAGATCAGCAGGTTGAACCGGTAAATGCACATCCGGAGTATGACGGCAATTCGTATGTAGTCAAAGCCGGGGAGACCGGAAGTAAGATTGATACCGAGAATTTCAAAAAGGTAGTGAAAGAATCAATCGAAGGTTTCAAAAGCGAGATTGATATGACCGCTGAAGATTGCTATGTAGAACCAAAATACACAATCGAGTCAGAAGAAGTGAAGAAAGCATGTGATGATATGAATAAGTATCTGAAGGCAAGTATCACTTATACTTTTGGTTCGAATACAGAAGTTGTAGATAAAGATCTGATTTCTCAGTGGGTAACGGTAGATGATAACATGGCAGTTACCTTTAACAGTGATGCAGTTGTAAAATATGTACAGCAGCTGGAGAGTAAGTATGACACTTACCAGACAAAGAGAACATTTACAACCGGAGGCGGCAACAGTGCAACGGTTGAAGGTGGAGACTATGGATGGATCATTGATGAAGCTGCCGAGATTGCAGCCCTTGAAGCGAATATCCGCAATGGAGAGACTGTAACGAGAGAGGCGAATTATTCACAGACTGCAGCAAGTCATGACGGAGCAGACTGGGGGAATACTTATGTTGAAGTCGATCTGACAAACCAGTATATGTATCTTTTTGTAAATGGTGCAATTGTGACACAGGGACCGATCGTTACCGGTAAGCCAAGCAGAGGAGATGCTACACCGCAGGGAGTATATATTCTGAAATACAAAGAAAAAGATACAACCCTTCGTGGACCAAAGATGGAAGATGGAAGTTACGAATGGGAATCACCGGTTACTTACTGGATGCCATTTAACGGTGGAATCGGACTGCATGATGCACCGTGGCAGACGAACTTTGGCGGGGACTGGTATCTGGAACATGGGTCACGCGGATGTGTCAACTTACAGTATGATGTTGCAGAGACGGTGTTCAACAATGTAGATTCCGGAACACCGGTTGTATGTCATTACTAAATTTGAGAGAGAGGTCAATTTTATGTATGAACTGATAAAAAGGGACGGTCGCGCCAAGCGCGGCCGCTTCCATACCGTACACGGAGTGATCGAGACTCCTGTATTTATGAATGTAGGAACAATTGCAGCGATCAAAGGGGCTGTTTCTACAGCAGATCTTGAAGAAATCGGAACACAGGTGGAACTGTCTAATACTTATCATTTGCATGTGCGTCCGGGGGATCAGGTAGTGAAAAAGCTTGGCGGGCTGCACAAATTTATGGCCTGGGATAAGCCGATCCTTACTGATTCCGGCGGATTCCAGGTGTTTTCTCTTGCCGGACTCAGAAAGATTAAGGAAGAGGGTGTATACTTCAATTCCCATATTGACGGAAGAAAGATTTTTATGGGACCGGAAGAAAGTATGCAGATTCAGTCGAATCTGGCGTCTACGATCGCAATGGCATTTGATGAATGTCCGTCCAGCGTAGCGGAAAGGAAATATATGCAGGCATCGGTAGAGCGTACAACGAGATGGCTCGCAAGATGTAAAGAAGAGATGGCAAGACTCAATTCTCTTGATGATACGATCAACAAACATCAGATGCTTTTCGGGATCAATCAGGGTGGTGTCTATGAAGATATCCGTATTGAGCATGCACAGCAGATCGCAGAGATGGATCTGGATGGATACGCAGTCGGCGGACTCGCAGTTGGTGAGACACATGAAGAGATGTACCGGATCCTGGATGCAGTAGTTCCGTGTCTTCCGGTTGCCAGACCGACCTATCTGATGGGAGTCGGAACGCCGGCAAACATTCTGGAAGCGGTAGACAGAGGTGTGGACTTCTTTGACTGCGTATATCCAAGCCGTAACGGAAGACATGGACATGTTTATACAAAGCATGGTAAGCTGAATCTGTTCAATGCAAAATTTGAACTGGATGAACGCCCGATCGAAGAAGGCTGTCAGTGCCCGGCCTGCCGCCGTTATTCAAGAGCTTATATCCGTCATCTGCTGAAAGCAAAAGAGATGCTTGGAATGCGGCTTTGCGTTCTCCACAATTTATATTATTATAATCATCTTATGGAAGACATCAGAGAGGCGATCGAAGAGGGAAGATATGCCCGGTTTAAGAAAGAGACACTGGCAAAAATGGAAGAAAAAGAAGATTAGGATAAAAAAATTCTAAAAGGTCTTGATGAATGTCCTATTATTGTGTATGATGGTAACAGTGTCTATTTTAGCAGGAGGAAAGAAAAATGAATAATCCAATCGTACTTATTTTATTTTACGTTGTAATTATCGGAGGATTCTGGTGGTTACTGATGAGACCACAGAAAAAGGAACAGAAGAGAGTACAGCTGATGTTATCTGAACTGGCTGTAGGAGACACTGTTCTTACAACAAGCGGTTTTTACGGGGTTGTTATTGATATTACAGATGAAGACGTAATCGTTGAATTCGGAAGCAACAAGAACTGCCGTATCCCGATGCAGAAATCTGCGATCATGCAGGTTGAAAAGCCGGAGAACAACTAAATCAAATTTTTTGAAAAAGTTGAAAAAAGCATTGCATTTTATGTGCAATGCTTTTATAATACAATTATTGGAAACGTTACCGATACCGATACCGAAACCGTTGCTGTAGAAAGATGTGAGGTGCATATTATGAGAACAAGCGGTATATTACTGCCGGTGGCAAGTCTGCCATCAAAATATGGAATAGGTGCTTTTTCGAAAGAAGCATACAAGTTTGTAGATACACTTGAGAAGGCAGGTCAGAGCTACTGGCAGATCCTTCCGTTAGGCCCGACAGGGTATGGAGATTCGCCGTATCAGTCTTTCTCAACTTTTGCAGGAAATCCGTATTTTATAGACCTGGAAAAGCTGATAAAAAAGGGCTGGATTACAAAAGATGAATGTAAGGCATATGACTTTGGTGATAATGCGGGATATGTGGATTATGAAAAGATTTATAACTGCAGGTATGAGATCTTAAGAAAAGCATATGAAAGAAGCCGGATCGCAGATGATGCAGATTTTCAGAAATTCTGTAAGGAGAATAAAGAATGGCTGGATGATTATGCGCTTTATACGGAGATCAAAGCCGCGAATGATGGGAAGAGCTGGAGTGAATGGGAAGATGAATATCGTCTGAGAGATGAGCTGGCGCTGGAAAAATTCGCCAAAGAGAATCGGGAAGGCATCCTGTTCCAGAAGTTTATGCAGTATGAATTTGCAACACAGTGGGGTGCACTGAAAGCATATGCGAATGAAAAAGGGATTGAGATCATTGGTGATATCCCGATTTATGTAGCGTTCGACAGCGCAGACAGTTGGTCGCATCCGGAACTGTTCCAGTTTGATGAGAACGGACTTCCGACTGGTGTTGCAGGGTGCCCGCCAGATGCATTTAGTGCAACCGGACAGCTTTGGGGCAATCCGCTTTATAAGTGGGAATATCATAAGAAGACCGGATATGCATGGTGGATGAAGAGAATCCGTCATTGTGTTGAACTTTATGACGTGATCCGAATTGATCATTTCCGTGGATTTGATGAATATTATTCCATTCCATACGGAGATCAGACAGCGGAATTCGGACATTGGGAAAAAGGACCGGGAATGGATATTTTCCGGACGGTAAAAGAGACTCTGGGTGATGTGAAAATTATTGCAGAGGATCTTGGATTCCTGACAGACAGTGTGATCCGGATGGTGGAAGAGTCCGGATATCCGGGAATGAAAGTTCTGGAGTTTGCATTTGATTCCAGAGAGCCTAGCAACTATCTGCCACATAATTATGATAAGAACTGTGTAGTATACACGGGAACCCATGACAATGAAACACTGGCAGGATGGTACAGAGAATTAAAAAAAGAAGATAAGAAGTTCGCACTTCGCTATATGGGAAGAAAGAAACTCAGTGTCAATGAAGCAGTATGGGAAATCATCCGTCTTGCGCAGTCGAGCGTGGCGGATACCTGTATCATTCCGATTCAGGATTATCTCTGCCTCGGTAATGAAGCGAGGATCAATCATCCGTCAACTCTTGGCGGTAATTGGATCTGGAGACTTCATAGGGATGAGATCTCAAAAAAACTTGTGAAAAAGATCCGCAGGATGACAGAACTTTATTGCAGGATCCCGGAGAAGACAGAGATGCTCCTTAAGGCTGAAGATGCAGAGGACTTAGGAGAAGAAAAGAAATAAAATGGGAATGACGATTAAAGATATTGCGAAGAAGTGTGGGGTCGGAGTCAGCACCGTGTCCCGTGCGCTGAACAATCATCCGGATATCAATCCTGAGACCAAAAAGATGATTTTAAAGACGGTTGAAGAATCAAATTTTGTGCCGAATAACAGTGCGAGGAATCTGAAACGGACCGATTCGAAATCCATTGCGATTCTGGTAAAGGAGATTGATAATCCATTTTTCGCGACGATGATGCGGGTAATGGAAAAAAAGATCCGCAGACAGAAATATTCCTTTTTTATCCAGCATATGGGAAAGGATCAGGATGAGGTCGATACCGCACTGGAGCTGATCAAAGAAAAAAAGCTCAGAGGGATTATTTTCCTGGGTGGGGATTTCAGGAAGAACAAAGAGCGGATTGCAAAGATAAAGGTTCCGTTTGTTGTAAGTACGGCAGCATTTGATAAACTGCCGGAGAAATGTATCGCATCCTATGTATCAATTGACGACCGTGCGGAAAGCCGTAAGATCGTAGATTATCTGTGCGAGACCGGACATAAAAAGATTGCAATCCTTGCCTCGGATAAGAAAGATGAGAACATCGGAAAACTCAGACTGGAAGGTTACAGGGAAGCACTAAAGGCACATGGTCTGGAAGCGGATGAGGAAAGAATCTGTTATCTGGATGAAGAAGATACCACTTATTCGATGGAAAACGGATATCGGATGATGAAAAAACTGTTGAAAAAAGAGACAGAATTTACCGCAGTATTTGCAATTTCCGATCTGATGGTGATTGGTGCATGCAAGGCGCTTCTGGAAGAGGGAAAAAGGATTCCGGAAGATGTGGCGGTTGCAGGATTTGACGGACTTGACTATACCGGATTTTATCAGCCGGCGATCACTACGATGGCGCAGCCGGTCGAAGAGATCGCGAGACAGTCTGTCGGGATTCTGTTTGACATGATAGAAACAAAGAAAAGCCAAGAAGGAAAATATCTTCCGGCAACACTGAAAGAAAGAGAATCAACTACAGGAGGTAGAAGAACATGGAAGCAAGACTGACAGAGATTTTACAGGAGAAATTCCAGACAGGACTTGAACAGGCAACGAATGAACAGGTATATTATGCGCTGCTTACGCTGACAAAGGAACGGATCAAAGAAGGATCGAAGAACGAAGGAAAGAGAAAACTTTATTATATTTCCGCAGAGTTCTTGATCGGAAAGCTTTTATCCAACAACCTGATCAACCTTGGAATTTATGATGAGACAGCAGAGGTGCTGAAAAAGCACGGGAAAAATCTTGCAGAGATCGAAGAAGTTGAACCGGAACCGTCTCTTGGAAATGGTGGACTTGGACGATTGGCAGCCTGCTTCCTGGACTCCATTGCAACACTCGGACTTCCGGGAGACGGAATCGGGCTGAACTATCATATGGGTCTGTTCAAACAGGTATTTACCGACCACAAACAGGATGAACAGAAGAATCCGTGGATTGAAAAAGACAGCTGGCTCAATGATACCGGTATTTCATTTGAAGTCCCGTTCAAGGATTTCAGTCTTCGTTCCCATCTGTATGATATTGATGTAACCGGATACGAAGGAGGAAGCAACAAACTTCATCTTTTTGATGTAGAGACGGTAAATGATGCAATCGTTGGAAACGGAATCAATTTTGATAAGAACGATATCCGTGAGAACCTGACGCTGTTCCTCTATCCGGATGACAGCGACAAGGCAGGAAATCTGCTCCGTATTTATCAGCAGTATTTTATGGTTTCCAATGCAGCACAGTATATCATCCGCGAGTGTGAAGAAAAGGGATATGATCTCAGAAAGCTTCATGAGCATGTGGCGATCCAGATCAATGATACACATCCTTCTATGGTTATTCCGGAGCTGATCCGTCTTCTTGTTCAGAAACAGATCGACTTCAATGAGGCGATTGAGATCGTACAGAAGACCTGCGCATATACCAATCACACCATCCTCGCAGAAGCACTGGAAAAATGGCCGGTTGATTATCTGGAGCAGGTTGCACCGCAGATCGTTCCGATCATCCGTGATCTGGATGCAAGAATTAAGGGAAGATATAAAGATCCGAGAGTCCATATTATCGATGACCAGAATCGTGTACACATGGCTCATATGGACATCCATTATGGATACAGTGTCAACGGAGTTGCGTATCTTCATACAGAGATTCTGAAAAATGAAGAGCTGAAACCGTTCTACGACATTTACCCACAGAAATTTAACAACAAGACTAATGGTATTACGTTCAGAAGATGGCTGCTGCACTGCAACCATGAACTGACTGCATGGCTGGATGAGAAGATCGGACCGGATTACCGAAAAGATGCAACAAAGCTTGAAAAACTGCTTGATTATGTAAATGATGAGGAAACTTTAAAGAGCCTTCTTGTAGTAAAACAGAAAAAGAAAGAGGATCTGGCAGCTTACTTAAAAGAAACACAGGGACTGGAAATCAATCCAAATTCAATTTTTGATATTCAGGTAAAACGTCTGCATGAATACAAGCGTCAGCAGATGAATGCATTATATGTGATCTATAAATATCTGGAGATCAAGAGCGGAAAGAAACCGGAGACTCCGATCACGGTAATCTTTGGAGCCAAGGCTGCACCGGCTTATATTATTGCAAAGGATATCATTCATCTGATCCTCTGCCTGCAGGAGCTGATTGATAACGATCCGGAAGTTGCACCGTATCTGAAAGTGGTTATGGTAGAAAACTACAACGTGACACTGGCAGAAAAGCTGATCCCGTCCTGTGATATTTCTGAACAGATTTCTCTTGCATCCAAAGAAGCAAGTGGAACAGGTAACATGAAATTCATGCTGAACGGGGCTGTGACAATGGGAACAGAAGATGGAGCCAACGTAGAAATCCATCAGTTTGTAGGGGATGAAAATATCTACATCTTCGGAGAATCCAGTGAACAGGTTATCGAGCATTACCGCAAGATGGATTATAATGCAGTTGATTACTATATCAATGATGAAGAGATCCGCAGACTGGTAGACTTTATCATCAGCCCGGAACTTCTCCGTATCGGAGATAAATACCTGCTTCTTGAACTGCATGCAGAACTGATCCGTAAAGACTGGTTCATGACACTTCTTGATGTGAAAGATTATATCCAGAAGAAAGAACAGGCTTACGCAGATTATGAAGACCGTATGGCATGGGCAAAGAAGATGGTTGTGAATATCGCGAAAGCAGGATATTTCTCATCTGACAGAACCATTGCTGAATACAACAGAGATATCTGGCATCTGTAAAATGTATATGTAAAAAACAGAAGTCTGTCCTGAAAAAACAGAGACAGACTTCTGTTTTTTGTGCAAAAGTGTATTTTTATACGGTTTCTGCGGGAACTTCCTGTATTTCCCTTATTGCGGGAAAAGAGAAGGATATGCTATGATAAGGAGAAATATTGCTGTTTGTTTTCCGGATATGGAAAAGTTTTTGGGAAGATCCGGGAAGCAATAGAAGCAGATGAGAGGTGAATATATGGAAAAAAGAAGAAAAAGTGCATCACTTTTGCCGGTCGGTGTATTTCTGGTATTTTATCTGGGACTGGGTATTTTATTTGAATACATAATGAAAATTCCAATGGGGTTTTATAATGTACCGATCGTAGTGGCGTTTCTGGCGGCACTCCTGGTCGCGTGTCTGCAGAACAGAAAGGTTGGCTTTGATGAGAAGCTGGAGATCATGGGACGGGGAATCGGAGATAAGAATATTATCACAATGCTGCTGATTTTCCTGACGGCGGGAACTTTTGTGGGAGTGGTTGGAAGAAGCAGTGCAGAGAGTGTGGCGTATTTTATGCTATCGATCATCCCGGCACGGTTTGCGGTTGCCGTTCTGTTTGTGGTTGCATGTTTTGTTTCAACAGCAATGGGAACTTCGGTTGGGACGATCACCCTTCTGACTCCGATTGCGGCGGCAGTTTCGCAGACGTCCGGTTTTTCCCAGGCACTTTGCGTGGCATCGGTGATGGGAGGCTCCATGTTCGGGGACAATCTTTCTTTCATATCAGATACAACAATTGCTGCCTGCAACGGGCAGGGATGTGAGATGAAAGATAAATTCCGGGAAAATTTCTGGATCGCACTTCCGGCGGCGATCGTATCGCTGGTTCTGATCCTGATCAGCTCTTTCCGGGCAGAGATCGGAACGGCAGTTACGCACGAATACAATCTGACGCAGATCATTCCGTATGTGCTGGTGCTGGTCGGCGGGATCGCAGGGTTCAATGTCTTTCTGGTACTTTTGACAGGAATTGTGTCCGGTGCGGTGATCATGCTTGCAATGGGGCAGGTAACACCGTATGAAATGCTTGCTGCCATGGGATCAGGTGTATCCGGGATGTTTGAAACCTGTATGGTGGCGGTGCTGGTTGCTGCAATGTGTGCGCTGATCCGGGAAAATGGTGGCTTTGATGTATTGCTGGATGTGATCCACCGTGTCTTTAAGGGATCGAAAAGTGGTCAGCTGGGTGTTGGTATTTTGGTAGCGCTCCTGGATGTGGCAACAGCGAACAATACCGTAGCAATTGTGATGGCTAATCCAATTGCAAAGGAAATGGCAGACGATTATCAGATCACCCCGAGAAAGACGGCCTCCCTTCTGGATACTTTTTCCTGTATTTCACAGGGGGTGATCCCGTATGGTGCGCAGATGTTGGTGGCAATTTCGGCAGTGCATGAGCTTGGCGGTGAGATTTCTGCATTTCAGATCATTCCGAAGCTTTTTTATCCGGGAATGCTGTTTGTCAGTTCGCTGATCTTTATCTTTGTGATTCCACAGAAAACAGGAAAATAAAACAGAGTTCACTCTGGATTTTTATACTTTTACAGATTAAAGGGTTGAAACCTGACGAAAAATACGGTATTATAGTGTTTAACAGATTTTTGGAACGAAAAATGGTACAAAAATCACAGATACATAGAAGGGAATGACAAAGATGAGCCTGAAAATCGGAGTAATTAAAGGTGACGGAATCGGTCCGGAGATTGTAACGGAAGCGATGAAAGTTCTTGATAAAGCAGGAGAGGTATACGGATTTGACTGTTCTTATGAACAGCTGCTTCTTGGGGGCGCATCCATTGATGTACATGGAGTCCCGCTTACAGATGAGACGGTAGCAAAAGCAAAAGCATGTGAAGCCGTACTGATGGGATCCATTGGAGGAGATGCAAAGACTTCCCCGTGGTATAAGCTGGAACCGTCAAAGAGACCGGAGGCCGGTCTTCTGAAGATCAGAAAAGAACTGAACCTGTTCGCAAATCTGCGTCCGGCAGTTTTGTATAATGAACTGAAGGGTGCATGCCCTCTGAAAGAAGAGATTACAGAAGGCGGATTTGATCTGATGATCATGCGTGAACTGACAGGCGGTCTTTATTTTGGAGAGAGGAAGACAGAAGAAGTGGATGGTGTGATGACTGCATTCGATTCACTTACCTATAATGAGGATGAGATCCGCAGGATTGCAATCCGCGCGTTTGACATTGCAATGAAGAGAAGAAAGAAAGTGACAAGCGTCGATAAGGCGAATGTACTGGATTCTTCAAGACTCTGGAGAAAAGTAGTAGAAGAAGTTGCGAAAGATTATCCGGAAGTTACACTGGAGCATATGCTGGTTGACAACTGTGCAATGCAGCTTGTAAGAGATCCGAAGCAGTTTGATGTCATTCTTACAGAGAATATGTTCGGAGACATCCTTTCTGATGAAGCAAGCATGGTAACCGGTTCGATCGGAATGCTGGCAAGTGCAAGTCTGAATGAAACCAGGTTTGGACTGTATGAACCAAGTGGCGGTTCGGCACCGGATATAGCAGGACAGGGAATTGCAAACCCGATAGCAACAATTCTTTCAGCAGCAATGATGCTTCGTTTCAGCCTGGATCAGGATAAAGCAGCAGATGCGATTGAAGCAGCAGTTTCCCAGGTGTTAAAAGATGGATACAGAACCGGGGATATTATGTCAGACGGATGTACAAAGGTTGGAACAGCCCGGATGGGAGATCTGATCTGCGAAAGAATTCGATAGTCAAGGATTGGGAAAAATACAGTTCCGTACTGCTATGGGGAAAGAGAAGCAGGACGGAACTGTAATAGAATAGAGCCAAAAGTTACAGGAGGATTATAAAATCATGAGAAGTGATAATGTAAAAACAGGTATGCAGCAGGCGCCGCACAGATCATTGTTCAATGCGCTTGGTCTTACAAAAGAAGAACTGGAGAGACCGCTTGTCGGAATCGTATGTTCTTATAACGAAATCGTTCCGGGACATATGAACCTGGATAAAATTGCAAATGCAGTAAAGATGGGAGTTGCCATGGCAGGTGGAACACCGATCATGTTCCCGGCGATTGCAGTCTGTGACGGTATTGCAATGGGACACATCGGTATGAAGTATTCTCTGGTAACGAGAGATCTGATCGCAGATTCGACAGAAGCAATGGCAATGGCGCATCAGTTTGATGCCCTTGTTATGATCCCGAACTGTGATAAAAATGTACCTGGGCTTTTGATGGCAGCAGCCCGTATTAATGTACCTACAGTGTTCGTCAGTGGCGGACCAATGCTTGCGGGACATGTAAAAGGACAGAAGAGAAGTCTTTCCAGCATGTTCGAGGCAGTTGGATCCTACGCAGCAGGAACAATGGACGAATGTGATGTATGTGAATTTGAAAATAAAGTATGTCCTACCTGCGGATCATGCTCCGGAATGTATACAGCCAACAGTATGAACTGTCTGACAGAAGTACTTGGTATGGGGCTTCAGGGAAATGGAACAATTCCGGCTGTATATTCAGAAAGAATCCGTCTTGCAAAACATGCAGGTATGCAGGTAATGGAAATGTACAGAAGAAATATCCGTCCGAGAGACATTATGACAAAAGAAGCCATCTTAAATGCCCTTACTGTTGATATGGCACTTGGATGCTCAACCAACAGTATGCTTCACCTTCCGGCGATTGCACATGAGATCGGTATGGATTTTGAGATTGATTTTGCAAATGGAATCAGCGAAAAGACTCCGAACCTCTGTCACCTTGCACCGGCAGGTCCGACATATATGGAAGACTTGAATGAAGCGGGTGGTGTATATGCTGTTATGAACGAGCTGAATAAGAAAGGTCTTCTTTACACAGACTGCATGACAGTAACCGGAAAGACAGTTGGAGAAAATATCGCAGGATGCGAAAACAAAAATCCGGAAGTAATCCGTCCGATCGACAATCCATACAGCCAGACGGGTGGACTTGCAGTCCTCAAAGGTAATATCGCACCGGATGGCAGTGTTGTAAAACGTTCTGCAGTTGTACCGGAAATGCTGGTACATGAAGGACCTGCAAGAGTATTTGAATGTGAAGATGATGCGATCAAGGCAATTAAAGGCGGAGATATCCATCCGGGAGATGTTGTAGTTATCCGTTACGTCGGACCAAAGGGTGGTCCTGGTATGCCGGAAATGCTGAATCCGACTTCTGCAATCGCAGGTATGGGACTTGGTTCATCGGTAGCACTTATTACAGACGGACGTTTCAGCGGTGCATCCCGTGGAGCTTCTATCGGACACGTATCACCGGAAGCGGCAGTCGGCGGTCCGGTAGCACTGATCGAGGAAGGCGATATCATCGAGATCGATATCCCGAACCTGAAATTAAATGCAAGAATTTCAGATGAAGAACTTGCAAGAAGAAAAGAAAAATGGCAGCCAAGAGAACCGGAAGTTACAACAGGATATCTTGCAAGATATGCAGCAATGGTAACTTCAGGAAACCGTGGAGCAGTTCTGGAAGTTCCACACAAATAAAATAAAATCTGGACAAGGGGAATGTACAATGCAGTTAAATGGTGCAGAAATACTGATAGAGTGTTTAAAAGAGCAGGGCGTGGATACCGTATTCGGATATCCGGGCGGCGCAATTTTAAATGTATATGATGAATTATATAAGCATAGTAATGAAATCAGACATATCCTTACATCGCATGAGCAGGGAGCTTCTCATGCGGCAGACGGATATGCACGTGCCACTGGTAAGGTTGGGGTGTGTTTTGCAACCAGTGGACCTGGAGCAACAAATCTCGTAACAGGAATCGCGACCGCATTTATGGATTCTATTCCGATCGTTGCGATCACCTGTAATGTAGGGGTACCGCTTCTTGGAAAAGACAGCTTCCAGGAAATTGACATTACCGGTATTACGATGCCGATCACAAAGTATAATTTTATTGTGAAGAATGTCAATGATCTTGCAAAGACGATCCGCAAGGCATTTGAGATCGCACAGTCCGGAAGACCGGGACCGGTGCTGATCGATATCCCGAAAGATGTGACAGGCAATAAAGCAGAGTATGAGCCTGTCAAAATCCAGCCAATCGTAAAATACAAAAAAGAAATCTGCATGGAAGATATTGACAAGGCAGTAGAGATGATCGAAGAAGCAAAGCGTCCGTTTGTATTCGTCGGAGGCGGAGCTATATTATCTGATGCAAGTGAAGAACTCCGTGCATTCGTAGACAAGGTACAGTGTCCGGTATGTGATTCCCTGATGGGAAAAGGTGCATTTCCGGGAACTGATGAACTTTATACAGGAATGCTTGGTATGCATGGTACAAAGACATCGAACTTTGGAGTCAGTGAAAGCGATCTTCTGATCGTAGTCGGTGCAAGATTCTCCGACCGTGTCACAGGTAATCCAAATAAATTTGCAAGTAATGCAAAAATTCTCCAGTTTGATATTGATGTGGCAGAGATGAACAAAAATGTCATTATCGATGAAGGTGTGGTTGGAGATATCAAAGAAGTGCTTGCGGCAGTTAATGAAAAACTGCCACAGCAGGAACACACCGAATGGATCAAAAAGATCCAGGAATATAAAGCAAAATACCCGCTTGCCTATCATCCGGAAAGTCTGACCGGTCCGTATGTGATCGAAGAGATTTACAAACAGACAGAAGGTGATGCGATCATCGTCACAGAAGTTGGACAACATCAGATGTGGGCAGCGCAGTATTATAAATTCACAAAACCGAGAACACTGCTTACGTCAGGTGGTCTTGGAACCATGGGATACGGTCTTGGAGCCGCAATCGGAGCCAAGATGGGCAGACCGGAGAAGACGGTAGTCAATATCGCCGGAGACGGATGCTTCCGTATGAATATGAATGAAGTTGCAACAGCGGCGCGTTATAACATTCCAATTATCCAGGTTGTAGTGAACAACCATGTGCTTGGTATGGTAAGACAGTGGCAGAATCTGTTTTACGGACAGCGCTATTCAGCAACTGTTCTGAATGATGCAGTAGATTTTGTGAAACTCGCAGAAGCGATGGGGGCGAAAGCGGTAAGAGCTACGACCAGAGAAGAATTCGCAGATGCATTTAAGTTTGCTTTAAATGCAGGCGGTCCGGTGGTGATTGACTGCCAGATCGACAGCGATGACAAGGTATGGCCGATGGTTGCTCCGGGTGCTCCGATCAGTGAAGCTTTTGACGAGAAGGATCTGCAGGAAAAACAGCAGACAAACTAAAAAACATATGCAGCGACAGATACGCAGAGCAGGAATGGAGGAGTAATATGAAACGAGTTTACAATTTTTCAGCAGGACCGGCAGTACTGCCGGAAGAAGTTTTACGAGAAGCAGCAGATGAGATGCTGGATTACAAAGGATGTGGAATGTCCGTTATGGAGATGAGTCATCGCTCGAAAGCTTTTGCTGAAATCATTGAAACCGCTGAACAGGATCTTCGTGATTTGATGGGAATCCCGGATAATTACAAAGTACTGTTCCTTCAGGGTGGCGCAAGCCAGCAGTTTGCAATGATTCCAATGAATCTGATGAAGAACAAAGTAGCGGATTATATTGTTACCGGGCAGTGGGCTAAAAAGGCAGCTGCCGAGGCATCCAAATATGGAAAGGTGAATAAGATCGCATCGTCCGAGGATAAAACCTTTTCGTACATTCCTGACTGTTCGGATCTGCCGGTTGATGAAGATGCAGATTATGTATATATCTGCGAAAATAATACAATTTACGGAACCAAATTCAAGGAACTTCCGAACACGAAAGGCAAGACACTGGTAGCGGATGTATCATCCTGCTTCCTGTCTGAGCCTGTAGATGTGACAAAATATGGTCTCATCTATGGCGGAGTCCAGAAGAATATCGGTCCAGCGGGTGTTGTTATCGCGATCATCCGTGAAGATCTGATTACAGAGGATGTACTTCCTGGAACACCGACCATGCTTACATACAAGACACATGCAGACGCAGGTTCTCTTTACAATACACCGCCGGCATACGGAATCTATATCTGCGGTAAGGTATTTAAATGGCTCAAAAAGATGGGCGGACTGGAAGTTATGAAAGAACGCAACGAAAAGAAAGCCAAACTGCTCTATGACTACCTGGATCAGAGCAAACTGTTCAAAGGTACGGTAGAAAAGAAAGACCGTTCTCTTATGAATGTACCATTTGTGACAGGCAGTGACGAGCTGGATGCCAAATTTGTAAAAGAGGCAAAAGAAGCAGGTCTTGAGAATCTGAAAGGACACCGTACTGTTGGGGGTATGCGTGCAAGTATTTATAACGCAATGCCATACGAAGGTGTGGAAGCCCTGGTTGCATTTATGAAGAAGTTTGAGGAGGAGAATCTGTAATATGTATAAATATTTTTGCTTAAACCCGATTTCTCCTGTTGGACTGGAGAAATTCAGTGATGACTATGTACTTGCCGGTGAGATGGCAGGAGCAGATGCGGTACTTGTAAGAAGTGCCGGAATGCATGAACTGGAATTTGATAAAGATTTAAAAGCGATTGCCCGTGCCGGAGCCGGTGTAAATAATATTCCACTGGACAAATGTGCGGAACAGGGAATCGTTGTATTTAATACACCAGGGGCAAATGCTAATGGTGTAAAAGAGCTGGTGATCGCCGGTATGCTGCTTGCATCCAGAGATATCCTTGGCGGTATCAACTGGGTACAGGAGAACGAAGAGGATGGCAATATTGCCAAAGATGCAGAAAAAGCGAAAAAAGCATTTGCAGGCTGTGAGATCCAGGGAAAGAAGCTTGGTGTGATCGGTCTTGGTGCAATCGGTGTCCTGGTTGCCAATGCGGCTACGCATCTTGGGATGGAAGTGTATGGTTATGATCCATATGTTTCTGTAGATTCTGCATGGAGACTTTCAAGAAGTATCCATCACACTAAGAATGTAGATGAGATCTACAAGGAGTGTGATTATATCACAATCCATGTACCGGCACTGGAAGATACAAAGGGTATGATCAATAAGAATGCCATCAGTCTGATGAAAGAGGGCGTTGTGATCCTGAACTTTGCAAGAGATGTACTGGTGAACAGTGAAGACATTGTGGATGCACTTGTTGGTGGAAAAGTCGGACGCTATGTAACTGACTTTCCGACACCGGAGATCGCAGGAGTGAAGCATGCGATTGTTATTCCGCATCTGGGAGCGTCAACTGCTGAATCAGAAGACAATTGTGCAAAGATGGCAGTAGAAGAGCTGAAGGATTTCCTGGAAAATGGAAATATCCGTAATTCTGTCAACTTCCCGGCATGCGATATGGGTGTAAGGGATAAGACAAGAATTACGATCCTGCACAGGAATATTCCGAACATGATCGGTCAGTTTACTGCGCTTCTGGCAAAGGATAATGTCAATATCGATGATATGACGAATAAGAGCCGTGGCAGCTATGCATATACGATGATCGATGTGGATAATGATGTGGCAGAAGACGTGGTAAAAGGTCTGGAAATGATCGAGGGTGTTCTGAAAGTCAGAGTAATTGCATAAAAAGTGACAGAGGGTGCGTTTGAAAAAGCGCATCCTTTTTTGATGCAAGGGAAGGAATCCAGGTAAACGGTCATTTTTTCAAACTGATCAGTTTTTATGATAATGAATGGGGATATACCAGTCAGATCTTCCGCCTGATTTCGCATATGTACCAGGTGGACCATGGTGTAAAATAAAACAGATTGTAAATGAAAAAGTAAAACGTATATCAGCAGTAACAGTCAGAAGCCATGAAAGAAAGAGTATCACGTGAACAAGAAGAAACGTGATACTCTTTTTGTTACATAGGAACATTCCTTCTTATTTGGTATTCAAAATTTTTCAAAATGTTTTTTCAAAGGCAGAAAATATCGTCTTTTTTATAACGATGCTTGCGTATTTTGAAAAATATGGTATGATAAAGGACAAAAGTAGCACTTTACAGTGTGAAAATGTAACGTAGGAGGAAGAGATAATGGCATACGAGATTACAGGACATACAGTCCTTACCGGATTACTGGGGAGTCCGGTAGCACACAGCATTTCCCCAATGATGCATAACGAAGCATTTCGCCAGCTGGAGCTGGATTACGCATATTTGGCATTTGATGTTGGAACAGATAACTTAAAGACAGCAGTAGATGGTCTGAAAGTCATGGGAGTCAGAGGATTCAACCTGACTATGCCTGACAAGAATCTGATGTGCTCACTGGTTGATAAACTTTCACCGGCATCTGAGATTGGTGGGGCGGTCAACACTGTTGTAAATGATAACGGTGTCCTGACAGGTTATACGACAGACGGAATTGGATTCATGCGTGCAGTCAGTGAGACAGGCGTTGATATCATTGGCAAGAAGATGACACTTCTTGGAGCGGGTGGAGCCGCAGCAGCGATTCTGATCCAGGCAGCACTTGACAAAGTAGCAGAGATTTCGGTATTCAACATCCGTGATGAATTCTTCACACGTGCGGAGAAGACAATCGAGAAACTTCATGAGAAGACAGACTGCAAGATCAACCTCTATGACTTCTCTGACCCGGAAGTCCTCAAAAAGGAGATCGCAGAAAGTGCAATTCTGGTAAACGGAACTTCTATCGGTATGGCACCGAAGACAGACAGATGTATCATCACAGATGACAGTGTGTTCAGAAAAGATCTGTTTGTATTTGATGTAATCTACAATCCGGAAGAGACGTTATTCCTGAAGAAAGCAAAAGCAGCAGGATGCCGGACACTGAACGGTCTGAATATGCTGTTATATCAGGGTGCTGCATCATTTGAACTCTGGACAGGAAAAGAAATGCCGGTTGATATTATCAAAGAAAAATATTTCTCGCGTTAATTTGCTGAAAAATGATTGACAAAGCCTATTGATTCGTGTAACATAAGCTATAGATTTTAAAAATTACATATTCTACTATCAAAATACAATGAAAAGAAGTAGTAAATATAATAAGACGTCACAGAGAGTCCTTTATCGGTGGAAGAAGGATACCGAAGATTATATTGAATTCCTCTTGGAGTAGGATACTGAATGCATTCTTTTGAAGAATTGTTAATAGGTATTTCCGGTAGCAGCCGTTATCTGCAAGGGTATAACCGTTATGAACGACGTACCTGACGAGGCAGTTGTCGTGAGACAATTGCAAAATGAGGTGGAACCACGAAGTATATAATACTCTCGTCCTCTGTTTTTACAGAAGACGGGGGTTTTTTGTTTCATAGGAAATTCCGAAGGAACTTCTAAAAGACATGTTCGATGATTAGTAGAGAGAAGAGAAAGGGAAAAAGATTATGATTATCGTATTAAAACCAAGAACAAGTGATGAAAACGTAAAACGAGTTGAGAATATGGTCCGTGCAAAGGGACTGGAAGTACATACTGTAAAAGGTGAGGATCTTACAATTATCGGCTGTATCGGCGATACGGTCCGTGTGGATCCAAAGCTTTTCGAAGTAGACTCTTCTGTTGAGAAAGTTATGCATGTACAGGAACCTTATAAACTTGTAAACCGTGCATTCCATCCGGACGATACCATCGTAGATGTATCTGGTGTCAAAGTTGGCGGCGGACATCTGGCACTGATCGCCGGACCTTGTTCTGTGGAGTCAGAAGAGCAGGTGATCGAGATCGCAAAGGCTGTTAAGGCATCCGGTGCAAATATGCTCCGTGGTGGTGCATTCAAGCCGAGAACAAGCCCATATTCATTCCAGGGACTGGGCCTTGAAGGACTGGAAATCTTATGTGCAGCAAGAGAAGAGACAGGACTTCCAATCGTGACAGAGCTGATGTCACCGGAATATCTGGAAATCTTCGATGAAAAGGTAGACCTGATCCAGATCGGTGCACGTAACATGCAGAACTATGACCTGTTAAAACAGCTCGGACAGACAAAGAGACCGATCCTTTTGAAGAGAGGACTTAATGCAACTTACGAAGAATGGATGATGTCAGCAGAATACATTATGGCATCCGGAAATCCAAATGTTATCCTCTGCGAAAGAGGAATTCGTACCTTCGAGACTTATACCAGAAATACACTGGATCTTCAGTCTATTCCGGTAGTAAGAAAACTCAGCCATCTTCCGGTAGTTGTAGACCCGAGCCACGCAGGAGGAAAATGGTGGCTGGTTGATCCGATGGCAAAAGCATCAGTTGCGGCAGGAGCGGACGGGCTGATCATCGAAGTACATAACAGTCCGGAAACGGCACTTTGTGACGGAGCACAGTCGCTGAAACCGGAAAAATATGATACACTGTTAAAAGAGATTACCGGAATCGCAAAAGCAGTCGGTAAAGAAATGTAAAAAACAGCAGCCTGGGAGGAACAAAACGATGAAAATGACGGTAGATTTAAAGGAACACAGCTATCCGATCTATATTGAAAGAGGAATTCTGAAAGAAGCAGCAGAAAGAATAGCGGAAGTATATCAGGGATCAAAGATCATGATCATTTCCGATGACAGAGTTTATTCTTATTACGGAGAAGCGCTTAAGAAAAATCTTTCTGAAAAATATGAGTGTGCGGAAACCGTGATTCCACATGGAGAACCGTCAAAAGCATTCGAAACCCTTCCGGGGGTATACAGTTCTCTTTTGGAAGCAAAGATTTCCAGAACAGACCTGATCGTTGCACTTGGCGGTGGAGTGGTAGGAGACCTTGCCGGATTTGTGGCAGCGACCTTTCTTAGAGGAATCAAGTTCGTACAGATTCCAACTTCCATTCTTGCACAGGTAGATTCTTCTGTTGGTGGAAAAGTTGCAGTCGATCTTCCACAGGGTAAGAACCTGGTAGGTGCTTTTTATCAGCCGAAGATGGTACTGATCGATCCGGATGTGCTGGAAACCTTGCCGGAGCGTTACGTGACGGATGGCATGGGGGAGGTTATCAAATACGGATGCATCAAAGACCGCAAGCTTTTTGATCTTCTGGAAAAATGTGGATGCTATGAGAATCTGAAAGAGCATTTAACCAATGTGATCGCAACCTGTGTCGATATCAAACGCCGCGTTGTGGAAGAAGACGAGTTTGATACCGGAGAGAGGATTCTCCTGAACTTCGGACATACCCTTGCCCACACCATTGAGCAGCACTTCCACTATGAAAGAGAAAGCCACGGTGAAGCCGTAGCCATCGGAATGTACCAGATCACAAAGATTGCTGAAGAGAAAGGACTCACCAAAAAAGGCGAAGCCGAGCACATCCGGAAAGTCCTGGAAGCTTATAAACTTCCGGTAAAAGCCGATGTCCCACTCCCACAGCTTACCGAAGCAATCAAGCTGGATAAAAAAACACTGAATAATAAATTAAAAGTCGTCCTTCTTCATGAAATCGGAGATTCCTATACATACCCGACCGGACAGGAATTCTTTGATGGGGATAGGACAGTATAAGTAAATACGATAAATAAGAATGCCGTAAAACCATGAAAGATATTGGTTTTACGGCATTTTAGTTAAAATGATGCAGTATTTTCAAAATAATATGATATAAAAAAGAGCTTCTTGTTTGCCAGAAAAGTAAAAATATACTAACAAACAGCCGCAAGAGAACCATAAAACAGGACAGATTCCATTTTTGTGCAATGGAGATGAGACTCAAAAATCGTGGAAGCCATTGCTGAACACGATTTTCGCTTTCAAAGGCTCATCGGAATGGTTTGCACAAAGGAAGCTGTCCTGTTTTATGGTTCTTTTGCGGCGTTTGTTCGCTAATATATCCTTACTTTCCCGCCAACAAAATTTATCTCATATTTCTCTTCGCAAGTAAATCATGAATCTTATCCGTCGGATTCATAACCGCACTAATAGATGTAGAATGATTCATCGAATCAATGATCAGTGCAAGGAACTTACTCATATCTGCTTCAATGAAATACGGTTTATCATGAAGCTGAGGAGGCAGATAGGTCAGATTGGTTGTGATCAGTCTGTCCAGATAGCCCTTTTCATAATATTCATCGAACTTGTCAAGACCTTCTGTGAAGAGACCAAAAGTAGTACATACAAATACACGCTCAGCACCGCGGTCTTTTAACTGCCTGGTAACATCCAGCATACTTTCACCGGAAGAAATCATGTCATCGATGATGATAACGGTCTTTCCATGTACATCGTCACCTAAGAATTCATGTGCAACGATCGGATTTTTACCATTTACGATGGTAGAATAATCACGGCGTTTGTAGAACATACCCATATCAACACCGAGTACGTTGGAGAAGTATACGGCTCTTTGCATTGCACCTTCATCCGGGCTGATGATCATCAGATGGTCTTTGTCTGCTTTCAGATCCGGTTCTGCTTTAAACAGAGCTTTGATGAACTGATACAGAGGGTTGAAGCTGTCGAAACCATTGAGTGGGATCGCATTCTGTACACGCGGATCATGTGCGTCAAATGTAAGAATGTTAGATACACCCATTGCGGTTAATTCTTCCAGAGCCATTGCACAGTCTAGAGATTCGCGTTTGGTCCTCTTGTGCTGGCGGCTTTCGTAAAGGAATGGCATAATTACATTTACACGGTGTGCCTTTCCTGTAGAAGCGGAGATGATACGCTTCAGATCCTGATAGTGATCATCCGGTGACATATGATTGATATGTCCGTTTACTGTGTATGTCAGGCTGTAGTTGCAGACATCCACCATAATAAAGAGATCTTTTCCGCGGATACTTTCGCCAAACATTCCCTTTGCTTCCCCCGAACCAAAACGTGGGCAACTGTTCTTTGCAAGATAAGAATCTGCTTCATAAGATGAATAGATTGCAGGATCCAGAAAATCATGCAGAGAATTTTTGCGGAACGATACGATGTACTGATCCACTTTTTCTGCCAGATCCTTGCAACTTTCCAGGGCAGCAATTTTAAGTGGTGCTGTCGGAAGAGCTTTTTCCATAAGTTCGATATTTGTCATGAGTGCCTCCTTATAATAAGCGTTTTAAGTGCTTTTTATCTAATCTTACTTATCTTTTATACCATTATTTAAAAGCAATGACAAGAAAGAGGCGTTAAAAAATTGCATTTTTTGAAGAAATCTAGTATGATATAGAAGCAGAATTCCGAATAAATATCAGGAGGAAGAAAATATGAGTAAACCAGTTGTTGCCATTGTAGGGCGGCCGAACGTTGGAAAGTCGACGCTTTTTAATGCACTGGCAGGAGAAAAGATAGCAATCGTTAAAGATACGCCGGGTGTTACCCGCGACAGAATTTATGCAGAAGTGAATTGGCTCGATAAAGAATTTACGTTGATCGATACCGGTGGAATCGAGCCGGACAGCCGTGATGTGATCCTCTCCCAGATGAGAGAGCAGGCACAGATCGCCATTGACACTGCAGATGTGATCCTGTTTATGACAGATGTAAAGCAGGGACTTGTAGATTCCGATTCAAAAGTGGCAGATATGCTCCGCCGCTCCCATAAGCCAGTCATCCTTGTTGTCAATAAAGTGGACAATTTTAACAAGATGATGCCGGATGTGTATGAATTTTATAATCTGGGAATCGGAGATCCGGTTCCGATCTCAGCATCGGAACGAATTGGAATCGGAGATATGCTGGATAAGGTTCTGGCATATTTTCCGGAAGGGGCAGGCCAGGAAGAGGAAGATGACCGTCCGAGAGTTGCAATCGTTGGGAAGCCGAACGTTGGGAAGTCTTCGATCATCAACCGTCTGATCGGAAAAGACCGTGTGATCGTATCCGATATTGCCGGAACTACAAGAGATGCCATTGACACGGAAGTAGTGCACAATGGAAAAGAGTATGTATTCATTGATACAGCAGGACTTCGCCGTAAGAATAAGATCAAAGAGGAACTGGAGCGCTACAGTATTATCCGTACAGTTACGGCAGTAGAAAGAGCGGATGTGGTCCTGGTTGTGATCGATGCGGCAGAAGGAGTAACCGAGCAGGATGCCAAGATCGCAGGAATCGCACATGAGCGTGGAAAAGGTGTCATCATCGTTGTAAATAAATGGGATGCCATTGAAAAGAACGATAAGACCACGAGGGAATATGAGCATCAGATCAGGATGGTGCTGTCTTTCCTGCCTTACGCAGAGATCATGTATGTGTCTGCACTGACAGGCCAGAGACTTCCGAAGCTCTTTGACATGATCGACACCGTTATTGAGAACCAGACACTCCGCGTGGCTACGGGTGTCCTTAACGAGATCATGACCGAAGCTGTTGCAATGCAGCAGCCGCCGTCAGATAAGGGAAAACGGCTGAAACTTTACTATATTACCCAGGTAGCGGTCAAACCGCCGACATTTGTCATCTTTGTAAATGATAAAGAACTGATGCATTTCTCTTATACGAGATATCTGGAGAATAAGATCCGTGAAGCGTTTGGCTTCCGTGGAACGTCTCTTAAATTCTTTATCAGGGAGAGAAAGGAGAAGGACAAATAAGATGGAACGTCTTGTATGTTTGCTGATCGGCTATATATTTGGTCTGTTTCAGACCGGCTATTTCTATGGAAAAACTCAGGGGGTAGATATCCGCAAGATGGGAAGCGGAAATGCAGGTTCTACCAATGCACTTCGCACCATGGGAATCAAAGCCGGAATGATCACCCTGCTAGGTGACTGCTTCAAATGCGTGATCGCAGTTCTGGTGGTCCGCGGAATTTACGGACAGTCTCACGCAGATATTTTACCGCTCCTTTCGCTGTATACAGGTTTTGGGGCAGTGCTCGGACATAATTTTCCATTCTATCTGAAGTTCAAGGGCGGAAAGGGAATTGCAGTTACGGCAGGTATGATCTTATCTACAGATATTCGGATTGCGGCAGTATGTTTGATCGTGTTTATCGTAATTGTTGCCGTGACACGTTATGTATCACTGGGATCGCTGGTGATTTCCGTACTGTTCCTTGTCGGACTCGTCGTTGACGGACAGATGGGAATGTTTGGAATGACGCAGAAGTATCTGTTTGAAATGTATGGAATCGGAGCACTTTTTGTTCTCTCTGCATTTATCCGTCACCGTGCGAATATCGGACGTCTGAGAAATGGTACAGAGAGCAAGATCAGTTTTTCAAAAAAGAAAAAATAAGAGGTAATAATTTATGGCAGAAATCGGAGTTATCGGTTCAGGAAGCTGGGGAACGGCTCTGGCCCTGGTACTGAATAAAAACGGACATCATGTAACCATCTGGTCTTATTTAAAAGAAGAAGCAGATGAGATCAGAAAAAAGCGGGAAAATCCAAGTAAGCTTCCGGGCGTTCATATCCCGGAGGAGATCGAGATCACAACAGATCTGCAGGGAAGTGTGGAAGGAAAAGATGTGGTCGTTCTTGCAGTTCCGTCTATGGCAACCAGAGCTACGGCGAAGAAAATGTGCCCGTATGTAAAGGAAGAGCAAATTTTGGTCAATGTGGCAAAAGGAATTGAAGAGGGTACTTTAAAGACACTTTCTGAGCAGATTGAAGAAGAGATTCCGCAGGCAAATGTAGCTGTTCTTTCTGGTCCAAGTCACGCAGAAGAAGTAAGCCGCGAACTTCCGACAACGGTTGTAGTCGGAGCAGAGACAGAAGAAACCGCCATTTATCTGCAGAAAATTTTCATGAATGATGTATTCCGTGTCTACACAAGCCCGGATATTAAAGGAATTGAGCTTGGCGGTTCCCTGAAAAATGTAATCGCACTTGCAGCCGGAGTTGCAGATGGACTAGGATACGGGGATAACACCAAAGCTGCACTGATCACCAGAGGAATTGCGGAGATCACAAGACTTGGTGTAAAGATGGGCGGAAAGCTGGAATCCTTTACCGGACTTACCGGAATCGGTGATCTGATCGTCACCTGTGCAAGTAAGCACAGTCGTAACCGTAAGGCAGGTGTTCTGATCGGTGAGGGAATGACGATGGAAGAAGCGATGGCTGAGGTCAAGATGGTAGTTGAGGGTGTGTATTCAGCAAAAGCGGCAAGAGAGCTGGCTGAAAAATATGAGGTATCCATGCCAATCGTGGAAAAGGTCAATCAGGTACTTTTTGAAGGCAAATCCGCAAAGGATGCGGTAAGTGAACTGATGATGCGTGACGGGCGCAGCGAATACAGTAACCTTCCGTGGGATTAAAGTTTCAAAGAAATTTCATAAAGTCTTAATGGAAAATCCTTCCGTATAGGCGTATAATGACGTGTATACAGGAGGATTTTTTGTATGAAATTCGGAAAAAAAGAAAAAGAAACACAAGAGGAAGAAGTCGTTCGCGGCGAGATCCAGCGTGTGGTTCCAGACTACCGGGTAGGTCTTAATCCCGAGCAGATTCGGATAAGGGAAGAGAATGGCTGGACCAATGATGAGGTTGCTCCACCGGGACTTACGACAAAAGAGATTGTTCATAATAATATATTTACCTATTTCAACCTGATCTTTCTGATTCTGGCGATTCTGCTGTGCCTGGTAGGTTCTTTTCGAAATCTGACATTCCTGCCGGTCATCATCTGCAATACACTGATCGGGATCATTCAGGAGATCCGTTCCAAGAAAGTACTGGATAGGCTGACCATGCTGAATGCACCGCACGCAGAAGTAATCCGTGGAGGGGTATCGCTGAATCTGGAGGCGGATCAGCTGGTTGTGGACGACATTGTTGTATTTCGTGCAGGGAACCAGATCTGTGCAGATGCGGTTGTTGAGGCTGGCGAGGTTCAGGTCAATGAATCTTTACTTACCGGTGAATCTGATGAGATCACGAAAAAGCGTGGAGACCGTCTGATGTCAGGTAGTTTTGTGGTATCAGGAAGCTGTCATGCACGCCTGGACAAGGTTGGAGCGGATTCCTATATTTCACAGCTGACTCTGGAAGCAAAAGCCATGCAGCAGGGGGAACAGTCGGAGATGATCCGTTCCCTGGACAAGCTGGTAAAAATGGTCGGAATCGCACTGATCCCGATAGGAATCATTTTGTTTGTGCAGAGTTATTTCTATAATCACGACAGCTTCCGGCAGAGTATTATCTCCATGGTTGCTGCAGTGATCGGCATGATCCCGGAAGGATTATATCTTCTTGCAAGCGTGGCACTTGCGGTAAGTGCAATGCGTCTTGCATCGAAAAAGGTATTGCTCCATGATATGAAGAGTATCGAGACTCTGGCGCGGGTAAATGTGCTTTGTGTTGACAAGACAGGTACGATCACAGAAGACAGTATGTGTGTCAGTGAAGTGGTGAAAGCCAAGGCCTATGACGAAGAAAAGATGCCGGATCTGAACCGGATGATCGGTGATTTTGTCAAAGGAATGGACGCGGATAACAGCACGATGCATGCGATGCAAGAACATTTTACAGAGCATTCAGATAAAGTGCCGGAAAAAGTGATTCCTTTTTCTTCCACGGTCAAATACAGCGGAGTAATTTTCAAAGATCAGGCATATGTGCTTGGTGCACCGGAATTTGTCCTGCGTGAGGATTATACAAAGTATCAGGGAAGAATAGAACAGTATACGTCCAGGGGGTTCCGTGTACTGGTATTTGGAAGCTATGATGGAGAGCCGGATGGTAAGCCGCTGACTGGAACGGTAACGCCGCTTGGTTATGTCCTCCTTCTCAATAAAGTCAGGGAAGAAGCGCCTGCGACTTTCAAATATTTTGCGGACCAGGGTGTTGCGATAAAAGTTATTTCGGGTGATAATCCGATCACCGTATCGGAGACTGCGAAGCAGGCCGGAATTGAAGGCGCAGAGAATTACGTGGATGCGGGAACATTAAAGACCGAAGAAGATATTGCCCTTGCGGTGAGCAAATATACGGTCTTCGGAAGGGTAATCCCGGAACAGAAAAGACAGTTTGTGCAGGCACTGAAAAAGCAGGGAATGACGGTCGCTATGACCGGTGATGGTGTTAATGATGTGCTTGCCCTGAAGGATGCAGACTGTTCGGTGGCGATGGCATCAGGAAGCGATGCGGCGGTCCAGGCGTCCCAGGTGGTACTTCTGGAATCCGATTTTTCAAGGATGCCGGAGGTTGTTCTGGAAGGAAGAAGAGTTGTCAATAACATTCAGCGTTCAGCAAGTCTGTTCCTGGTGAAGAATATTTTTTCCTTCCTGCTTGCAATTTTCTCGGCAGTCTTTATGATTACCTATCCGCTGGAGCCATCCCAGGTATCGCTGATCAGCATGTATACGATCGGTATTCCGGCATTCTTCCTGGCACTGCAGCCGAACCGGGATATCATTAAGGGACACTTCCTGACCAATGTGTTCTTAAAGGCACTTCCGGCAGGACTTACGGATGTACTTGCGGTTGGTGCGCTGGTTGTATTTGGACAGACGTTCGGAGTTGCATCCAAAGATATTTCTACGGCGGCGACGATGCTGCTTGCAATTGTCGGATTCATGATCCTTTACCGGATCTGCCAGCCGATGAATGCACTGCGTATGATCGTCTGGATCGGATGCGTGATCGGACTGTTAGGATGCAGTATCTTCCTGCCACAGTTATTTGCGATTACGGGAATGTCCAGAAAATGCATTATGCTTTTTGGAATATTCTCTATTGCGACCGAGCCGGTACTTCGGTATCTGACGAAGCTGATCGAATGGCTGAGAAAGCAGTACATAAAATTTATCAAGAATCCAATCAAAGAATTTAAAGGAAAAGCTGCCGTTTAAGGCAGCTTTTCTTGGAAAATGAGTATTTTTAAAGAATAAGGATCAGATAATTCAGTCTGCAAATTTTGCATTCTGATCCACTTCTTCCGACTGGTTTACGATATGATTGGTCAATGCCTCATCATCCGTGGTAAACACAATATCCGGCAGAAGTTCAAAATAAAAATCCGTATATTTTTTCGCAAGAGCCTGGATACAGAAATTCTGTACAATCTTAAACCGGGTAATGGAAACCAGATCTTTGTCAAAGGTGATGTAAACACTGATCCAGAGCTTTCTTCCGGTACGGAGAATGTCATAGTAGAGTTTTTTGTAACCATAGGCATTTAGGACAGGTTCGATCGTTTCTTTAATTTCATCAACAGTCTCTTCCTCCGGCGGGATCAGGAACAGATCCCGAAGTCCGGTTATTACCGTCTTTATCGGCGTCGGCAGCATAAAGATGGACAGGGTGACGGTAATGATCTGGTCAAGATAAGGTGTTATGGGTCTGAACCATGGAAAAGGCAGCAGAACCGGAAGAAAGAAGGCAATTGCCATACCGAAAGAGGCAATACTGTCGATCTCCCAGCCTTCCATTTCCATTGTGATCAGTGGGGAATCCATCAGACGATTCTTATATTTGAGATAAATGGATACGGTAATTCCCAGAAAAAATGCAAATAATTCAAACCAGGCAATGGTATCAAAAGCGACTTTTCTGCCACCATGGATCATGATTTCGATATTGTTCAGGATCAGCCCGACGGTAACGCCAGTCATGGTAATGCCCTTGACAACGACAAACATAGATTCAATCTGCATATAACCGAACGGGTGCTTTTCATTGGATGGCTTGTAAAGTAGCGGAATCAGAAAAAGCGACGGCAGGAGCATGCAGAACTCGACTCCGTCATAGATTGCGTCCAGAAGAACTGCCTGGGAACTGGTGTAGATTGCCATGACGATCTCAACGATAACGAAAAACAGATTCCCGTACAGGGAGACAGACATGGCTTTTTTTTCTCTTTTTTGTGCTTTTCTTCCTACGTGCATAGGATACCTCCTTTTTTGACTGTAAGAAAATCCCGATAGGATTTTCTGATAAATGAAAGGCATTACGTGCCTGTAATACGCTTTTTTGTTACCATTTATCATACCCGATTTTGAAATTGATGGCAAGAAAGTAAAAGTGAACTGGCAGTATAGTTGTTCTAAACCGGGGAAAGCCCGCATACACTGTATCAGCAATCAAAGGGGGACAGTGTATGGATACATTTGATTTATACAAGGATATACAGTGCCGGACGAATGGAGAGATCTATCTGGGTGTGGTAGGACCGGTACGGAGTGGCAAATCAACCTTTATCAAGCGTTTTATGGATGTGCTGGTGCTGCCGAAAATGACCGATGAGCATGCAAAAGAGCGGACGGTGGATGAGCTTCCGCAGTCTGCGTCAGGGAAGAGCATCATGACAACGGAGCCGAAATTTGTGCCAAAAGAAGCTGCCGAAATCCAGCTCGCAAAGGATGTGAGTGTGCTGGTGCGTCTGATTGATTGTGTGGGCTATATGGTGGAGGGAGCCGCCGGTCACATGGAAAATGGAGCAGAACGTCTGGTGAAAACGCCGTGGAACGAAAAAGAAATTCCGTTTACAAAGGCGGCAGAAATCGGGACGAAAAAGGTAATCCATGACCACTCCACGATCGGGATTGTTGTGACGACAGACGGAAGTATCGGAGAGCTTCCCAGAAACAGCTACCGGGCGGCAGAAAAGAAAACGATCCAGGAGCTGAAAAGCATTGGCAAGCCGTTCGTGGTCTTGGTCAATACCCGGAAACCGTACAGCGCAGAGGCAAAAAACGTGGCAGAAGAAATCCAGAAAGAATATCAGGTAACGGCACTTCCGGTCAACTGTGAACAGCTCCGGGAAGAAGATATCCACCGGATCATGGAAAATGTGCTCTTTGCATTTCCGGTCACAGAAGTAAAATTTTTCCTTCCAAAATGGGTGGAAATACTTACAGCAGATCACAAGGTCCGGGAAGAACTGGTATCTTATGCAAGAGAAGTCATGGGCAGAATCGGAGAAATCCGGGATGCGATGGAGATCCGGAAGCCGGAGCAGAGTACCTACATAAATGCAGTAAATGTAACAGGTGTGTCCATGGATACCGGTGAGATCTCGGTTGAAATCAAGGTAGAAGATGGCTGTTATTATGAAATGTTAAGTGATCTGACCGGAACGCAGATCAGCGGAGAATATGATCTGATCCATACAGTGCGTAATCTTGCCATGCTCCAGAAAGAATATGAAAGTATCAAAGATGCACTTGCTTCGGTTAAAATGAAAGGCTATGGTGTAGTCAGCGCGACAAGAGAAGAAATCCGGCTGGACGATCCAGTGGTAATCCGGCAGGGCAATAAATACGGAGTAAAGATCCGTTCGGAAGCACCTTCTATCCATATGATCCGAGCTAACATTGAGACCGAGATCGCACCGATCGTGGGGAGTGAGCAGCAGGCAAAGGATCTGGTAAATTATATCAACGAGGCGGCAAAGAGCCCGGATGGAGTCTGGGGAACCAATATTTTCGGAAAATCGATCGAAGAGCTGGTGATGGATGGCGTGCGAAACAAGATCGCCATGATCGGGGATGAGAGTCAGGCAAAACTGCAGGACACCATGCAGAAGATCGTCAATGACAGCAACGGAGGTATGGTTTGCATCATTATCTAAAATTTTTCTTAAATCAATTCGATTGGCGGCGGGAAACTTGCATGGCAATCCGAGAGTATGTTATACTAAAGTCTATACGTTAGGGGATACATTTTCATGGAATGAATGGTCATATAAGATACCATGAAATCTATACGTGAGGAGAAAAGAAAAGAGGGACATCTATGAAAGTAGCAATTGTATCAGCAGACACCATGATATACAGAAAACAGAAGGATGATACGTGTTCGCCAATCGTGCGAAGAGTGCTCGATCAGGTCAGCTTCAAGACAGAGCTTGTACAGCCGGTACCAAATGACAGGGAGGTTATCCGCAAGATCCTTGCGAAGATCGCGGATGCACAGATGGCAGATCTGATCCTTACGATCGGTGGGATCGGATGCAGAGAAGAGGACTGTGTTCCGGAAGCGACAAAGGCAGTGGTCGATAAGGAGATTCCGGGGATTGGAGAGTCGATGCGTCTTTTTATGACACGGACCAGAAAAAGGGCAATGCTGACGAGAGGAACAGCAGGTATCCGGGGTAAATCCCTGATCGTCAATCTTCCGGGAAGTCCGAAGATCATTAAAGAGTGTCTGGAATATGTTCTTCCGGAGATTGTTTATGCGACAGAGACGGCAGTCGGTGAACATGATGATGTTGAGGAGTAGGCAGACAGATGAGGGTGACGTATATCGGACACAGCGGATTTTCGGTGGAACTGGAATCCCATATTCTATTATTTGACTATTATGAAGGAACGATGCCGGAGTTTGATCCAGCGAAGAAGCTGTTGGTATTTGCCAGCCATTCCCATCCGGATCATTTTAACAGAGAGATCCTGAAGCTTGCGGATGTGTATCCGGATGTGGAATATGTTTTCCCGAAGGATATCAGAATTGCGAAAAAGGAGCAGCGTGAATCGGAACATTTCATGCGAAAAAGGGATGAGATTACTGTCGGGGATACAAAGGTAAAAAGTCTGCGCTCAACCGATGAAGGGGTTGCCTTTCTGGTAAGATGCGAAGACAGGATCATTTATCATGCAGGGGATCTGAACTGGTGGCACTGGGAAGAGGAAGATGATGCGTATAACCGGATGATGCGCGGCGATTATCAAAAGGAGATTGAAACGCTGGCCGGTGAAAAGATCGATCTTGCATTTGTCGTGCTTGACCCGAGACAGGAAGAGCAGTTTTACTGGGGCTTTGACTGGTATATGCGGCATACGGATACGAAGATTGTATTTCCGATGCATATGTGGAAGCAGTACGAGGTGCAGGATCGGCTTATCGGAATGGAAGTATCAGAACCATACCGGGAGAAGATCATGCGGATCCGGGAAATGGGACAGGTATTTGAACTATAAGGAGACAAGTTATGAAAGTCAGTATTTATACAGATGGAGCGGCAAGAGGTAATCCGGACGGACCGGGCGGTTATGGAGTCGTTCTGGAATATGTAGACCCGAAGGGAGAACTTCACGTTAAAGAGCTTTCCGGCGGCTATGTGCGGACAACCAATAACCGGATGGAGCTGATGGCTGTCATCCGGGGGCTGGAAGCGCTCAACAGACCTTGCGAGGTAGAGCTTTATTCTGATTCCCAATATGTGGTCAATGCATTCAATCAGCACTGGATTGAGGGATGGATCAAAAAGGGCTGGAAGCGTGGGAAGAATGAGCCGGTCAAGAATACCGACCTGTGGAAGCGGCTTCTGGAAGCGAAAAAGCCGCACCAGGTGAACTTCAATTGGGTAAAAGGGCATGATGGACACCCGCAGAATGAACGTTGTGATACTCTTGCGACAACGGCCGCAGACGGAAATGAGCTGCAGGTTGATCCGGGGGTGTAGAAGAAATCCTTTACACTGATAAAAAAATGTGATAAAGTATCTAAGGCAAGTAAGACAGACGTTCGCGGATGCAGGTGCCGAAAGGCCGCAGACGAGGAAAGTCCGGGCTTCACAGGGCAGGATGCCGGATAACGTCCGGTAGAGGTGACTCTAAGGATAGTGCAACAGAAATATACCGCCTGCAGATGCAGGTAAGGTTGGAAGGGCAGTGTAAGAGACTACCGCCTGGGTGGTAACACACAGGGCATATGTAAACCCCATCCGAAGCAAGACCGAAAAGAAGTGGTATGGCGGCCCGTCATGCTTCAGGTTGGTCGCTTGAGTCTGCTGGCAACAGCAGAACTGGATAGATGAACGTCCACGACATAACCCGGCTTATCGTTTTGCTTGCTTTTTTATTTTTAATTGAGAAATTTTGAAAAGAATCTGTACTCATATTCATGAAGGATATAGATTCTTTTTTTGTTGTGGTGTTCTTTAAAAAACTTTAGTTTTTATGATATCGTAGTATTGTGTGAATGATTTTTTGAGTGGAATGAAAAATAAAAAAACGTGATAATCCGTTTGACAATCGTTTGAAAAATATGGTAGTTTTAGGAGGATTAAAGTTATGTAGGAGTGTCAAATGAGGAATGATCGTTTTCAAAGTCGGGAAAGAGGGAATGTAGCATATTACCATCTTCCGGGCTTGTTTGAATTTTATGAACTGTACAGACTTTTTTTGCCGCTGTTTTATACACACAGGGAGTATTTCTATGACTGGTGTGAGATTGGTTCCATTTATGGAGCCCCGGAAGACTGCCTGTGGGGCGGAGGACGTGTGGAAGCAGGAGAAGCTGAGCCGGAAGAAGTGCTTGCACTTATGCAGAAGTACGGGATTTCTGCCCGTCTGACCTTTAGTAATTCTCTGCTCAGGAAAGAGCACCTTGCGGATCAGAGATGCAATATGCTTTGTCAGTTATTTGAGAAAAGCACAGGTGTGAAAAACGGTGTGATCGTGCACTCAGAGCTGCTGGTGGATTATCTGAAAAAGAAGTATCCGGGGTTCTATCTGGTTTCATCTACCACGAAAGTGTTGACCGAATTTCAGGAGTGTCTGCGGGAAATCCAGAGAGAAGATTTTCAATATGTCGTGCCGGATTTCCGTCTGAATAAGATGTTGGATAAATGGAATACATTATCAGAAGGTCAGAAGGATAAAGTTGAATTCCTGTGTAATGAGTGTTGTTGGTTCGGCTGCAGGGACCGGAAAGCCTGTTATGAGGATGTGAGCCGGAAGAATCTCGGAGAAGATGGAGAGGAACACCGGTGTACTGCGCCAAATGCAAAGGAAGGCTATCGTTTTTCAAAAGCACTGACAAATCCGGGATTTATCAGTGTAGATGATATCAAAAATATCTATTTGCCGATGGGATTTACAAATTTTAAGATCGAAGGCAGGGGACTTGGAAGTGCGCTGATCCTGGAATTTCTGCTGTATTATATGACAAAGCCGGAATATCAGCTGCATGTAAGAGAGGAATTGTATCTGGATAATATGCTGGATTTGTTTTAAAATCAAGGGAAAGATTTTTATGGACAAATACCAGAAATTTCGAAGACATATTCGCTTTTGTTTTTCTGCGTCTATAGGAGGTATTTTTTATGTTATTAAGTATTGCGCTGATCCTGCTTGTTGGAATGTGTATGAGTTGGATCTGTCAGAAGATCAAATTGCCAGGTTTGCTTGGGATGTTGGCGACCGGTGTAGTTCTCGGACCATATGTTTTGAATCTGCTGGACAGCAGTATTCTTGGAATTTCATCCGAACTCCGGAAAATTGCCCTGATTATCATTTTGACAAGGGCAGGGCTTGGGCTGGATCTGTCAGGACTGAAGAAAATAGGAAGATCCGCAGTGATGATGTGCTTTGTCCCTGCAAGCTTTGAACTTCTGGGAATGCTTTTGATTGCACCGAAATTGATGGGAATCACCTTGCTGGAAGCTGCAATTATGGGAGCAGTGCTTGCGGCCGTTTCACCGGCGGTTGTGGTGCCGAGAATGGTAAAGCTGATGGAGGAAGGATATGGAGTAAAGGAAGGAATCCCACAGCTTATCTTTGCCGGAGCATCGGTAGATGATGTCTATGTGATCGTATTATTTTCTACCTTTGTTGGAATGATGCAGGGAAAAGGGGCTTCGGTCATCAGCTTTGTAAATATCCCGGTATCGATCATTCTGGGAATTGCGATCGGACTGCTGATCGGAGTCCTGCTGGCATGCTTTTTTAAAAAAGTTCACATTCGGGATACCACAAAGGTTCTGATTATTTTGAGTATTTCGTTCCTGCTGGTTACGATTGAAGATAAAATGACAACTGCAATCACATTTTCTGCACTGATCGCAATTATGTTTATTGGAATTGGACTGCAGAAAAAACGGGAGGTTGTTACAAAAAGAATCTCTGTAAAATACGGGAAACTCTGGGTTGGAGCAGAGGTGTTCCTGTTTGTACTGGTGGGGGCAACGGTCAATATCGGGTATCTGGGAAAGGTTGGAATCAAGGCGGTGCTTTTGATCGCAGGCGCATTGGTGTTCCGGATGCTGGGTGTATTTGCATGTCTGCTTGGAACCAGTCTTCGAGGAAAAGAAAAAGCCTTTGTGATGATGGCGTATACACCGAAAGCAACCGTGCAAGCAGCAATCGGAGGAATTCCGCTTTCGCTGGGATTTGCCTGTGGGGATATGGTACTTACGGTGGCAGTACTTGCAATCGTGCTGACAGCGCCACTTGGAGCGTTTGTGATTGATCTTTCTTATAAAAAGCTATTGGATAAAAGATAAGAATGGACGGAAAATCTATGACTGCATTCTGTCAATATCCACTGTATGCTGTGCCGGACAAACATACTGCAGAAAACAGGACGAGCAATACCAAGATCTTCTTTCTTACTGTACGAAGGAGACAAAAAATAAAGGACGCATGAAAAAAATTTCTTTTTTCATGCGTCCTTTGCGTGGCACTTGTCCGCCTTGTCTAACAAGCCGACGCTAGCCCCGCTTTCTGTTGTATTTCTCTTCACAGTATTTACATCTATACACTTCGTTCTCCGGATCAGTCAGTACAAACACATGATCCAGTCCCTGTTCAATCGAAGTAATACATCTCGGATTGTGGCATCTGATCACATTCTTGATTTCAGATGGCAGTTTCAGTTCTTTTTTCTCAACAATCTTGGAATCTTCGATAATATTTACCGTGATATTATGATCGATAAAACCAAGGATATCCAGATCAATGATATCAATCGGGCATTCAATCTTGATGATATCCTTTTTACCCATCTTGTTACTTTTGGCATTTTTGATGATGGCTACGCAGCAGTCAAGCTGATCAAGTTTCAGATATTTGTAGATATCCATGCTTTTTCCTGCTTTGATGTGATCCAGTACGAAGCCCTCTGAAATTTTCCCAATGTTCAGTGTATTTTCAACCATGTCTTTCGCCTCCCTTAATCTACATGAATATCCAAAAGTGTCAGGATCAGTGCCATACGGATATAGACACCATACTGTACCTGTTTGAAATAAACAGCTCTTGGATCATCATCAACTTCAACAGAAATTTCGTTGACACGCGGAAGTGGATGGAGAACCAGCATATCTTTTGGCGCAAGTTCCATTTTCCCTTTGTCCAGGATGTAGAAATCTTTCATACGGACATAATCTTCCTCGTTGAAGAAACGTTCCTTCTGAACACGTGTCATATAAAGGATATCGAGATCCGGAAGGGCATCCTCCAGGCGTTCTACTTCTGTATATGGGATATTTTTCTTATCCAGTACGTCTTTGCGTACATAACCTGGCAGACGGAGTTCCTCCGGTGAAATAAGTACAAACTCGATGTTCTCATAACGCACCAGGGCATTGATCAGAGAATGTACGGTACGACCGAATTTGAGGTCTCCACAGAGTCCGATCTTCAGATTATTCAGACGTCCTTTTAAAGAACGGATGGTTAAAAGGTCAGTCAGTGTCTGTGTAGGATGCTGATGTCCGCCATCACCTGCGTTGATCACCGGGATTGAAGAGTGCTGCGCTGCAACCATCGGTGCACCTTCTTTTGGATGTCTGATCGCACAGATATCTGCATAGCAGGAAACCATACGGATCGTATCTGCTACGCTTTCCCCTTTGGTAGCAGAGCTGGAAGCTGCCGAAGAAAAGCCAAGTACATTACCACCGAGATTCATCATTGCTGCTTCATGACTCAGTCGGGTACGGGTACTTGGCTCATAGAATAAAGTGGCAAGCTTTTTGCCTGCGCAAGCATGTGCATATTTTTCCGGATGAGCTTCGATATCACCTGCAAGATCCATAAGCTTATCGAGCTCTTCCACAGAAAAATCTAAAGGACTCATTAAATGTCTCATAAGAAACCTCCTTAAAAATAACCGCAGAATATGTGCGGCTTCATATATTCTTTATCTATAATATAACAAAAACATGGGTATTTCAACAAAGTTTTACATGTTTTTTCTGATCGGGTTTGCGAAGAAATGTAGATTTTACAGAAAAAATATATTATAATGAAAAATTAGTAACGTCAGCGTAAGAAGACATAAGGATAAAACGATAAGGAGTGGGACGATGCAGAGTCTGGAAGAGATGAGAAAAGAGCTTGATGTGATCGATGACCAGATCACCACGCTTTATGAGAGACGTATGAAGGTCTGCGAAGGAGTTGCAGAATATAAGATAAAGAACGGACGAAAAGTATTTGATAAGACAAGAGAGAACGAGAAACTGGCAGCAGTAGCAGAAAAGGTGTCCACAGATTTTAACAAAAAAGGGATCCGGGAGCTTTTTGAACAGCTGATGAGCATGAGCAGAAAGCTGCAGTACCAGCGTCTTTCTGAGGAAGGAGTTCTGGGAAGACTTCCCTTTATCGGACTGGATCAGTTGGATCTTGATGGTGCACGTGTGGTCTTCCAGGGAGTGGAAGGAGCCAACAATCAGGCAGCTATGTTAAAATATTTTGGAAAAAATGTGAAAAACTTCCATGTACCGTCATTCCGTGATGCAATGGAAGCAATTGAAGAGGGAAGCGCAGATTATGCAGTCCTTCCAATTGAAAATTCTTCCGCAGGTCCGGTGACACAGGTGTATGACCTTCTGGTGGAATTTGAAAATTACATTGTAGGAGAGACGGTCCTTCCGATTAAGCATATGCTTGCCGGAGTGAAAGGAACTACACTTTCCAGCATTGAAAGAGTGTATTCACATCCACAAGGACTGATGCAGACATCCCATTTCCTGGATGAACACGGAACCTGGCAGCAGATCAGTGTTGCCAATACTTCTATGGCGGCCAAGAAGATGATGGAAGACCAGGATACCACGCAGGCAGCTGTCTGCAACGAATATGCAGCAGAGCTTTACGGACTGGATATCCTAGCAAGAGAGATCAATGACGAATCTGACAACAGTACAAGATTTATCATTGTCACGAACCAGAAGGTATTCATGAAAAATGCATCCAAGATCAGTATTTGCTTTGAAATACCGCATGAGAGTGGATCGTTGTACCATCTGCTTTCCCATTTTATTTACAATGACCTGAACATGACAAAGATCGAATCCCGGCCGGTAGAAGGAAAAAGCTGGGAATACCGTTTCTTTGTGGACTTTGAAGGAAATCTGGCAGATGCCGCAGTGAAAAATGCGATCCGTGGACTGAGGGAAGAAGCACTGAACCTGAAAATCCTTGGAAATTATTAGACTGAAAAAGAGAGGACACGTCTATGAGAACAAATGAACTGATATTATATCGTTATATGGAACATGAAGATCTGCTTCGGGACATGACATTTCTGATCGACAATGCAGATAATGATTATTACAACAAAGAGGATTTGAAGAGCCTTCTTTTCGAAAATTTAAATGAGCTGATCGAGCTGGCTGCAAACTATGGATTCGAGGGGAACCTCTGGCATACCTTCCTGACGTTCCTGCTTGCCAACAGTGAGAATGCTTACAGCACAGCCTGTGAAGTGGTAGGAGAGGTAGAGGGAAGCGTCAATAAAGCAGCCCTTCATGATTTTCAGATTTTCAAAGAACTGTTCGAATATGATCTGAAAGAGATGGGTGAAAAGCTCGGTACAGACAGTCTGGAACTGATTGAGGAATATCATCCGGTCAATGCCAAGGGACATGTATTTAACAAGAGGATTCGCGACCGGATCTGCGACTTAAGCAAAGCTCTTGCACAGACAGATGATGCAGAAGAATTTAAGACAACTGTAACCCAGTTCTACAAAGAATTCGGAGTGGGAACTTTCGGACTTCACAAGGCATTCCGTATTGAGCATACGGAAGAAGGAGCACAGATCGTGCCGATCACCAAGATCGCACACGTCCATCTGGATGATCTGGTGGGCTATGACATTGCCAAGAAGAAACTGATCGATAATACCGAGGCATTTGTAAAGGGTAAAAAAGCTAATAACTGTCTGCTTTTTGGTGATGCCGGAACCGGTAAATCTTCTTCGATCAAGGCAATCCTGAACCAGTATTATGACCAGGGACTTCGTATGATCGAAGTGTACAAGCATCAGTTCAAAGACCTGAATGATGTGATCGCACAGATTAAGAACCGGAATTACAAATTTATTATTTATATGGATGATCTTTCTTTTGAAGAATTCGAGATTGAGTACAAATATCTGAAAGCGGTGATCGAAGGCGGTCTGGAGAAGAAACCGGATAATATCCTGATCTATGCAACTTCCAACAGAAGACATCTGGTACGTGAGACATTCAAAGATAAAGCTGACAGAGATGAAGAACTGCATACCAATGATACCGTACAGGAGAAACTGTCGCTGGTAGCAAGATTCGGCGTGACCATTTATTTTGGAAAACCGGATAAAAAAGAATTCCAGAAGATTGTCACCACGCTTGCAGATCGTTACGGTGTCGAGATGGAAGAGGAAAAGCTTCTTCAGGAGGCAAACAAATGGGAATTGAGCCATGGTGGATTAAGCGGACGTACTGCACAGCAGTTTATTGATTATTTGCTTGGACAACAATAAAAGGAGAACCAATATGAAGTGGAATAAATTCAGATTAAAGACAACAACCGAGGCAGAAGACATTGTCAGTAGTATGCTGATGGACCTTGGTGTACAGGGAATCGAGATTGAGGATAAGATTCCGATGACACAGGCGGAAAAAGAGCAGATGTTTGTTGATATCCTTCCGGAGACAGGAATCAATGACGGTATCGCATATATCAGTTTCTATCTGGAAGAAGATGAAGATAAAGAAAGTCTTCTGGAAGCTGTGAAAAATGAATTGGAAGATATGCGTGCCTATGTGGAAGTAGGTGAAGGAACGATAGAAGAATCCCAGACAGAGGATGTGGACTGGGTCAATAACTGGAAAAAATATTTTCACCAGTTCTATGTGGATGATATCCTGATCATTCCGTCCTGGGAAGAAGTAAAGCCGGAAGATGAAGGCAAGATGATCGTGCATATCGATCCGGGAACTGCATTCGGAACGGGAATGCATGAGACCACACAGCTCTGCATCCGTCAGCTCCGCAAATATGTGACAGAGGACACCAGAATTCTGGATGTAGGATGCGGAAGTGGAATTCTTGGAATGCTGGCTCTGATGTTCGGTGCAAAGTATTCTGTAGGAACAGACCTGGATCCGTGTGCGATTGATGCAACCTATGAAAATATGGAAGTCAACGGTATTTCAAAGGATAAATACGAAGTAATGATCGGAAATATCATTGATGATAAAGCGGTCCAGGATAAAGTTGGTTATGGATGCTATGATATCGTTGTGGCGAATATTCTTGCAGACGTACTGGTGCCGCTGACACCGGTGATCGTGAACCAGTTAAAAGATGGTGGTATCTACGTGACAAGTGGTATCATCGAAGACAAGGAGGAGACGGTAAAAGCAGCGGTAGAGGCAGCAGGTCTCACGGTCCTGGAGGTTCATCATCAGGGAGAATGGGTATCTGTAACAGCGAGAAAAGAAACGAAAGCGTAGGCAGAGAGGATCAGAAAAGATGCATCATTTTTTTGTAACACCACAGCAGATCTCCGGAGATAAGATCCGGATTGAAGGCGGAGATGTTAATCATATGAAGAATGTGCTCCGGATGAAGCTGCATGAAAAGGCTGAAATCAGTGACGGAGAAAGCAGAACCTATCTGTGCGAGGTGGAAGCCTATGAAGAAGATGTGGCGGTTCTGCATATTCTGGAAGAGATGGAAGCGGACACGGAACCGGCGTCAAAGCTGTATCTTTTCCAGGGGCTTCCCAAAAGCGACAAGATGGAGCTGATCGTGCAAAAAGCGGTGGAGCTTGGCGTGTATCAGGTGATTCCTGTGGCAATGAAGCGTTCTGTTGTGCGTCTGGATGATAAGAAAGCAGCGAAAAAAGCGGACCGTTGGAATTCCATCGCAGAAAGTGCGGCAAAGCAGGCCGGAAGAAGCCGGATCCCGGAAGTTACCATGCCGCTTTCTTATAGAGAAGCACTGAAAATGGCAGAAGAGCTTGATGTGACGTTGCTTCCGTATGAACTTGCAGGTGGTATGGAAGTGACAAGAGAAGTGATTCGCCAGATTAAAAGTGGACAGTCTGTTGGGATTTTTATCGGACCAGAGGGTGGATTTGAACCGGAAGAAGTTGATGCAGCAGTCAGTATGGGGGCGAAGGTCATCACCCTGGGCAGGCGGATCCTGCGGACAGAGACAGCCGGACTTGCAACGCTTGCTGTACTGATGTTTGAACTGGAACAGTAGACCGGCAGGCAAAGAACTGCATAAGATAAAGAGAAGAAGTGTTTGGGAGACAAAGAAAAATGGAAGTTTATCTGGATAATTCAGCAACAACGAGAGCCTATGAGTGTGTTCGGGATATAGTCGGAAAAGTGATGTGTGAGGATTACGGCAATCCATCCTCCATGCATAAAAAAGGTGTGGATGCAGAAGCGTATGTCCGTGAGGCGAAGGAGACACTTGCAAAGATTCTGAAGGTGCAGGAAAAGGAACTTTATTTCACATCCGGTGGAACAGAAAGTGACAACCTTGCATTGATCGGAGGTGCACGTGCCAATCACCGTGCCGGCAAGCATCTGATCACCAGTTCAATTGAACATCCGGCAATTCTCAATACCATGCGTTACCTGGAAGAGGAGGAGGGCTATCGTGTGACCTATCTTCCGGTTGATGAGTATGGACGGATCCGCCTGGATGCGTTAAAGGAAGCGCTCTGTGACGAGACGATTCTGGTATCGGTCATGTATGTGAATAACGAAGTGGGATCGGTTCAGCCGATTGCAGAAGCATCTGCGATCGTAAAGGCTTATAATAAAAATATCCTGTTCCATGTGGATGCAGTACAGGGATTTGGAAAATATAAGATTTACCCGAAAAAGATGGGAATCGATATGCTTTCTGTAAGCGGACATAAGATCCATGGACCGAAGGGAATCGGTTTTATCTATATCAATGAAAAAGCAAAAGTAAAACCGATCATTTTCGGAGGCGAGCAGCAGAAAAACATGCGTTCCGGAACAGAAAATGTACCGGGGATTGCAGGAATCGGGCTGGCAGCAAAGACGATTTACACAGACCTGGATGAAAAGGTGGCACATATGCGTGCCTTGAAACAGCACTTTATCGAAGGGGTACAGAAAATCGATCATACTGTGATCCACGGACTTTATGATGAAACAAGTGCACCACATATCATCAGTGTGGGATTTGCAGGAATCCGGAGTGAGGTTCTTCTTCATACACTGGAAGAGAAGGGAATTTATGTATCATCCGGTTCGGCATGTGCATCCAACCACCCAGCAATCAGCGGGGTATTAAAAGGAATCGGAGCCGGAAAAGAATATCTGGACGCAACGCTTCGGTTCAGTATGTCAGAATTTACTACAGAAGAAGAAATTGACTATACGTTGGAAACATTATATAATTGTGTACCGATGCTTAGAAAGTACACACGCCATTAGGAGGAAAGAATGAAGTTTCAGACTTATTTGATAAAATATGGAGAAATCGGAATCAAAGGAAAGAACCGCTATATGTTCGAGGATGCGTTGGTAAGACAGATCAAGCATTCATTAAAGGACCTGGATGGATTATTCCATACTTATAAAGCACAGGGAAGAGTTTATGTGGACTGTGACGGAGATTATGACGGAGATGAAGTGGTAGAAGCTCTGAAAAGAGTATTCGGAATTGTAGGGATCTGTCCGGTTGTCCGCGTAGAGGATAAAGGATTTGAAGAACTGAAAAAAGATGTGATCGCATACATGGATGAGGTTTATCCGGATAAGAATATCACATTTAAGGTAGAGTCCCGTCGTGCAAAGAAAACCTATCCGAAGAAATCAATGGAGATCAATTATGACCTCGGAGAAGCTATTCTGTATGCATTCCCGGAAATCCGGGTAGATGTACACCACCCGGATGTACTGCTTCATGTAGAGGTAAGAGAAGAGATTTATATCTATTCCGAGATCATTCCGGGACCTGGCGGTATGCCGATCGGGACCAATGGAACCGCGATGCTTCTGCTTTCCGGTGGAATCGACAGTCCGGTTGCAGGTTATATGATCTCCAAACGTGGCGTCGGACTGGAGGCAACCTATTTCCATGCACCGCCGTACACCAGCGAGAGGGCCAAACAGAAGGTAGTGGATCTTGCAAAGCAGGTTTCCAAATATACAGGACCGATCAAGCTGCATGTAGTCAACTTTACCGATATCCAGCTTTATATCTATGAAAAATGCCCACATGATGAACTGACGATCATCATGCGCCGTTATATGATGCGGATTGCAGAGCATTTTGCAAAAGAAGACGGATGCCTGGGACTTATTACCGGTGAAAGTATCGGACAGGTGGCAAGCCAGACCATGCAGAGCCTGATGGCAACCAACGATGTATGTACATTGCCGGTATATCGGCCACTGATCGGATTTGACAAGCAGGAGATCGTAGATATTTCAGAGAAGATCGGAACCTATGAGACTTCCATTCTTCCATACGAAGACTGTTGTACGATCTTCGTGGCAAAACATCCGGTAACCAAACCGAATGTAGAAGTGATCCGCAAATCAGAAGAAAACTTAAGTGAAAAGATTGATGAACTGTTTGCAGAAGCAGTGAATACTGTGGAGACGATCATCGTAAAATAATAAAAGAAAAAGGGGAGCTTTTTCAGGCTCTCCTCAAAAAAAGAAAGGACGCAGTACAGAAAATGTACTGCGTCCTGATACTTCGCATTCTATTATACTAAGTATGGTTTCAGAAGTTCGATGATGTTATCAGCATCCTGGTTCTCAGCATGGATGTTCAGATCGATCGGTTTAGAAAGATCAAGACTGAAGATACCCATGATAGATTTTGCATCAATCACATATCTTCCGGATACCAGGTCAAAATCGTAATCGTATTTTGTGATTTCGTTTACGAATGATTTTACTTTGTCGATAGAATTTAAAGAAATTTGTACGGTTTTCATTGAAAACACACCTCCTTGATTTCATTTTCTATAGTTATATTAAAAGTTATACATAAAAAAGTCAAGGAACAAAACGCCGAAGAATGAATGAAATTTTCGTTAAATGTTATAAATATTGAAAGTAGGATAAATTTATGAAAAAAGCAGCATTACACAACCTGGGCTGTAAGGTAAATGCTTATGAAACAGAAGCGATGCAGGAACTGCTGGAAAAGAACGGATATGAGATCGTACCGTTTCATGATCTGGCAGATGTCTATGTGATCAATACCTGCTCGGTGACGAATATGGCAGACCGCAAGTCCAGACAGATGATCCATCGTGCCCGAAAACAGAATCCTGATGCAGTGATCGTAGCGGCCGGCTGTTATGTGCAGGCGCAGGCGGATATGGGTGAGCTGGATGAGAATATAGATATTGTAATCGGGAATAATAAAAAAAAGGATCTGATCCGCCTTCTGGAAGAATATTTTAAAGAAGACATTCCGGAACAGATGCAGGAGGTCATTGACATTAACCATACCTTCGAGTATGAGAGCCTCCATCTTTCCCGGACAGCAGAGCATACAAGGGCATATCTGAAAGTGCAGGATGGATGCAACCAGTTCTGTACCTATTGCATCATTCCTTATGCGAGAGGACGCGTGCGCAGCAGGAAAAAAGAAGACGTAGTGGAAGAGGTGCGTACACTTGCGGAACATGGGTATCAGGAAGTGGTGCTTACCGGAATCCATCTCAGTTCTTACGGACTGGAATGGAAAGATGAAAATGGAAAGCAGACAGAAGGACTCCTGGATCTGATCCGCGCGGTACATGGAGTTGAAGGGATCAAAAGGATCCGTCTGGGTTCTCTGGAACCGCGTATCGTGACGGAAGAATTTGCAAAAGAACTGGCTTGCCTGCCGAAGATATGTCCGCATTTTCACCTGTCTCTGCAGAGCGGATGTGATGCAACCCTGAAACGGATGAACCGCAGATATGATGCGGCAGAATATCGGGAAAAATGTGAGCTTCTCCGGAAGTATTTTGAAAATCCGGCACTGACAACCGATGTGATCGTAGGATTCCCGCAGGAATCAGAGGAAGAATTTGAAGCCTCCCGGGACTTTGTAGACAGCATCAATTTTTATGAGACTCATATATTTAAGTATTCAAAACGCCAGGGAACGAAGGCTGCGAAGATGGACGGGCAGATCCCGGAACATGAAAAAACGCGAAGAAGCAATATCATGCTGGAACTGAACCGCAAAAAAATGCAGCGCTATGAAGAAGGATGGCTTGGGAAAAAGGTGGAAGTTCTATTTGAAGAGATGACAGAACGTGATGGGAAAAATTATGTCACAGGGCACACCAAGGAATATCTGCGGATTGGGGTTCCATGCGAACCGGAACAGGCAGACCGGTGGACCAATCAGTTAAAAGAGATAGAACTTACTTCACTTTCACAAATTATGCATTGAATTTTTGTATAGATTATATTAAAATGAATATGAAGTATTGGAGGTCGTAAGATGAAAGATATAACGAATACACAATTTTTTCAGGTAGAGACAGGACCACAGATCCAGGCAAAAGATATTCTGGAAATTGTATATAATGCTCTGGTGGAAAAAGGATATAATCCGGTGAATCAGATTGTAGGATACATTATGTCCGGTGATCCTACATACATTACCAGCTATAACGGAGCAAGAAGCCTTGTGATGAAGGTTGAGCGGGATGAGATAGTAGAAGAATTATTAAAAGCTTATATCAGACATGAACTGTAGGTTGAAGATATGATGCGGATAATGGGACTTGATTATGGTACGAAGACCGTAGGTGTTGCTGTAAGTGATCCTCTGGGGATTACGGCACAGGCAGTGGAGACAGTTACGAGGAAGGACGAGAACAAGCTTCGGAAGACACTGGCAAGGATTGAGAGCCTTGCAACCGAACATGGAGTAGAGAAGTTTGTGATCGGTTTTCCGAAACATATGAATAATGATATCGGAGAACGGGCAGAGAAGGCACTGGAATTTGGAGAGATGCTGAAGCGGCGTACCGGCATTGAGATCGTGATGTGGGATGAGCGCCTTACAACGGTGGAAGCGGAACGGACACTTATGGAATCCGGCGTAAGACGGGAGAACCGCAAGCAGTATGTGGATCAGATCGCGGCTGTATTTATATTGCAGGGATATCTGGACTCTCTGGGTATGCAAAAGTAACAGGCTTTGGAATACAATCAGACGATAAGGGGAAAGTATATGAAGAATGAAAAATTAACGTTTACATGCGGAGAAGGCGGCGAAGCAGAAGAATTTTTTGTTGTGGAGCAGACCAGACTGAATGGAGTGACTTACCTTCTGGTTGCAGATTCAGAAGAGGATGATGCAGAGTGCCTGATCTTGAAGGATACAAGTGCGCCGGAAGAGAAGGACAGCGTTTATGAGATGGTAGAAGAGGAAGTAGAGCTTAATGCCGTACTCAAGGTGTTCGAAGAGCTTCTGGAGGATGTGGAGATTGAAGTGTAGACGGAACTGTCAAAAGAATATTTCTGACAGATAAGAACGGGGTTCGCACACAGAGGCGGACTCCGAATTTTACGATAATTAAATGTACGGATGAGATACATAAAATATATGGAGGTGTGAGATTGAAGAAAAAAAGCAACTCAAAACTTAAGATCATTCCGCTTGGAGGCCTTGAAAAGATCGGAATGAATATCACTGCCTTTGAATATGAAGACAGTATTATTGTAGTAGATTGCGGATTGTCGTTCCCGGAAGATGATATGCTCGGAATTGATCTTGTAATCCCGGATATCAGTTACCTTAAGAGCAATGCGGATAAGGTGAAGGGTTTTGTGATCACACATGGACATGAGGATCACATTGGAGCGCTTCCTTATGTGCTTAAAGAGATTAATCTGCCGATTTATACAACAAAGCTGACTATGGGAATTATCGAGAAAAAGCTCACAGAGCACAATCTTCTCCGCTCAACTAAAAGAAAAGTAGTGCGCCATGGACAGTCGATCAATCTTGGAAAATTCAGAATTGAATTTATCAAGACGAACCACAGTATCCAGGATGCATCGGCACTGGCAATCTATTCGCCGGCAGGTATTGTTGTGCATACCGGAGACTTTAAGGTAGATTATACACCGGTATTTGGTGATGCGATTGATCTGCAGCGTTTTGCAGAAATTGGCAAGAAAGGGGTACTGGCATTGATGTCAGACAGTACCAATGCGGAGAGACCTGGTTTTACACAGTCAGAAAGGACAGTGGGAGCTACATTTGACCGGCTTTTTGCCGAACACTCCAATACAAGAATTATTGTAGCAACCTTCGCTTCGAATGTAGACCGTGTACAGCAGATCATCAATACGTCTTACAAGTATGGACGTAAAGTAGTTGTAGAAGGCCGCAGTATGGTAAATATCATTTCGGTTGCATCAGAGCTTGGCTATTTGAATGTGCCGGAGAATACGCTGATCGAGACAGATCAGTTGAAAAACTATCCAAGAGAGAAGACAACGATCATCACAACCGGAAGCCAGGGAGAATCTATGGCGGCTCTGTCACGTATGGCAGCAGATATCCATAAGAAGATCTCAATCATGCCGGGTGACACAATCATTTTAAGCTCTAATCCGATCCCGGGTAATGAAAAAGCGGTATCGAATATCATCAATGAACTCTCTGAAAAGGGAGCGAATGTTATTTTCCAGGATACGCACGTATCCGGACATGCGTGCCAGGAAGAGCTGAAGCTGATCTATTCACTGGTAAAACCAAAATATGCAATTCCGGTTCACGGAGAATACCGTCATCTGAAAGCGAACGCAGGTATTGCCAAATCTCTTGGGATTCCGAAGGACAACATTTTCATCCTCAAGTCAGGCGATGTACTCGCACTGGATGATGAAAGTGCAGAAGTTTTAGATAAGGTACACACAGGAGAAATCCTGGTAGATGGACTCGGTGTTGGTGATGTCGGTAATATTGTACTGCGTGATCGTCAGCATCTGGCAGAAGACGGAATCCTGATTGTTGTTCTGACACTGGAAAAGCGTACCAACCAGCTTCTTGCCGGACCTGATATCGTATCCCGTGGATTTGTTTATGTACGTGAATCTGAAAGCCTGATGGAAGAGGCACGGAAGGTTGTTACGGAAGCGGTTGAAAAATGTCTGATGAGCCGTCATGCTGACTGGAGCAAGATTAAGCTTGTGATCCGCGACACAATGAATGACTTTATCTGGAAAAGAACCAAGAGAAAACCAATGATCCTTCCGATCATTATGGATGTATAATATAAAGATGCCTGTGGCATTTTTATGAAAATAAGCAGATGCGAAGATATCTGCATAAAGAAGCGCAGTCAGAGTTGAAAAGAAAATAAACTTTGTCTGCGCTTCTATGATAAATGTATAGGATAAGAATTCCCTTGGAAGAAAAGAGGAAGATATGATAGTAGAAGAACGACTGACGACTTACCTCCATTCTCTGGAAAGCGCGGACATTCCCGTTCTCGATGAGATCGAACAGGAAGCCCTTGCGGACATGGTTCCGATCATCCGCAAAGAGACAAAAAGTTTTCTGAAAGTAATGCTGGAGATCAAACGTCCGGTAAAGATTCTTGAAATTGGGACAGCAGTTGGATTTTCGGCAATTCTGATGGGAAAATATTCTCCGGAGGAATGTCACATTACAACAATCGAAAATTACGAAAAAAGGATTCCAATTGCCAGAGCCAATTTTGCCAGGGCAGGTATGGAACAGAAAATTACGCTGCTTGAAGGCGATGCACTGGAGATCATGAAAGGCATGCCGGATGATGCAGGATTTGATTTTGTGTTTATGGATGCCGCAAAGGGACAATATCCGGCATATTTAGAACAGGTGATGCGTTTCCTTGTGCCGGGAGGGATCCTGATCACGGATAATGTGTTGCAGGACGGAGATATTATTGAGTCACGGTTTGCGGTGGAAAGAAGAGACCGCACGATCCATAGCCGGATGAGGGAGTATCTGTATACTCTGAAACATCATCCTGAGCTTGAGACGTCTATTCTTCCGCTGGGAGATGGAGTGGCACTGAGCGTGCGAAAATAAAAACAGGAGATAACAGTAACAGAAAGGAAAAAAATAATGGCAAGACATCCTGAATTATTGATACCGGCAAGCAGCCTGGAAGTGTTGAAGACTGCAGTCGTATTTGGAGCAGATGCAGTTTATATTGGAGGAGAAGCATTTGGACTTCGTGCAAAGGCAAAGAACTTTTCCAAAGAAGATATGATGGAAGGAATCCGGTTTGCACATGAGCATGATGTAAAAGTATATGTAACTGCAAATATTCTGGCACATAACTACGATCTGGAAGGCGTGCGGGAATATTTTAAAGAGTTAAAGGAAATAAAACCGGATGCATTGATCATTGCTGATCCGGGTGTATTTGAGATTGCAAAAGAAGTATGTCCGGAAATTGAAAGACATGTGAGTACACAGACCAATAATACAAATTATGCAACTTATATGTTCTGGTACAGACAAGGGGCGAGCAGAGTTGTATCTGCAAGAGAACTTTCCATGCGTGAGATCAAAGAAATCCGTGCACATATCCCGGATGATCTGGAGATTGAGACATTCGTACACGGTGCAATGTGTATTTCTTATTCCGGAAGATGTCTGCTCAGTAATTTCTTTACAGGCAGGGATGCAAACCATGGCGCATGCACCCATCCGTGCCGCTGGAAATATTCTGTTGTGGAAGAAACTCGTCCGGGAGAATATATGCCGGTTTATGAAAATGAGAGAGGAACGTATATTTTCAATTCAAAAGACCTCTGTATGATCGAACATATTCCGGAGCTTATCGATGCGGGGATTGACAGCTTCAAGATCGAAGGAAGAATGAAAACGGCTCTGTATGTGGCAACTGTAGCGAGAACATACCGGAAAGCAATTGATGATTATCAGAAAGATCCGGAGCTTTACAGGAAGAATATGCCGTGGTATCTGGACCAGATCTCGAATTGTACCTATCGGCAGTTTACAACTGGATTTTTCTTTGGAAAACCATCGGAAGAGGCACAGATTTATGACAGCAACACCTATATCCGGGAGTACACATATCTTGGAATCACAGAAGAGATTAAAGACGGTATGGTGAAGATCGAACAGAGAAATAAATTTTCGGTGGGCGAGACGATTGAGATCATGAAACCGAACGGAGATAACGTGGAGGTTCAGGTAAAACGGATCGTAAATGAAGAAGGAGAAGAACAGGAGAGTGCACCACATCCGAAGCAGGTACTGTATGTAGAACTGTCCGGTAGGGCTGACAAGTACGATATTCTCAGAAGAAAAGAGGAAGCAGATGAATAAAAAAACGTGGAAGCCATATGCGGCGATCGTACTGATCCTTCTGTACGGCGTGGATATATTCTGGCTTTCCGGATTTTGTGTCTATTATTTTGGTGAGTGGGGAATTCCAATGTATGAGGGTCTTCTTGCGGTGCTGGCACTTGGAATAGTAGTGCTTTTCAGGGAAGACGTAAAGCGTGCATTTCCATTTCACAGACCGACGATCGCAAAGACTGTCGGAACATTGCTGATGTGGATCGGAACCCTTCTGATCACGATGATTCCGACATCGATCCTGCTTTATGTATTTCCGGAGCAGATGAGTGGGGCTACAGAAAGTGTGAGTGAATTATCCGGTGGACTGCCGTTTGGACTTGCATTTCTTCTGATCTGTGTCACGCCGGCGATTTTTGAGGAAATAGCATTCAGAGGCGGGCTTTTCAGCTGTTTTCGCGGCTTTAGGAGTCCATGGCCGGCAATTCTGATCAGTGCAGCAGTGTTCGGTGCATTTCATGGAAGTTTCTGGCGGTTTGTGCCGACAGCGATGCTTGGAATCGCCATGGGATATCTGCTTGCCGAGACGGATAACATGTTTTATAACATGTTCTTCCATCTGATCAATAATGCGTTACCGACATTGCTTTTACAGCTTACTTCCAGTGTGGCTTCAAAGCAGATGGAAAGTGCAGAAGCTATGGCATCGACAGGCATTTTGCTTGTGATGGTGGCGGTGTATTTTATTTATGCTTCGGCAGGACCGTTTCTGATTTATGCGGGGAATTACCTGATCCATAAAGGACAGCCGGGATACGACAGGGGACTTCTGCCAAGAGAGAAAAAGAAAACTCTGCTGGGGCTTGTGCTTGTAAGTAGCGTCTTTCTGGGACTTGGCATTCTGCTTTTTGGTATAGGAATGTTTGAGTAGAGTGTCCTGTCTGCCGGTGTGAAAGAAGCATCATGAATTTTAAAATGGACAGACAGGATCTAGACCGGCAAAAATTAAAAATGAGAAGGAAGAAAGCAGGGGCGGAGTTTTTGAATCGCCCCTTTTTCAATTCGCGAAACGTAGGAACGTGAGATGCCAAGAGAAGCTGCAACTTCTTTCTGGGTATATTCTTTTTCACCATAAAGACCGTAGCGTTTTTTCAGTACCAGCTGTTCGCGGTTGGTGAGAACGGATTCCAGTTTTTCATAGAGAAGAGAAATATCATTTTTCAGGGCAAGCTGCATACAGGCATCTTCTTCATCAGATTCGATGACATCATACAGGCGGATCTCATTCCCTTCCCGGTCTGTACCGATCGGTTCGTATAGGGAGGTTTCCCGGTTACTCTTCCGCTTGGTGCGCAGCATCATCAGAAGTTCATTTTCGATGCAGCGGCAGGCGTAGGTGGCAAGCCGGGCTTTTTTGTCCGGGTTAAAGGTGGAAACTGCTTTGATAAGGCCGATGGTTCCGATGGACAGAAGATCTTCTGTATCGTCCTCCAGATGCTGATATTTTTTTATGACATGAGCGACCAGACGGAGATTGCGCTCGATCAGAATATGACGGGCCTCATTGTCACCGTCTGCACTGCGTCTCAGAAGCTCGGATTCCTCTTTTGGAGTAAGAGGCGGAGGAAAGGATTTCAATACGATTACCTCAAAATAGAGTTACTAACATTGTATGTAAAAGTGAAATGTTCTGTGCTTTTCCATTCGGGTTATTTTGCGCTTGTGGTACGTCTGAAAATGCGTTATAATGAGCGTTGAATCATGTAGTAGCAGATATGTTTTACAAAAGAAATGAGATTACGAGAGAAAAGGAAAAAATTATGGGAATAAGGACAAGATTAGCGGTACTTGCCTGTAAGACATCCAATGCAGTCCTGCGGCGGATGGGACGAGGCGGAACGAACCTGCCGGGCAAGATCGCATTAAAAATTGACAAAGATATTTTAAAGGAATTATCACGTGGGGTGAAGGTTACGGTAGTGACCGGAACCAATGGAAAGACGACCACGTCCCGTATGATCGAACAGGCATTTGAAGAAGCCGGATATAAGTACTTCGCAAATAAATCCGGTGCCAATCTTCTGACCGGGATCATTACGGTGTTTGCACAGCACTGCAGTCTTTCTGGCAAGTGTTCCTACACACACGCACTGATCGAGTGCGATGAGGCAGCGTTCCGCAAGACCAGTGAGATGCTGCCGGTAGAGTGTCTGGTAGTCAACAATATTTTCCGTGACCAGTTGGACAGATATGGGGAGATCACCCACACGTTGAATGCAATCCGCGAAGGAATTACCCACGTACCGGATGCAACCCTGTGCCTGAACGCGGACTGTTCATTGACGTCATCTCTTGCAGATGATGTACCGAATAAGGTTGTATGGTTCGGGGTGGATGTGCCGATTTACAAAGAGACAGCGTTTGAATTGTCTGATGCAGTGTACTGTATTCATTGTAAGACAGAATATGAATACGATTACAGAACTTACAGCCATCTTGGAGGTTTCCGCTGTCCGAAATGTGGATATCACCGGCAGACACCGCAGGTTGGCGTGACGCAGGTAGTGCGTACCGGAGCAGATTCTTCGGATATCGTGTTAAATGCATTCGGGCATAGCCATGATGTGCACATTAATCTTCCGGGAGGTTACAATATTTACAATGCGGCAGCCTGTGTTGCGGCTGCGGAGATTGTTGGAATCGATGAAGACACAGCAGTTGATGCACTCAGCAGATTTGAATGTGGTTTCGGACGCGCGGAACAGTTTGAACTTGGCAAGTCTAAAGCACGTATGATGCTTGTCAAGAACCCGGCAGGGTACAATCAGGTCATCAACCAGATCTCTAATGATGAGGAAGAGTGCAAGATTGCGTTCCTTCTGAACGACCGTTATGCAGATGGAACCGATATCAGCTGGATCTGGGATGTGGATTTTGAAGCACTTGCCCGCCAGAGCGCACGCTTTACCCGTATTCTGGTATCCGGAGTCCGTGCAGATGATATGGCGCTCCGCCTGAAATATGCAGGATTTGACACTGGACGGATTGAAGTGATCCGCGACTATGAGAACCTTTTAGAAGCAATCGGAGCGGATGAGACACCGACATTTATTATGCCGACTTATACCGCTATGTTTGATCTGCGCGGCGAGATCAGCAAGCATACTGATATCAAGGCATTTTACGAATAAGGAGGGAATTATGGAACTGAATATCTGTCATCTCTATCCGGACATCCTTAATCTGTATGGAGACCGGGGCAATATCATCACAATGAAACGTCGTATGGAGGATCGGGGAATCAAGGTCAATGTAGAAGGCTGCTCGATCGGAGAAACGCTGGATGCAAACCGCTATGATATCTTCTTCATTGGCGGAGGTCAGGATTTTGAACAGGAAGTCCTTCTGAAAGACCTGGGGACCGGAAAAGCAGCAGAGATCCGCGCGGCTGTGGAAGATGAAAAGACCTTCCTCGCAATCTGCGGAGGCTATCAGATGCTTGGCCAGTATTATAAGACCTGGGATGGTGTCCAGCTCGATTTTACCGGCGCGATCAACATTCATACCGTTGGATCAAAAGAGCGTATGATCGGCAATTATATGTTTGAGACCCTCCCGGAGAGCAGTGGAGCTGTTGTAGTCGGCTTTGAAAATCATTCCGGCAAGACCTACCTGGGTGAAGGCGTATCACCACTCGGCAAAATGCTCAAAGGCTACGGCAACAACGGAGAAGACCAAACCGAAGGAGCCCGCTACAAAAATGTCTTTGGAACCTATTCGCACGGCTCCCTTTTACCAAAGAACCCGGTACTCTGCGATTTTATATTACAAACTGCCCTAGAACGTAAATACGGTCAAATAGAACCACTTGCGCCACTGGACGACACCTTAGAATTAAACGCCAACGAATGCATGAAACAAAGATTAAGTAAATAATGCTTATTTAGAAAATGCCACTGCACACAGGGTTCCATCCCACCTGTGCAGTGGCATTTTGTCCTATCTATGATACAGCAAGGCAAAATTTTGCCAGTAAAGTACGGCGGTCATCGTGGGAAAATCATCCCTTTCGATTCACTTATTGTGCAATGGAGAGAAGACTCAAAAATTGTGGAAGCCATTGCTGACACAATTTTCGCTTTCAGAGGCTTCTCGGAATGGTTTGCACAATGGAATCGAAAGGGATGATTCTCCCACGATGACCTCACAACCTACTCCCACAAATTTCCCCTCCTAATCATCTTGACAAAATCCCCTGCCCATACTATCATAAGGATACATTTTCTAAAAGATATCGGTTTTCTTTTAGCAAATCACTCATGGCATTTCGCCATACATTTTCTGAAATAAAACTTCTGAACTTTTGCCGGGGAAAGGCAAGGGTGAATTTAATATGGGATTTTATAAGGTACATTCGGCAACGATTCTGGGGCTGAAAGTAGAATTTGTGCAGGTAGAAGCAGATGCAGGGAACGGACTTCCAATGTTTCATATGGTGGGATATCTGTCTTCTGAGGTAAAGGAAGCAGCAGAACGAGTAAGAACTGCCATGCGCAATGCCGGTTATACCATGCCGGCGAAAAAGATTGTGATCAATCTGTCGCCGGCATGTGTCCGCAAGAAGGGATCGGTATTTGACCTTCCAATTGCAGTTGCAGTACTCGGGGCAATGGGAATTTTCCCGGAAAAAGCAGTGGAGGATATTTTACTTGCAGGAGAGCTCGGACTGGATGGAAAGCTGCAGCCGGTAGAGGGAATCCTTCCGATTGTTCTGGAAGCAAAGAAGGCTGGTTTTAGGTGTTGTGTGATTCCGAAGTCAAATGAGGATGAGGGAAGGCTGGCGCAGGGAATACAGATTTTTGGGGCAGAGACTCTGGAGGAGGTATGCAGATGGCTGAAGGGTGAGTATATGCCTCAGATGGAGAAACTTGACCAGGAAGAGGCTCATGGAACGGAAGAATGGGACATAGATTATAGTGATATTCAGGGACAGGAAGCAGTAAAAAGAGCGACGATGGTGGCGGTGGCAGGAGGACATAACCTGCTTTATGTCGGTCCGCCTGGTTCCGGAAAGACGATGCTTGCCAAACGGATCCCGACGATCTTACCACCGCTTGACCGGGAAGAAAGTCTGGAGATCACGGGGATTTACAGTACGGCTGGACTGCTTAAAAGAAAGAATCCGCTGATCTGGCAGAGACCGTTCCGGGAGGTCCATCATACTGTGACACGGGCAGCGCTCATCGGAGGCGGACGAATCCCATCGCCGGGAGAAGCAACACTTGCGCATGGAGGTGTCCTTTTTCTGGATGAGCTGGCGGAGTTTCCGAGAGGTGTTCTGGAAGTGCTCAGGCAGCCGTTAGAAGAAAAATGCATTCATCTGGCAAGGCAGCAGGGAGCTTATATTTTTCCGGCAGACTTTATGTTGGTTGCTGCAACAAATCCATGTCCCTGCGGAATGGCTCCTGGTCCCCAATGTACCTGTACGCCCGGGCAGATCCGGAATTATCAGGGAAAGTTGAGCCAGCCGTTTCTGGATCGGATTGATATCTGCATGGAGGCACCCAAGGTTGAATATGAAGAACTGACCGGAAAGGGAACAGGGATGGATTCCAGAACCATGCGAGGAAAAGTGATGCTTGCAAGAATGCGTCAGATGGATCGTTTTCGAGAAGAAAAGCTGACAAAAAATGCACAGATGGGGCAAAATGAAATTGAAAAATACTGCCGTCTTGGGAAAGAGGAAGAACGGATGATGCGCCAGGCTTATGAAGTGATGAAGCTGACGGTGAGAAGCTATCATAAAGTGTTGAAGGTGGCACGGACGATTGCAGATATGGAGGAAAAAGAGGAGATCGATCTTGTGACACTCCGAGAGGCACTGGGTTATCGGGTTATGGATAAAGAATACTGGGGATAAGAGAAATGAGTGAAATGTGGTATACATACTGGCTGGCGTGTGTGGAAGGAATCACAGGTGACAGAAAGTGTGAATTATACAGAAAGAACGGATCTGCGGAAGCAGTATATTATATAGAAGAAAAAGGGATCAGAGAACAGATAATTACAGAAAAAGAGTGGGGGATCCTGAAAGAAAGTAAGAAAAAAAGGAATTGGAGGGAAGCGTATCAAAAAGTGGTGGATCGGGGAATTCAGATGGCAGTCCGGGGACAGAACAATTATCCGAAACGGTTTGAAGAACTTGCGGGAATGCCGTATGCACTCTTTTTTATCGGGGAGATGCCACGGGAGGGAATGCCGTCGGTGGCAGTGGTGGGTGCCAGAAGATGTAGCAGCTATGGTGAGAAAATGACGCTTCGCTTTGTTGAAAGACTTGCGGAGAGCGGAATCCAGATTATCAGTGGAATGGCACTGGGAATTGACGGAATGGCACACCGGGCTGCATTAAATGTCGGAGGGAAAACATTTGCGGTTCTGGGAGGCGGAGCAGATGTATGTTATCCTGCGGCACATAAAGGACTCTATAAAGATTTAATAAAGCGGGGAGGCATACTGTCTGAACAGCCACCGGGAACTCCACCGGTTGCCTGGCATTTTCCGGCAAGAAACCGTCTGATCAGCGGACTTGCCGATGTGGTACTTGTTATGGAGGCAAAAGAAAAGAGCGGATCCCTGATTACAGCAGACATGGCTCTTGAACAAGGAAGAGACATTTATGCTCTCCCGGGGATGGTGACAGAGCCGCTGAGCTGTGGTTGTAACCGCCTGATCCGGCAGGGAGCAGGGATTCTTCTGAATGAAGAAGATTTGCTGGAAGAACTGGTTATAAAAGGGCTGCTAAAGAAGAAAATCGCAATTATATCAGACACGAAAAATAAAATAAAGCTTGAAACGAAAGAAAATTTGGTGTATAGTAAGCTCGGTTTGTATCCGCGGGGGCTGGATGATTTACAGAGAGAAACCGGACTTACTCCACAGGAGGTGATGGGAATCTGTGTATCTCTTCAGTTGAAAGGATGCATTCAGGAAAGATCAAAAAATTATTATGTCAGAGCTAAATGATCTGACACTATTAATATGGAGGAATATAATATATGGCACGTTATCTTGTGATTGTAGAGTCACCGACAAAAGTGAAGACCATAAAGAAATTTCTCGGCAGCAATTACGTGGTAATGGCATCAAACGGACATGTAAGAGATTTGCCGAAAAGTCAGATGGGAGTAGACCTGGAGCATGACTTTGAGCCGAAATACATTACAATCAGAGGAAAAGGTGAGATCCTTGCAGGACTTAGAAAAGAAGTAAAAAAAGCAGATAAGATTTATCTTGCAACTGACCCGGACCGCGAAGGAGAAGCAATTTCCTGGCACTTGATGAAAGCACTTAAGCTGGAAGGAAAGAAAGTATACCGGATCAGTTTTAACGAGATCACTAAAAGTGCGGTAAAGGCATCCCTGAAAAATGCACGTGATATCGACATGGATCTGGTAGATGCGCAGCAGGCGCGTCGTGTGCTGGATCGTATCGTGGGATATAAGATCAGTCCGGTTCTCTGGGCAAAAGTAAAAAGAGGACTTAGTGCCGGTCGTGTGCAGTCTGTGGCACTTCGCATCATTGCAGACCGGGAAGATGAGATCGCAGCGTTTATTCCGGAAGAATACTGGTCATTGGACGCCAATTTCAAGGTAAAGGGAGAAAAGAAGCCTCTTACAGCAAAATTCTATGGAACAAAGGATGAGAAGATCACCATCCATAACGAAGAAGAACTGCATAAGATTCTTGCAGATTTGGAAGAGGCAGAATATGAAGTGGTCGATGTAAAACGCGGAGAGAGAAGTAAAAAAGCACCGCTTCCGTTTACGACCAGTACCCTTCAGCAGGAGGCATCCAAAGCACTGAATTTTGCAACTTCAAAGACGATGCGTATCGCACAGCAGCTTTATGAAGGTGTAGATATTAAAGGAAGTGGAACGGTTGGTCTGATCACTTACCTGCGTACGGATTCGACCCGTATTTCTGAGGAGGCGGATGCAAATGCAAGAGCCTATGTTGGAAAAGCCTACGGAGAAGAGTATGTGGCAGAGACTGCATCGGAACAGAAGCAGAAAAATGACGGGAAAAATATTCAGGATGCACACGAAGCCATCCGCCCGTCAGATGTTACCCGTGTTCCGGCAGAAATCAAAGAATCTCTTACAAGAGACCAGTTCCGTCTGTATCAGCTGATCTGGAAGCGTTTTGTGGCGAGCAGAATGCAGCCGGCAAAATATGAGACAACTTCTGTTAAAATTGGAGCAGATGATTACCGTTTTACGGTATCGGCATCTAAGATTATATTTGAAGGTTTCCGTCTGGCATATGTGGAAAGCGATGAGGAAAAACAGAGTGGAAATGTAATGGTCAATAGTATCGATAAAGATTCAGAACTGACGAAAGAATCCTTTGACTATAAGCAGCATTTCACACAGCCACCTGCACATTACACCGAGGCATCTCTTGTAAAGACACTGGAAGAACTTGGAATCGGACGTCCGAGTACCTATGCACCAACAATCTCTACGATCATTACAAGAAGATACGTTGCAAAAGAGAACAAGAATCTTTATATGACAGAGCTTGGTGAAGTGGTCAATAATATTATGAAGCAGTCTTTCGCAAGCATTGTTGATGTCAACTTTACCGCTTATATGGAAGGACTTCTGGATATGATCGCAGAAGGAAAGGTAGAGTGGAAATCGGTTATCAGCAATTTCTATCCGGATCTGAAAGAAGCGGTTGAAAAAGCAGAAAAAGAGCTGGAAACAGTTAAAATCGAGGATGAGGTAACCGATGTAGTCTGCGAAGAATGTGGAAGAAATATGGTTATCAAATACGGTCCCCATGGAAAGTTCCTTGCATGTCCCGGATTCCCGGAATGCCGCAACACCAAACCGTATCTGGAGAAAATCGGAGTTGCCTGCCCGAAATGTGGAAAAGACATTGTATTGCGCAAGACAAAGAAAGGCAGACGTTATTATGGATGTGAGGATAATCCGGAATGTGATTTTATGTCATGGCAGAAGCCGTCAGAAGAAAAATGTCCGAAATGCGGAAGTTATATGGTAGAAAAGGGAAATAAACTTGTCTGCGGTAATGAACAGTGTGGGTTTGTTAAAAATAAAGAGAAAGATGAAAAATAAATCAAATTTCATTGAACTATTCAGAATTGTATGATAATATATTTGTGTGCACATTTTTTTGACTAATTTGTGTGCATAATTTCAACAATATTTCATATTCGTGAAAAATGCGACCGGAAACGCACATTTTTAATAAAAATATATGGAGGCAGATATGAGCGTACAACTATTGGATAAAACAAGAAAAATTAACAAACTGTTGCACAATAATAATTCAAGCAAAGTTGTGTTTACAGATATCTGTGAAGTTCTGACAGAGATTCTGGCATCGAATGTACTGGTAGTCAGTAAGAAAGGAAAGGTACTCGGTGTCAGCACATGCGAAGGAGTCCCGGAGATCCATGAGCTTTTGCAGGACGAAGTGGGAGAACATATTGATCCGATGTTAAATGAACGTCTTCTAAGTATTCTTTCCACAAAAGAGAATGTTAATCTGCAGACACTTGGATTTACAGCTGATGTATCCCAGGGATATCAGGCGATCATTACTCCGATCAACATTGCAGGAGAGAGACTTGGAACTCTGTTTTTATACAGAAAAGAGTCCATGTACGAAATTGATGACATCATTTTGAGTGAGTACGGAACCACTGTCGTGGGACTTGAGATGCTCCGCTCTGTTAATGAAGAGAGTGCAGAAGAGACCAGAAAAGAACAGATCGTACAATCTGCGATCAGCACCCTTTCTTTCTCTGAGCTGGAAGCAATCATCCATATTTTTGATGAACTTAACGGAATGGAAGGGATTCTGGTGGCAAGCAAGATTGCAGACCGTGTGGGAATCACCCGTTCTGTAATTGTCAATGCACTCCGCAAATTTGAGAGTGCGGGTGTGATCGAATCCCGTTCATCTGGTATGAAAGGAACTTACATCAAGGTTGTGAATGATTACGTGTTCAAAGAACTGGATAAGATCAAAAAAGAAAAAATGAATTAAGGATAAAAGTAAAAGAGGGGTATCAGACAAATCTGATGCCCTTTTCTTTAACGGGGAATTATATTTGTAAAAAGGAGAGAAGAGAGCATGTATGATGGAGATAAAGCTGTACTTACGATGGTACAGTATCTGAAAGAAGATAAGGAAAAAGATGAGAATATTTATGAGGCAACAGTCATAGAATATCAGAAGGAGATGGAGCAGGTACATCTGATCCTGCGCTCAGGCAGTCTTTCTGATATTTCACTGGATGCAGTATATGAATGCCGGATCCGGACGATCACTTGTGAGACTGTGTGTACAGGGATGATAAAGGAGCGTTATGAGAACCGTGCAGGTATGATTCTGGTCCTGCAGGTGACGAATGGATTTTATGAAATAAATCTAAAGTAATTATAAAATTCAAAATCGAATGTTGACAAAAAAGAAAGAGAGTGCTATCTTATACCTAGAAAGTTTTTAGCACTCGATTTTATTGAGTGCTAACAATATAGAGTTAGGAGGAATTATAATGAAATTAGAACCATTAGCTGACAGAGTTGTATTAAAACAGTTAGTTGCAGAGGAGACTACCAAATCAGGAATCGTACTTCCTGGACAGTCAAAGGAAAAACCACAGCAGGCAGAAGTTGTTGCTGTAGGACCTGGCGGAGTTGTTGATGGAAAAGAAGTTACGATGAATGTTTCAGTAGGTGATAAAGTTATCTATTCCAAATATGCAGGTACAGAAGTAGAACTCGATGATGAAGAATACATCATTGTAAAACAGAATGATATTCTTGCAGTGATCAGATAATCCGGCAGGATATCATATACAGATAAAAATCAGATTTTCAGATTAGAACAGAATTTTATTTTTAAGAATCAGGAGTGATAGAAATGGCAAAGGAAATTAAATACGGAGCAGACGCAAGAAAGGCACTGGAAGCAGGTGTCAACAAACTTGCTGATACAGTAAGAGTAACAATCGGACCAAAAGGAAGAAACGTAGTTCTGGATAAATCATTCGGAGCACCGCTTATCACAAATGACGGTGTAACAATCGCAAAAGAAATCGAACTGGAAGATGCATTTGAAAATATGGGAGCACAGCTGATCCGTGAAGTTGCATCTAAGACCAACGATGTTGCAGGTGATGGTACAACAACAGCAACTGTTCTTGCACAGGCTATGGTACACGAAGGAATGAAGAACCTGGAAGCAGGTGCAAACCCGATCGTATTAAGAAAAGGTATGAAGAAAGCAACAGACTGTGCTGTAGAAGCTATCAAGAAGATGAGCAGCAAAGTTACAGGAAGAGAGCAGATTGCAAGAGTAGCAGCTATCTCAGCAAGTGATGACAGTGTTGGTGAGATGGTAGCAGAAGCTATGGACAAAGTTTCCAACGATGGCGTTATCACAATTGAAGAGTCAAAGACAATGAAGACAGAGCTTGACCTTGTAGAAGGTATGCAATTCGACCGTGGATATATTTCAGCATATATGTGCACTGATATGGAAAAGATGGAAGCAAATCTTGACGATCCATATATCCTGATCACAGACAAGAAGATTTCTAATATTCAGGAAATCCTTCCATTGCTGGAACAGATCGTACAGTCAGGAGCAAAACTTCTTATCGTAGCAGAAGATATCGAAGGAGAAGCTCTTACAACTCTGATCGTCAACAAACTGCGTGGAACATTCAATGTAGTTGCAGTAAAAGCACCTGGATATGGTGACAGAAGAAAAGCTATGCTGGAAGATATTGCAATCTTAACAGGCGGACAGGTAATCTCAGAAGAACTTGGTCTGGAACTGAAAGATACAACAATGGCACAGCTTGGACGTGCAAAATCTGTAAAAGTTCAGAAAGAGAATACAGTCATCGTTGATGGTATGGGTGATAAGGCTGCTCTGGAAGCCAGAATCGGACAGATTAAAGCTCAGATCGAAGAGACAACATCTGATTTTGATAAAGAAAAACTTCAGGAAAGACTTGCAAAACTCGCCGGCGGAGTTGCAGTTATCCGTGTAGGTGCTGCTACTGAGACAGAGATGAAAGAAGCAAAACTCCGTATGGAAGATGCTCTTAATGCAACAAGAGCAGCAGTAGAAGAAGGAATCATTGCAGGTGGTGGATCAGCATACATCCATGCATCAAAAGAAGTTGCCAAACTTGCAGAAACTCTGGAAGGTGATGAAAAGACAGGGGCAAAAGTAGTCCTCAAAGCTCTGGAAGCACCATTATTCCATATTTCAGCTAACGCAGGTCTTGAAGGCGCAGTTATCATCAACAAGGTAAGAGAAGCTGAACCGGGAAATGGCTTTGATGCTTACAATGAAGAATATGTAGATATGGTGAAAGCAGGTATCCTTGATCCTGCAAAAGTAACAAGAAGCGCACTGCAGAACGCTACAAGTGTTGCATCTACACTCCTTACAACAGAATCCGTTGTTGCTAACATCAAAGAAGATGCACCGGCTATGCCGGCAGGCGGAGCTCCGGGAATGGGCATGATGTAAGCTAAAAATATGATTTTTAGAAAACTCCTCAGAAGAGGAGTTTTCTTTTTATTATAAAAGTGTTACAATAGTTTTAATATATAAATTTGGAGGTTAGGATATGGGTGATTTTTACACAGAACAGCTGGTGAAGAGGCAGAAAGCATCTTCGACGACGCTGATCAAAGCAATACTTATCATACTTACTGTTCTGTCGGTCGTACTTATATTTATGATCCCATTCGGAATAATTGGTCCGGTGATCATGATCGCACTGGATGTTTTTTTGTTCCGGAGTATGGATGTTGAATATGAGTATTTATTTGTGAATGGGAGTCTTGATATTGATAAGATTATGGCAAAATCCCGTCGGAAAAATATGTTTTCCATGGAGATGACGGATCTTGAGATGATGGCACCTTCCGGTTCGCCGGAACTCAGACCTTATCAAGGACTGAAAGGAACCGATTACAGTTCAGGTATGCCGGGGGCAGATACATATGAGCTGATCGTTGTAAATAACGGGGAAAAGAAAAAAATTATTTTTGAGCCAAATAAGACAGTTTGTGAAGGACTGAAGATGCTGGCACCAAGAAAAGTATTTTGTAAATAATTCCCGAAAGACGTGCAGAAAAGCTTGCAGGTTCCGGGGTACAATTGCATCCAGAAAGACGGTTACGTAAAATTATCAGTGATCTGTAGAAATGTGATTGTCACGGACGGACGAATGTACTCGATAAAGGACTTGACATAGCATAGATTTATGCGTTATCATAGCAGATAATCAAAATTACAGACGAGAGAGAAAGGAAGAAAAATCATGGGAAAGATTATTGGAGAAGGAATCACCTTCGATGATGTACTTCTGGTACCTTCTTATTCAGAAGTAATTCCAAATCAGGTTGATTTATCAACTTATCTTACAAAGGGCATTAAGCTTAACATACCGATGATGAGTGCGGGAATGGACACTGTTACCGAACATCGTATGGCGATCGCTATGGCACGCCAGGGAGGTATCGGTATTATTCACAAGAATATGTCGATTGAACAGCAGGCAGAAGAAGTAGACAAGGTTAAGCGTTCTGAGAATGGTGTTATTACAGATCCATTCTATCTGTCGCCGGAGCATACACTGGCAGATGCTAATGAACTGATGGCGAAGTTCCGTATTTCCGGAGTTCCGATCACAGAGGGAAGAAAGCTGGTAGGTATCATTACGAACCGTGACCTCAAGTTTGAAGAAGATTTCTCCAAGAAGATCAAAGAATCCATGACAAGCGAAGGTCTTGTAACAGCACAGGAAGGTATCACCCTGGAAGAAGCAAAGAAGATCCTCGCAAAAGCAAGAAAAGAAAAACTTCCAATCGTAGACAAAGATTTTAACTTAAAAGGTCTGATCACAATTAAAGATATTGAGAAACAGATTAAATACCCACTGTCAGCAAAAGACGCGCAGGGAAGACTTCTGTGTGGTGCAGCGATCGGTATTACAGCGAACTGTCTTGAAAGAGCAGAAGCTCTTGTAAAAGCAAAAGTTGATGTAGTAGTACTTGATTCGGCACACGGACATTCAGCAAATGTACTTCGTACCGTAAGAATGATCAAGGATGCATTCCCGGATCTTCAGGTGATCGCAGGTAACGTTGCAACAGGAGAAGCAACAAAAGCGCTGATCGATGCAGGTGTTGATGCAGTAAAGGTTGGTATCGGACCTGGATCCATCTGTACAACCCGTATCGTAGCCGGTATCGGTGTACCACAGATCACAGCTGTTATGGACTGCTACGAAGCAGCAAAAGAGTCGGGAATTCCGATTATTGCAGATGGTGGTATTAAGTACTCAGGTGATATGACAAAGGCAATCGCAGCCGGAGCCAACGTATGTATGATGGGAAGTATCTTCGCAGGATGCGATGAGAGCCCGGGAACATTCGAACTCTATCAGGGAAGAAAATACAAAGTATATCGTGGAATGGGATCTATCGCAGCAATGGAGAACGGAAGCAAAGACAGATACTTCCAGACAGATGCGAAGAAGCTTGTACCGGAAGGCGTAGAAGGACGAGTTGCCTATAAAGGATCTGTAGAAGATACTGTATTCCAGTTAATGGGCGGTCTCCGTTCCGGAATGGGTTATTGTGGAGCACCAGACATCGAAACTCTCAAGACAACAGGACGTTTCGTAAAAATTTCTTCTGCATCCCTCAAAGAAAGCCATCCACACGACATCCACATCACAAAAGAAGCACCAAACTACAGCGTAGATGAATAAGATGCAAAATTAATCAAGAGAGAAGAATCATTTCCGTAAGAGAGACGATTCTTCTCTCTTACATTATCCAACTATTTTCAAACTTCACCCAAACCTTCAACAGTCAACTGAATCCAGCGGCAATTGTTTTTTCGGAGGGGTACACGTCCCCTTCCGACTACCTTAATAAAAAAATAATTATTTTTTCAACAATTTCTTACCATTTTATGATAGTCTGGATATAGTTGGGATTCCAACAGAAAATTTGCAAAAAACACAAAAGATTGAGATGACGAAATGAACCGAAGAAAGAAGAAAAACACCAGAGCCAACCTGTACAGGGGTGGCGATGGAAAAAGCTATTATGAGGCGAATAAGAGGCGCAGAATGAGCCGTTATATAAAGGTGGGAAGTACGATCCTGATCACACTGCTTCTTGCACTTTCTATTATGAAGATCAGTGGAAGAGGAATCTTTGCACAGAGAGCATACAGTGAGCTTTCTGATGAAGTGATCAGTGCCCAAAAGCCGGATATTGATGTAGAACTGTTAACTGTGAATGAATATTCAAGACCGGGACTTTCAACCAATGAGATTACCGGAATAGTCATTCATTACACTGCCAATCCTGGTTCGACAGCGATGGAGAACAGAGACTATTTTGAGGGACTGAAGGACAGTCACATTACGCAGGCAAGCAGTAATTTTGTAGTAGGACTGGACGGGGAAATCGTACAGTGCGTACCAACCTGGGAGGTTGCATATGCGTCCAATACACGGAATTTTGATACGGTGTCCATTGAGTGCTGTCATCCGGATGAGACCGGAAAGTTCAACGAGGCAACTTATAAGAGCATGGTACAACTTACAGCATGGCTGTGTGAAAAGTTTTCGCTGACAGAAGAAGATGTGATCCGACATTATGATATTACAGGGAAAATCTGTCCGAAATACTTTGTCGAAAATGAAGATGCTTGGAATCAGTTTAAAAGTGATGTAAAAGCGGTCCTGGATAACGCAAAATAAAAAATATCTATTGATTCACTTCCAAAGTGTCTGCTATAATGTTTTAATACAACGGGCAATTGAAGGCACCCGGAAAGCAGTAGAGTGAGAAACGAGGAATTGATAGATGAACGATTTGGAATTATACCGTGAAGAGCTTGCAAACTGTGATGCGAAGATCACAGAGGCATTAAAAGAAAGATATGCGATCATTGAAAAGATCATGGCATACAAAGAAGAGTATGGTATGCCGATCCTGCAGCCGGAACAGGAAGAAAAGCAGAAGAAGAGACTGATGTTCAGCCTTCACAATGATAAGCACAGAGACGAGATTTATGATGTATTTGAGCGTATCCAGCGCAACAGTAAGAAGATCCAGGCTAGAAAGCTTTTTGATTACAACATTGTCCTGATCGGGTTTATGGGAGCTGGAAAAAGTACGATCTCTGATTATCTTAGCACCATGTTTGCCATGGAAGTGGTTGAGATGGACCAGCTGATTGCAGAACGCGAAGGCATGAGTATTTCCGATATTTTTGAAACCTATGGGGAGGAATACTTCCGTAATATGGAAACCAATCTTCTGATCGAGATGCAGGAGAAGAAGAATGTGATCATTTCCTGTGGTGGTGGTGTGGCAATGCGTGAACGCAATGTCGCAGAGATGAAGAAAAATGGTCGTGTAGTACTCCTTACTGCACATCCACAGACCATTCTTGACCGTGTAAAAGACAGTGACGACAGACCGCTGCTCAATGGACACAAGAATGTAGAATATATCGAGCAGCTGATGGAAGCAAGAAGAGAAAAATACGAGGCGGCTGCAGATATCGTTGTAGATACAGATAACAAGACGGTTCTGCAGATCTGTGAAGATCTGATTCAGAAGCTTCTGGAAATGGATGAAAATCATGTTTAAGACCTTTTATCCGGACGAATATGTAGCGTCCACTTATGTACTGGATTTTGAAAAAATGTATCGGGAAGGCTGTCGTGGACTGGTATTTGACATTGACAATACGCTGGTTCCGCATGGAGCACCGGCAGATGAGAGAGCAATCTGTCTTTTTGACAGGCTGCGCAGCATCGGGTTTGATACATGCCTGATTTCCAATAACCAGGAACCACGTGTAAAGCCTTTTGCCGAAAAGGTGCAGAGCAAGTATGTGTTTAACGCGCATAAGCCTTCCACGAAGAATTATATAAAAGCCATGGAGCTGATGCAAACGGACAGAGGAAACACTGTATTTATCGGAGATCAGCTTTTTACGGATGTGTGGGGAGCGAAGCGTACCGGGATGAAGAGTATTCTGGTGAAGCCGATCAATCCAAAAGAAGAGATCCAGATTGTGCTGAAAAGATATCTGGAGAAGATTGTATTACATTTCTATAAAAAAGAGAACGAAAAGAGAATGTCCTGCAAGTAGGCAGGGCATTTTTTGATAAGAAATTCCGAAGGAACTTCCTATCAAATAAAAGGCACTGCGTGCCAAAGATGTGCACTCGCACGAAGATGAAGAATGTCGCAAGCGACTGCGCTCGGCGCGAAAATGTGCCTTGGCACATTCTTTTTAGTAAAGTAAATAGAAATCCCCCCGGTTCTCATAACGAGAACCAGGGGACATCAGGGGGAATATTATATTTACAAAATCTTATAAGTAATCATGTTTGGCAAGAACATTCAGGATATTACGTCCTTCTTCTGTACCTTCGATGATGCGGCGGGCACGTACACTGTCACCGATGTTCATGATTTCAACATCTTCATCTTCGAATTCTTTACGGACTGCATCGAGGATCGGAGCGTTTGCTCTCATACCAAGACATACAAATCCATAATCAAATAGCATTTCTTCTTCATTTCCTTCTGGCGTTTTAACAAGGAAGGAATCTGCTTTAACTTCAAGAAGAGCAGTATTCGGACACTGTTTTACACCATATTTATCCATCAGTGCAAAGGTTCCGACTTTGGATACCGGATCAATTCCGTTACCGATTACCGGCATCATTTCCACAATGCTTACATCAGCGCCACGTGGAGCAAAGAATTCTACTACGTCAAGACCTACGGCACCGCCACCGATAACAACGACTTTTTTACCTTTCAGATCTTCTGGATATTCCATAACATGGTTGATCATATTTGTAATAGAAGAAACTTTTCCGCCATCTTTGTCAATATTCTCATGAAGACCCTTGATCGGTGGAAGGAGCGGATTAGAACCGGTAGCATTTACAATAATGTTCGGGTTCATGCTTCTGATCATTTCAATCGTAGCTTCCGTGTTCTTGAAGATGAACAGGTTTTTCAGCTTGCTTGCGCGATGGATCAGATAGTTCGGGAAGTCAGCAAGTCTCTTCTTATCCGGGATCTTGGAGATCAGGGCGGCAAGTCCGCCGAGTTCTGGTTTCTTCTCGATCAGGAAAGTAGTGCATCCAACCTCGGCAGCTGTACATGCAGCTTCCAGTCCGGCAGTACCACCACCGATCACAACAACGTTGCAAGGCTTGTTGATTTTCTGCTTTTTGTAATCTTCGCCGCCATTTACAGACGGGTTAACAGTACAACGGATCGGACGGTTGATTCCGATACGGTGTCCTGCACATCCGATGTTACAAGAAATACATTTACGGATATCACATTCATCACCGAATTCTACTTTATTTACCCATTCCGGATCAGCGATCAGTCCACGTCCCATACCGATCAGGTCAGCATCGCCTCTTGCAAGAATATCTTCGGCAACCTGTGGGTTACGGATGTTGCCCATTGTCATACATGGTTTGCCGTAACGTTCTTTTACAGCTTTTGCCATATAAGAACGCCATCCATCCGGAAGGTAATTGGCATCAATCTGGTACTGAATGGATCCGTTCAGACCGGCAGATACGTCGAATACGTCAACTTCTTCCTGGAAGTACTGAAGGTAATCAAGACAGTCATCCAAAGTATTTCCGCCTTCCATAAATTCATCCGCACTGATACGAACAAAGATAGGGAAGAATGGTCCAACCTGTCTTCTAACTTCTTCAATAACAAGTTTTGCAAGTCTTGCACGGTTTTCCAAAGATCCGCCGAATTCGTCTGTTCTCTTATTTGTAAGAGGTGAAAGGAACTGGCTTATAAGGTAAGAATGTCCTGCGTGGATTTCTACAGCGTCAAACCCTGCGATCTGAGCACGTTTTGCGGCTTCACCGTATTTTTTTACAATATGCATGATTTCATCTTTTTCCAGTGGACGCGGGATTTCACCGCCTGCTTTTGAAGGAACATCAGAAGCAGAAACCGGCTGCATATTGATACGTGCTGACTGTGCAGAAGCACCGGCATGATTGATCTGGATTGCAATGCAGGATCCATGTTTGTGTACTGTTTCGCAAAGTTTGAAAAGTCTTGGAATGTAGTTATCCTGATCGATACGAAGCTGTGTGGTTCCGTTAGATCCCTGTGGAGAATCAACGCTGGCGTTCTCTACGATGAGAAGTCCTGTACCGCCTTTTGCACGCTGCTCGTAATAATTGATATGAAGAAAACTCATTTCACCATTCTGTTCACCGTAGTTAGTTCCCATTGGAGTCATGACGATACGGTTCTTGACCGTCATATGTTTGATGGTAAATGGCTCGAAAATGTGTTTGTATTTGCTTTTCATTAGAAATTCCTCCGTAAAAATGACTTAATAATCAAAATAAAATGATGTGAGTGTCAAAAGTAAATTTTGCCACTCACTGATGTAATCGGATTGCTCCATTGCTATGCAATTCCTGCAATCCTCAAAAAATCTTAGTCACACGAGGTTGTCTTATACCGGCTTGGGCGTACCGGTTTTTGTTAAACCCATTATAACTACAAAAAACTGAAAAATACAAATTGAAAATACATAGAAAAATAATAGAATATAACTATAGAAACAGCGAAAAAGATAAAAATAAAATTATACTAGGAAGACGGGAAGTGGAAAAAGATAGACAATTTAAACAAAACTATAGAATAATTAAATAATTTATGCTATGTTTAATATAAGAACAGGAAAGAGGGTGATGGTTTTATGAATCTGAATCAGTTGCATTACTTTGTGACACTAGCACATATAGAACACTATACCAGAGCGGCGGAAATGCTGTCCATTACGCAGCCAAGTCTCAGCCATGCCATAAGTATGCTGGAGCAGGAGCTTGAGACAAACCTGTTTGAAAAAAGAGGGCGTAACGTTGTACTGACAAAGTACGGAAAAGTATTTCTGGAATATGTAGAAGAAGCTTTAAAGATTCTGGACAGTGGTGTAAAAAAGACAAGGGCGTTGACAAGTGACACCGGCGGGGTGATCGATCTCGCATATATTTTTACGCTTGGAAGTGTATTTGTTCCACAGCTTGTAGGCGGTTTTTTGAAGGAACACGAAGACTGGGATGTGAATTTCCGTTTTTCTGTCGGAAATACGACAGAGATTATACAGGGGTTGAAAGAGGAGAAGTATGACATCGCTCTCTGCTCGCGAAAAGAAAAAGAATCCGGGATTGATTTTGTACCGATCGCTAAGGAAAAATTGGTTGTTGTTGTTCCAAGAGACCATGAGCTTGCCGGAAGAGGATCTGTTGATCTGAAGGAAACACTTCCTTATCCCCAGGTATATTTCACCAAGAACAGCGGGCTCAGACCGGTGATCGACCAGTTGTTTGAACAGACCGGAGGGACACCGAAGATAGCATATGAGATTCTGGAAGATGCATCGATGGCAGGTCTTGTGGCAGAAAATTTTGGAATTGCGGTAATGCCGGAGATTCCTATACTTAAAAATCTGAATGTAGATGTACTGGATATTGAGAATCCACCATACGAACGTTATATATATCTGGCGAAGCTGAAGGAAAAATATCTGGCGCCGGTTGTAAAAGAATTTATTGAATATGTAAAAGAAAGCAATGGGAAGGCACTTTAATAGGCCTTCCCATCTCTTTTGACAAACTGGATGAAACGTTTGACAGCGGGAATCTGGTATTTGTCGCGGATGTATCCCATATAAACGGTGTGGGTAAGGTCTGCATCGGCAAGCGGGAGTACGGTTACATTTGCCTGATCAACCGCATCGACCCTGGCAACCAGGGCGATTCCGAAATCTTCGGCAACCAGGGCAGCAATTGCGTTTTCATCCGGACACTCACAGACGATGTTTACCTTCAGCTTCTTTTCTTTATAGAAGTTACGGGTGAAGCCACCGAGTCCGGAATAGCGGTCATACCCGATCAGAGGATAGTCAGTAAGGTCACTGCAACAGACGGATTCTTTCTGGACAAGAGGATGTTCTTTTGGAGTAATTACAACCATATTCTGGTTCAGAATGGGTACAAAGGAAATATCCGGTTCATCCGCAACGAAAGAACCAAAGATCACATCGTGGCGGTCGGATTTGAGCCCCTGGATCATATCTGCAGTGTGCGTTTGGTTAAAATTGAAGGTTACATGCTTGTTGCGGTCTATATCCAGGAAGGATCGCACTGTATGCGGAATATAGTAGTTTGCCAGCGGAAATACATAGGCGATATCAATATGTCCACCGCTTCCGGCAAGCTGCTTCATCTTATGCTCGGCAATATGTACCTCCTCGAGGATCCGGTTGACATGTTCCAGGAAGACGCGGCCGGATTTGGTGAGGACAACATTGCGTCCCTGATGTTCAAAAAGCATCAGTCCAAGTTCTTCTTCCAGAAGCGACATGGACCGGCTGAGGCTTGGCTGGGAGATCTTAAGTACTTCTGCAGCCTGTCGGAAATGCTGCAGGGTTGCTACTTTTTGGAAATATTCAAGCTGATTTAGCGTCATGGTAAAAAATCCTTTCTATATTATATAAAATAATCATACCATAACTGATGCCAAAAAGCTATCAAAAACACACATAAGATATATTTGAACTATCAAATGATATCGTCTATAATTTAACTATCAAGAGGTTGTTTAAAAATTAACAAAAATTGGGCAAACGTTAAAAACATTCTCAAAGAACAAAGAAATAAATTTCGATGGAAGAAGAAAAGGAGAACAAATCATGGCAGAGAGAATTACAGGACACACAGAACTTATCGGACTTATGGCTTATCCAATCAGACATTCAAGCTCACCGGCAATGCATAATGAAGCATTTGCTTACCTTGGACTGGATTATGCTTACCTTGCATTTGAAGTTGACAACAGCACACTGGAAGATGCAGTAAAAGGACTTCGTGCTCTGAAAATGGTAGGATCTAACGTGTCTATGCCAAATAAAACAGTTGTTGGACAGTATCTGGACAAATTATCTCTGGCAGCAGAGCTTTGTGGAGCAGTTAACACAATCGTAAATGAAGATGGTGTTTTAACAGGACACATCACAGACGGCATCGGATTCATGCAGGCATTAAAAGATAACGATATCGATGTGATCGGAAAGAAGATGACAATCGCAGGCGCAGGCGGAGCTGCTACAGCAATTGAAATCCAGGCTGCACTTGACGGCGTAAAAGAAATCTCTATTTTCAATATTCATGATAAATTCTGGGCAAATGCTGAAGAAACAGTAAGAAAGATCAATGAAAAGACAAATTGCAAAGCTACTCTTTACGATCTGGATGACAAAGAAAAATTAAGAGAAGAAATGAACGATTCATACATCTTCGTAAACGGAACAGGTGTTGGTATGAAACCACTGGAAGGAATGTCAGTTGTACCGGATAAATCATTCTTCCGTCCGGAACTTATTGTTATTGATGTTCCTTACTCACCACTGGAAACAAAGATGCGTTCTATGGCAAAAGAAGTTGGATGTAAGACAATGAACGGTCTTGGAATGATGTTATTCCAGGGAGCAGCAGCATTCAAACTCTGGACAGGAAAAGAAATGCCGATCGAACACATGAAAGAAGTATTAAACATCAGATACGATGATTAATACCTGGCAGGCTTGTATTGAATTTAAGAAGAAATCGAAAAAATTTGAAAAACAGGAATGTGAGGAAAAGAGATGAATAAGAAATACATACCCAGCGCCCTGATCCTTTATTTAAACTACTTTATCCACGGTGTCGGATGTTCCATCCTTGGACAGGCAGTCATCAAGGAAGCACTTGCTGCTTCCTGGGGCGTAGAAGTTATGGCAATCACTGCAATTTCAGCAGCACTCGGACTTGGACGTCTGATCGCGCTTCCGTTCGCCGGACCGCTTTCTGACAAACTCGGACGTCGTATTTCAACAGCGATCGGTAGTGGATCCTATGCAATCTACCTGATTGGACTTGCACTTGCATTTAATGCAGGAACAAATGGTGGATACCAGATCGCATATATCTGTGCAATCGTTGGTGGTATCGCAAACTCTTTCCTGGATACAGGAATTTACCCGGCTGTTTCAGAAATCATTTACAAAGCACCGGGCGTTGCAACTATGGGGATCAAATTCTTTATTTCTGTATCGCAGATGCTTTTACCGTTCGTACTTGGTGTAACTGTCGCTACAACAGCAACAGGAGCAACCTCTTACAACACACTGTTCTATGCATGTGGAATTGCTTATCTTGTACTTCTGGTACTGGTTATGATCTTCCCACTCCCGGATACAGATCAGAAAGCAGCGGGAAAGAAAGAAGGTCTGATCGACAGCTTAAAGCATACCCATTTCTCTGTAGAATCCATCGCAATGATCCTGATCGGATTCACATGTACAGGTACCTTCCAGTTATGGCTGAACTGTGCACAGAACTTTGCAAAAGAGAATGTTGGCTGGGCTGATCCGTCCATCATGCAGACATACTATTCAGCAGGAACAATGCTTGCACTCGTTGTAACTGCACTTTTAACAAGAAAGATCAAAGACGTAAGATTTATCCTGGGATACCCGGTAATCTGTCTTGTAACAATGATCGCTGTTCTGGTTGGAAAGAGCCAGACACTTATGATTGCAGGTGCATTCCTGATCGGATGGGCAGGAGCAGGCGGACTTCTTCAGATCGCAACTTCTGTATGCAACATGCTTTTCCCGAAGATCAAAGGAACTGTAACAGCACTTGTTATGATCGCATCTTCCCTGTGTAACTACACCATCCTTACAGCAGCATCCAAAATGCAGCCGTCACAGGTTATGGTTATGAATATCGTTCTTACAGCAGTTGGAGTCCTTCTTGGATTATTTGTAAACTTACGTTATACTAAGATGGTAGAACAGGCTCAGGCTGACAACTAGAAAAAGGAGAAAACAGACATGAGTAAATATGTAGAAGTTCGTGGCGTTAAGATCGGTGAAGGAGTACCGAAAATCTGTGTACCGATCGTCGGAAAGACAAAAGAAGAAATTCTTGCAGCAGCAAGATCTTTTGAGGATGTTGCGCTTGATGTTGTAGAATGGCGTGTAGACTGGTTCGAAGGTGTATTTGACTTCGCACAGGTTGAAGATGTATTAAAAGACCTTCGTCCGGCACTTGGCGAAACTCCGATTCTTTTCACATTCCGTACTTCTAAAGAAGGCGGCGAAAAAGCAATCGAAGCTGACGCATATGCAGAGCTGAACAAGAAAGCCGCAGCAACAGGACTGGTTGACCTTGTGGATGTAGAAGCATTTACAGGGGACGAAGTTGTAAAAGATATCATCGAAGGCGCGCATGCACACGGCGTAAAAGTCGTTGCATCCAACCATGACTTCGATAAGACACCGGACAAAGACGATATCGTAGGACACCTTGTGAAAATGCAGGAACTCGGCGCAGATATCCCAAAAATTGCAGTAATGCCACAGTGCAAAAAGGATGTACTTACACTTCTTGAAGCAACACGTGAAATGGCAGAAGAACATGCAGACCGTCCGATCATTACAATGTCTATGGCAGGAACCGGACTGATCAGTCGCCTGTGCGGTGAAGTATTCGGTTCAGCACTTACTTTCGGGGCAGTAGGAAAGGCTTCTGCACCTGGACAGATGAATGCATCAGATTTAAGAGAAATCCTGACTCTGATCGATAAGAGCATCTAGTGAAGAAACATCCGGAGAAGTCCTGTGGCGGATCCGTTATGTTTAACCTGAATGAAGAGTGAAAAAGGCAGGATAAAGACCCGCAGTCATACCGGGGATTCCGGTGGATTGCGGGCCTTTATCATATTCTGGTTTTGTTAAAAAACTAACCGATTTCTGAAAGTGAAAAAATTATAGAAAATTTTGCTATTTAAAGAGATAAAAGCAAATAGAAAAAATAGACAAATTCTTCGGTAATTGATATCATTTTTGTATGATTACATGAATGGAGGGCAAATGAGAATGAAGAAAACAGTAATCTGGCTGGATAACTATCTGGAAGAATTTTTTATGGTGATAAGCCTGATCCTGATGACAGTGATCATGGGGATCCAGGTGTTTTCCAGATATGTACTCGGCTCAGCGCCGTCCTGGTCGGAGGAGATTACCCGTTACCTGTTTGTATGGTCGGGATTTTTGAGCGTCAGCTATTGCACAAAAAAATGTATTTCCATTAAGATCGAACAGTTTGTGTCAATTTTCCCACGAAGAGGGAAGGCACTTTTTAAACTGGTCAACCATACCTTTGAACTGATGGTATTTCTTTACCTGATACCGTTTGCGTTTAAGTATATGATGTCAGCAGTAGAGAGCGGACAGGTAAGTCCGGCGTGCCACATCCCGATGTATTATGTGCAGGCAGCACCGCTTGCAAGTTTTATCCTGGTAGCGATCCGTATTATCCAGCGGTGGTTTGCAGAATTAAAAGTAGTAAGAGAAAAAGATGAGAAAGGAGAAAAAGCATGCCGGCAGCAGTAGTATTTATCTTATTTGTAATCTGTCTGATCATTGCCATTCCGGTATCGATCGCGCTTACAATCGCTTCGGTCCTTCCAGGTGCTTTTGATCCATCCTTCACAGCCAGCGGACAGTTTGTGATCCGTTCTATGCTGGGAGGAATTGACAGCTTTCCGCTCCTTGCGGTTCCGATGTTCGTACTTTCAGGAATCATCATGGCAAGAGGCGGCATTTCCAAAAAATTATTTGATGTATTTTCCTATTTTCTTGGAAATCTGACAGCGGGTCTGCCGTGCGCGGTCATTGTAACCTGTCTGTTTTATGGTGCAATCTCAGGCTCCGGACCGGCGACGGTTGCAGCAGTCGGAAGTATGACGATCCCGATTCTGATCGAGCTTGGATACGATAAGGATTTTTCCGCGGCAATCGTAGCCGTGGCAGGTGGTCTTGGAGTTATTATTCCACCAAGTATTCCGTTTGTCATGTTCGGAAGTGCTTCCGGTGAATCAGTAAGTGACCTGTTTATCGCAGGGATCATTCCGGGACTTCTGATCGGCGGACTTCTGATGGTTTATGCAGTTTATTACTGTAAAAAGAATGGAGAGGACAAAGAAAAGATTCAGAAAGTAGTCGGGGAACTTCATGAGAAAGGACTTCTGAAGGTTTTAAAAGAAAGCTTCTGGGCACTTTTGAGTCCGGTTATCATTCTGGGATGCATCTATTCCGGAATCGCATCGCCGACAGAAGCGGCAGTCATTTCGGTATTTTATGCACTGATTGTCAGCCTGTTTATTTATAAGACGATGACGTTTAAAGATATCTGGCCGGCACTGGTGGAAGGCGTGCGCACCTATGCACCGATCATGTTTATCCTTGCAGCATCGATAGCATTTTCAAGAGTTCTGACTCTGATGCAGATCCCACAGATGGTAAGCACCTGGATCCTGACGCACTTTACCAATAAGATCGTCCTGCTTCTGGTGATCAATGTATTCCTTCTGATCGTGGGAATGGTCATGGATACAACACCGGCAATCTTGATCCTGACACCGATCCTTCTGCCGATTGTAACAGCAGTCGGTATGAATCCGATCCACTTTGGAATCATGATGGTTGTCAACCTTGCAATCGGATTTGTAACACCGCCGATCGGAGTCAATCTGTTTGTGGCAAGCTCGCTTACAGATATCCCGATCATGCGGATTTCCAAACATGCGATGCCAATGATCGGCTACTTCCTTGTTGCGCTTTTGTTAATTACATTTATCCCGGCGATCAGCCTGGCACTGATATAGGAGGTAGCAGCATGAAGAAAGCAGTAAGAATGGCGGTAGCGGCAGGAATGTGTGCGGCACTTACACTCAGTGCGGGGTGTCAGAAAAAGACGGTTGCGGATGATGAAGTACAGCGATATGCATGGCCGCTTGCAACGGCGAGTCCGGAGGATACCGTAACACAGATCTATGCAGAAAAATTTGCGGAAGAAGTAGAAGAATTAAGTGATGGCAAGATGAAGATCCAGGTCTATCCGAACGGTACGATCGGAGGGGACAGGGAGCTTCTGGAGAGCTGTAAGGATGGGGACATTCCGTTTGTGATCCAGAATACCGCACCGCAGGTAACCTTCATGCCGGACCTTGCGGTGTTTGATATTCCTTGCCGATTCAGTACGATTGATGAAGTACGTGAAAAGGTAGATGATCCGGAGTTCTATGGGCTTCTGGAGGATGTCTATGAGAATGGCGGATATAAGCTCCTTGGCTATGCAGACCAGGGATTCCGTGTTATGTCAACGAATAAAATGGTCGAATCATTGGCTGATTTTAAAGGACAGAAGATCCGTACCATGGAGAATTCCTACCATATGGATTTCTGGAAAAAACTGAAAGCATCTCCGACACCGATGAGTTTCAGTGAGGTGTATATCGGGCTGCAGCAGGGAACCATTGATGCCCAGGAGAATCCATACGAGGTTATCGTATCTAACAAGCTTTATGAACAGCAGGATTATGTGGTGGAAACCAATCATCTGCCGCATCTGATCTCTCTGATCGTCAGTGATGAATTTTTTCAGGATCTGCCGGAAGATAAGCAGGCAATCCTTGTAGAAGCTGCTGAGATCGCCAAAGAAGAGGCTCGCCAGGCATCGGATGACCGGATTGCAGACAAGATCAAAGTAATTGAGGACAGTGGAACACAGATTGTTACACTTAGTGATGAACTGAGAGCAGAAATCCGTGAGGCAGTGCAGCCGGTTTACGATGAAATCGAGAAAAATGTGGATAAAAAACTCTATAATGCCTATATGAAATAGCAAAAAAATACGGAAAATCAGGGAAATCTGTAATTGAT
>NZ_JAQCZB010000012.1:0-47090 GCF_027682785.1 Coprococcus sp. AF51-11b1 | reverse complement strand
ATGCCTATATGAAATAGCAAAAAAATACGGAAAATCAGGGAAATCTGTAATTGATTGAAATTTTTTGTTGAAAAATAGAGTTTTTTATTATAGAATTATAAGTAATGTATATAAAAAGTAAAAGGAATGCCCCAGGGCATATATAAGGAGGATATTACAATGATTTCAGCAGGCGATTTTAGAAATGGTCTTACAGTACTGATCGAAGGTAACATTTATCAGATTCTGGAATTCCAGCATGTAAAACCGGGAAAGGGAGCAGCTTTCGTTAGAACAAAACTTAAAAACATCATCAGTGGTGGTGTAGTAGAAAAGACTTTCCGTCCGACAGAGAAATTCGATACCGCTCATATCGACAGAAAAGATATGCAGTATCTGTATTCTGATGGTGAACTCTATCACTTTATGGATGTTGAGACATTCGACCAGATCGCAGTTGATGGAGATACAGTAGGAGATTCCCTCAAGTTTGTAAAAGAGAACGAGATGGTTAAAGTATGTTCACATGAAGGTAACGTATTCTCAGTAGAGCCGCCGATCAGTGTGGAACTTGAAGTTACAGAGACAGAGCCGGGAGTAAAAGGTGATACAGCTACAGGTGCTACCAAACCGGCTATCGTTGAGACAGGAGCAAGTGTTCTTGTACCGCTTTTCGTTAACCAGGGTGACAAGATCAAAATTGATACCCGTACAGGAGAGTACAGCTCAAGAGCATAATCCTTTCGTCATAATTCACAAAATTAAGACAGAGATAAAAGCCGAAAGCAGAGGCAAGTCCTCATGCTTTCGGCTTTTTTGCATGTCAATGCCATTTTGGAGGGGAAAAGAATGTTCTTGTAATCTGAAAAAAGGGCAGATATAATTGGCAGTACACACCTGCTTGAATGCAGGTGATATTCAAATCATAAGCTGCCTTAAGATGGCAGAAAAGGTTCTTTGCGGTGCATGGCTTTCAGGAAGGAGAACGGATGAATTATACAGAATTTATGAATGCTATGTTATGCGAGATCAGAGGACAGGTAGATGCGCAGGTGAGGACGGAGTTGTACACCGTGACGAAGAATAATGGAACCAGAAGAACAGGGATTCTTTTTAAGCAGGAGGACAGCAACCTTGCACCGACGATCTATCTGGAGGAATTTTACCAGAAGTATCTGAAGGGGCAGCAGGTACCGGATCTGGCGGATTCCATTTGCAGTATTTATCAGGAGATACGGGTGAAGAAGACCTGTGATTGTCAGAATCTGTTTGATTTTAATCATGTAAAAGAGCATATCGTGTACAAACTGATCCGGCGGGATGCCAACGAAGAACTGTTAAAGCAGATTCCTTATGAGCCGTTCCTGGATCTGGCAGTGGTCTATTATATCCAGATAGACAACACACGCTTTGGCTCGGCGGCGATCCAGATCCGCAACGAGCATCTGCGGTACTGGCGTGTGGAAAAGGAAGAGATCCGCCGTCTTGCCGAGAAGAATACACCGCGGATCTATCCGGTGCAGATCAGGCAGATTGTGCGCTTTATGTATGTGGCGACGAACGAGCAGTGCAGTCTGGGGGCAGCAGTGATGCGGTATCCGGATTTCCGGGAAAAGGTCAGGGGGATGATCAGAGGGGATTTCTATATCCTGCCAAGCAGTATCCATGAAGTGATACTGGTGCCGGAAAGCTTTGGACTGGAGCCGGAGCGGATGCAGGAAATGGTAAAAGAGATCAATCAGACCGGAGTGGCACCGGAGGAAGTACTTTCGGATTCTGTGTATTACTTTGATGGGGAGGAGATTCGGATCGTGGCGAAGTAGGGATAGATTATAAACGTGTATAGAGTAGGGAAAATTGACAGGGAAATATACCATTGTATAGCAGAGGATATAGTAACAGATGAAGTTATTATAACTGTTGTGCAGATTATGCATATTCGGGAAAGACATCCCAATGATTATGAACTTTTTTCTACATACTTTGACGAGATAATACGGGATCTGGATTATATAATTGAAGCGAAGAAACCCAATACAGCGTTGATACTAAAAGAAATTAAGGACGTTAAAGAAGTATTTAAAATGGTTTTACGTTTGATTACATCAAAGGATAATCTGGACTACAAAAATTCAATTATCACATTTATGAAAATAGATGATAAGGAATGGAACAGGCTGCTGCGCAACAAGAAAATTCTTTACAAAAGAGAATAATATTGATATACTGAATGTAGAGAAAAATTCATTCATATGATTATCTAAGGTGGAAGATTTCGTGCGATCCACACGCCGATGGTATAGACAGGGGAAACCTGAGAGATGCAGGAGAAGCGCACGCCTGCTGGATAATCATTTGAAGAAGACTTAAAGAGGTGTCGCAGGTTTGCGGCACCTTTTTGTGTATACGATGAGCCAAGTGCAGATTTGTGCTTGCACAAGAATCTGTATTTTGCGAATGTACATCACCTGGCTGTTAAGCGAGATGGTGTACAAAGTATACGAATCAAGTAGGAGTCAGCTTACGTAATCATACAATAGAAATAAAGAAAGGAATTCCGAGCATGAACACAGAAATTTTAGTAATTGAAGATGACGACCTGGTAAGACAGGGAATCGTAGACATCCTGGAACTAAAGGGATGGAATGCGGTTGCAGCGAAGTCTTGTAGCGAAGCACTCGTAAGGATCCGGGGAGAAGAATATATGCTGTATGTACTGGATATGAAGCTGCCAGACGGGAACGGAATCATGCTCTGCAGGGAGATCCGCAGATATACAGACAATCCCATTCTTTTCTTATCAGCCTATGACAGTGAAGAATTTATCGTAGAAGGATTTGAAGCGGGAGCAAATGACTATGTGATCAAGCCTTTCCGCACATTTGAATTTATTGCGAGAATCAAGGCTTTGCTGCGACGTACCGGTATGCAAAACGGCAAGAAAGTGAAAAAAGGAATCAAAAGCGGAGAATATGAACTGGATTTGCAGAAGCAGATTTTGCAGAAGGATGGTGTCCGAATCGATCTTACAAGGACCGAATATCAGATTCTGTGCAGCCTTCTTGCAAACGCACCGAATCTTGTTGCGAGGGAGTTCCTGTTGGACACTATCTGGGATTTTAATGAAAATTATATCGATGACAATACCTTGTCTGTACATATGAACCGGCTGAGAAAGAAGCTGACTGCAGAAAATGAGCAGGATCCGATTGAGACAAAGCGTGGAGTTGGTTATGCATGGACGCTGAAAGCTGAGGATGTGTATGATGAGATCTGAGAGAAAGACGGAGAAATGGAGAATACCGGGAAAATGGACTCTGATTTTTCTTTTGATATTGCTGGCTTTTTATGGATACCAGAATATTCTTGCAGAAAATTATGAAAGACAGGTTGTTTCCTGGATCGGACAGACAGAAAAAGACAGAACGGTTTCTGCCTTTACAGAACCGGATGAAGAAGCATATCAGAAGGGCTGCGAGGCATTGAAAGAGGCAGGGTATGAAGAGACAGGAAAAATCTGGCTGGAAAAGAGAATCCGAAGTTACGGAATAGGTGTGTTTGTGGCTGCGATCGGCATCATCTGCATTGTTGGTCTGCTGACAGAATTGCACATGGAGAAAAGACGGAAAAAAGCACTGGATAATCAATTGGCAGAAAAAGACAGGGAACTGGAAGCAAAGCTGGCGGAAGAAAAAGAATTTCTGCATCGTGACCGGCAGAAAATGGGAACTTACATGGAAAATATTTCCCATCAGCTAAAAACACCGATTGCGGGAACACTTCTGAATCTGGAGGTGCTTCTTGTGACAGAAGAGGATGAAAAACGGTATCAGAAGCTGGAAGACTGTGTGAAAAAGGTGCAATGGATGTCCGATATGACGATCGTGCTTCTTAGGCTTGCGCAGATTGATTCCGGGAAAATCTGGATGAAGCGGAAAAAAGAAAATCTGACCGGACTGATCGAAGAATGTATAGACAGAACACAGCCTTTAGCGGAAGAAAAAGGAGTTGGATTTGAAATGGATGTTCCAAAAGAATGCCTGCTTTCCTGCGACGGATTCTGGCTGAAAGAGGCAATGGAAAATGTACTGAAAAATGCCGTAGAATATGCAGATACAGGAAGCCTGATTCAGATTCTGCTGAAAGAAGATACGGACTATTATAAGCTGTATATCACCAATCGGGGAAAACGGATTGAAGAAGAGAAAAGAGAGCTGATTTTTGACCGTTTCTACCAGATGGAACAGGGAAGTGGAATCGGAATTGGTCTGCATCTGGCAAGGGAAATTGTCACGCTCCATCAGGGAACGCTGAAGGTTGTGGATCGAAGCGGCTTGGAGGAGGCGACAACCTTCCAGTTTATACTGCCGAAGATGATCGCAAAAGATCATGCACAGGAAGAAATAAATCTTACGATTTCGTAAGATTAGGGTAAGTGAATCGAAAGACTGATCTGATATAGTAAGACTAACAAATGAAGGAGGTGGCAGAAGATGAAAACCGTAATCAGACTGGACAAGGTAAGCAAAAGCTATACCCTTGGTGAAAAGAAAATCACAGCATTAAAGGAGTTTTCTTTTGAAGTGAAAAGCGGTGAATTTGTGGCAGTGATGGGACGAAGCGGATCCGGGAAATCTACTTTTCTTAAGATTGCAGGAACACTGGAAAAGCCAGATGCCGGAGCAGTCTTCCTGAATGGAATACAGATTAACGGGCTTTCCCAAAAGAAGATCTGCAAGATCCGGCAGAAGAAAATCGGGTTTATTTTCCAACAGTATCAGTTACTGCCGGAGTATACGATCTGGGATAATGTATGCATGCCGCTTTATATCGCGCATACGGTACCGGATAAAGCTTATATCCGACAGCTTCTTGAAAAGGTCGGATTATGGGACAGGAACGGAGATTATCCGGATCAGTTATCTGGTGGAGAGCAGCAGAGAGTGGCAATTGCCCGTGCAATGGCAGCAAAGCCGGGAGTGATCCTTGCGGATGAACCGACCGGGAATCTGGACTATCAGACTGGACAGGAGATCATGAAACTGATCTGCGCATCCAGAGAGCTTTACCGTCAGACAATTGTCATGGTGACACATGATATGGACAGTGCCAATTATGCGGACAGGATTGTGTATATGGAAGATGGTGCATTGCGATGAAAAGAGAGAAAAGACATGGAATTGAACGGGAACTCAGTATAAAAAGAATCCGCAGCCAGAAGAAATACAGTATCCTGATAGTCTCAGTCCTGCTTCTTACCTGCACACTGATTCAGATTGGTTTTCAGATGTCGGAAGGATTGAAAGCCGCATATGTCGAGAATCGTAAAGCAGTATATGGGGAGTGGGAACAGGTATTTTTGGATATGGATGAAAGCTCGGTAAAAGTGGCAGAAGAGAATCCATTTCTTGCACAGACCGGGGAAATAAGTATCTATGGGGCGATCGCCGGAGATTATCTGGAAAACCGTCAGATGAATATCGGGACAATGGACGAGACGGCGTGGAAGCTTGGCAGACTGGAAATGAAAGAAGGACGCCTGCCGGAAAATGAGCATGAGATCGTAATGGAATACAGTACACTTCGCTCACTTGGATATGAGGAGATGCTTGGAAAAGAGATTACACTGGATATTACACCGGCGCTTTCCATTCTGGATCAGGGGGAATCAAAAAGCTATTCGTATACTTTATGCGGGATCCTAAAAGATTATCAGATAAACTGGGAAATCTGCAACCGGCATCGGTTTCCAACTGGAATTGTGACACAGGAAGGCGGGAACAGGATCGGCTCTGTTCAGGATATGCATATGCTTGTAAAAGCGAAAGAAGGCAGTGAAAGTGTTTATAAAGATCTGAAAGACAGCGAAGAATTTACCTGCGGCATGGATGACAATGTGGAACAGGACAAACTTTCTGATGTAAGTCTTCCGTATATGGATTTTCTGGAAAATATCCGTTTGCTGATTGGTGGTGCGTCGATCTGTATCCTGTTTCTTACGGTATCGCGTTCGATTATCTCAAGAGAACAGTTCTGGAGGTTCCTGGATGCACTTGGAATGAGAAGAGGGCAGATGTACCAGATTATTTTCTGGGAAGCAGTTCTGTTTGGTGTAGGAGCTGTTATTGTTGGAAATCTTGCAGGGATTGGGATTTACCAGCTGGTTATCCCTGCTTTTGAAAAGATAACCGAGCAGACATTACCACAGGCGATTGCATGGGAAGGAGTCCTTTTTGAAACTGGCTTCAGTATCTTATGTATTGCTGCAAGTTATGGACTCAGTGCAGTACAGCTTTGCATACTTCTGAAAGAAAAAAAGAAGAAAGTTCAGAAAAGAAGGGGAAAGTACAGGAAGATCGTCCGATTCACGCCGGGAAGAGTTTTACTTCATAAATGGCAGATGCATCGTGTGCGTAAGAGTGTAGAAATTGTTCTTCTGGCAAGTGCTTTGCTGATCGTGGGATTTGGAAAGATGGAAATATCAACCAGACAGGAAGAACTGAAAGTATATCAAAGGCTGACAGGAAATGGATACTATTTGAGTACAATGGAGATTACGAATTCTCCGGGAATTTCCAGGCAGACAGTTGATAAACTGGAACAGGTTGCCGGAGTAATTTCTGTAGAACAATATCATAACAATGAAAAAGAGGAGTTCTGGATTGATCTGTCAGAATATGCTGAAAGCGAGTATTTTCAGAAAGTAGTCGAAACATTGGTGGCATATCTGAATGAGACATCAATAAAGGAAAAGATATCTATTGAGAAAGTAAGATTGTCTTTGCTTACAATAGACAGCTGGCAGGATATACAGCGTTTTCTGAGAAATCTGGATGAAGGCAGCCTGACAAAAGAAGAATTTGAACAGGGAGATTTTTGCATTCTGGATCTTACAGAGTTGCAGGAATATGACGGAAAATATCTGAGTGCAGTCAGCCCGGACGGACAAGGAATATCAGAAGATACGGTACAGGTTGGTGATGAACTTCCGGTTTATACATTGAATGAGAATGGAAGTAGAAACGAAAATCCGATTCCAGTAACAGCGATTTTACGTGGCATGAAGGAAGAAGACGTGCGGAATCCACAGATAGGTGGATCTGGTATATCGATGATTGTTGGAAAGAATTTCTGGAAGAAATTTGGGAAAAGCAGAATTATGGAATATGATCAGATCGTAAAAATTCTGGTATCGGATGATGCGGACGCGTATGATACGGAAGGGCATATTCTAAGTATTTTAAAACAGGGAACAGCTGTAAATGTGCAGAATAACCATGAAGAGTATAAGAAAATACGTCAGGAATTATATTCCTTTATAGGAATGTACAGCATTTTTGCAGTGTTTTACATGATTCTGATTTCCATAGTTTTGTATCAGATGTTTCTTGCGGAGAAGCAGGAAGAAAAAAGAGAAGGGGAAATCTTACAGTCACTTGGAATGGAAGAAAAGTTCCTGAAGAAAATGCATCGGATAGAAGTTCTTTGGATGACAGGATGCGCAGGAGTGATTGGAGTTCTTACGTTATGGGGTGCTTGCCGACTGATATAGAGGAGGCTTTGAAGAAAGAATAAATTAGTTGAAAGCAGCCGGAAATGGCTGTAATATAGGCTGGATTTTTCTTGATCATTATTGGTGTTCTGCTGATTCAGGCAAAGCGTATAGAAGCAAAAGAACGGATTCAGGTGGGAATTGGATTAGTGGCAATAAAAAAGACTGTCAAGCCATAAAAGCTTCACAGTCTTTTCACGTCCCTGATCAGAATCGAACTGACGCACCCGCCTCCGGAGGGCGGTGCTCTATCCACTGAGCTACAAGGACATTTACTAATATAGCACTTGCCCAGAAAAAAATCAAGAAGAAATTTCGAACAGGACAAGTAAAACGGGATGAACAGAATAGCAGCCGGAATACCATTTGAAAGTGATTTGATACACAGAGTGGGCATTAGCATAAAGTAATTTTAATGCAGAAAAAGAATAAATAATCGCTTCGACAAAACCAGTCAAAACAAGTCTTCCTTCGCTATTGACGCAAAAGCGGGCATTGCGTATGATAGGTGACAAAGGAGGAAATGCCATGTCGGAAGAAAAAAGGATGCCCGTCCTTACAGGCCAAAAGAAGCAGATTTTCTACACTGGTCTTGTGTATCTGCTGGTCTGCTTTATGACGGCGGGAGTCACCGCTTTTCTTACGAAAGAGAAAAAAGATGAGGTAAAAGAAGTAAGTGCAGTTGTTACAGAAGAGCCAAAAGTAAATACCGGATACGCAGCGATGGAAACCAATCCACTTCTGGAGAACCGGGACGAAGAGCTTGCGGGTGCAGTAGAAGCATACTATCAGGAACTTTCCGGAAAAGAAGCCTATGCCGAAGCATACGATGGGATTGCGATTTACACGAAAGACGGCAAAGCAAAAGGCAGCAGGATCCTGTATGTACGGTACAATATGAAGATCCGTGGAATTTACACTGAAGTACCGGGACTTGAAACCTTATATGCGGTCAAGGACAAAGATGGAAAATTCGATATTCAGGCAGAGATCTCTGACGAGCAGATTCAGACGATAATTGAAGAAGTCTCCGCACAGACAGATGTGCAGGAGCTGTTTGCACAGGTAGAAGCGGATTATGAACAGGCACTTGGTTCAGATGCACTGCTCGCACAGGCGGTGGAAGATCTGAAAAATGCAGTGAATCAGTAACACTGTAAATACAGCGAGCCAGTAACGTCTGAAAAAAGCGGTAAAGTCTATGAAAAAATGTTGTGCGTCAGCAGAAGTGGATGCTGTCTTGCCAAAAATTCATAAAGAATGCAGAATTTCAGGCAACATCCAGTCTCCGGATTGCGATTTTCTATTGCGCTTACATAAGGATTCAGATATAATAAATAAAGCGGCGCAGGCAAAGAGTCTGCGCTAACGTTTATGATGAAAAAGAGAGGAACGATCGATACTATGAAGAAGATCCTGGATCTGATTACAGAAGAAATGGAACAGGCATTTGCAGATGCCGGATACGAGAAAGAACTGGCGCGTGTTACACTTTCCAACCGCCCGGATTTATGTGAATATCAGTGCAATGGTGCGATGGCAGGTGCAAAAAAGTACCACAAAGCACCGATCATGATCGCAGAAGAAGTTGTGGCAAAGATTCCGGAGAACGGATATATCAGCGGAGCAGAAGCAGTTAAGCCAGGTTTCATCAACCTGAAGACCAACCCGGCAGCAGTCGCAGATTATCTGAACCAGATGGAAGCAGACGAAAAGCTCGGCGTGGAAGAAGTAGAGAATCCAAAGACAATCGTCATTGATTACGGCGGACCGAACGTGGCAAAACCGCTTCACGTCGGACATCTCCGTTCCGCGATCATCGGAGAAAGCGTAAAGAGAATCACCCGTTTTATGGGCAATAAAGTAATTGGTGATATCCACCTTGGAGACTGGGGATATCAGATGGGACTGATCATCACAGAACTGAAGAAGCGCCAGCCGGAGCTTCCGTATTTTGATGATAATTTCACCGGAGAATATCCAAAAGAAGCACCATTTACCATCAGTGACCTGGAGGAAATCTATCCGGCAGCGTCCGCTTATGCAAAAGAGCATGATGATTACAGAGAAGAAGCACTGGATGCGACCTTCCAGCTGCAGAGCGGAAAGCGCGGCTACCGTGCAATCTGGGATCACATTATGAATGTGTCTGTGACTGACTTAAAGAAAAACTATGCGAACCTGAATGTCGAATTTGACCTCTGGAAAGGGGAATCTGACGCACAGAAATACATCCCGGATATGGTGGAAAGGCTGAAGAAGGAAGGTTATGCGCATATTGATAATGGAGCACTCGTGGTAGATGTCAAAGAAGAGACCGATACCAAAGAGATCCCACCGTGTATGATCCTGAAGTCCGACGGTGCAGCACTTTATGATACCACAGACCTTGCAACACTGGTAGAGCGTGAAGAACTGTTCCAGCCGAACGAAGTCATCTATGTAGTTGACAAACGTCAGGAACTGCATTTTGTACAGGTATTCCGCTGCGCGAAGAAGACCGGCATTGTAAAAGAGGATACAAAACTTACTTTCCTTGGATTTGGTACGATGAACGGAAAAGACGGAAAACCGTTCAAGACCAGAGAAGGCGGCGTTATGCGTCTTGAGAACCTGATCCGCGAGATCACAGAAAAGATGTATGAAAAGATCACAGAGAACCGTACAGTATCGGAAGAAGAGGCAAAAGCAACAGCGAAGATGGTCGGAATGGCTGCGATCAAATACGGAGACCTCTCCAACCAGGCAGCAAAAGACTATGTATTCGATGTAGACAGATTCACTTCTTTTGAAGGAAATACAGGTCCGTACATCCTGTACACCATCGTTCGTATCAAATCAATCCTGAACAAGTACAAAGAATCAGGAAAGAGTATGGACGATATCAAGATCCTTTCGGCTACAAGTGAGAGCGAAAAAGCTCTGATGCTGGAAGCTGCGAAGTTTGGCAGTGTGATGGAGAATGTATACGAAGAACTTGCACCACACAAGATCTGCGCATATATTTATGATCTTGCAAATGCATTTAACCGTTTCTACCATGAGACAAAGATCCTGGCAGAAGAGGATGAACAGAAGCAGAAGAGCTACATTGCCCTTCTTACACTGACAAGAGACATTTTGACAACTTGCATCGATCTGCTTGGATTTGAAGCACCGGAAAGAATGTAAAAAGGCAGAAGCATCAGAAGTAATGACAATACGATAAAGAGGCGAGGACATATGACAGAGAAATTGTTTTACACAGACAGTCATCTGCAGGAATTTACTGCGGAGGTTGTGTCCTGCCGCCCGTGTGATAACGGATATGAGGCAGTTCTTTCAAGAACTGCCTTTTTTCCAGAAGGCGGCGGTCAGGCAGCAGATATCGGAGTGATTGACGGGATCAGAGTATATGATGTACAGGAAAAAGGAGACCAGATCTTTCACTATCTGGAAGGAGAACTGGAGGAAGGAAAGACCGTGACCGGTCAGATCGACTGGGACAAACGTTTTTCACGGATGCAGCAGCACAGTGGAGAACATATCGTATCGGGAATCGTTCATGCACGTTTTGGATATGATAATGTGGGATTCCATTTGAATGATGAGCTGTGCACTCTGGACTTAAGTGGTCCGCTCACGAAGGAGGAGCTTCGCGAGGTGGAAAATGCGGCAAATGAAGCGGTATTTGCAAATGTACCGGTTCAGATAAGTTATCCGTCTAAAGAAAAATTGAAGACGTTGGATTACCGCAGTAAGATAGAGATTGACGGACAGGTGCGTATCGTGACGATACCGGGATATGACGTGTGTGCCTGTTGTGCACCGCATGTGTATTTTACCGGAGAGATCGGTCTTATCAAACTGGTGCAGAGTCAGAATTATAAAGGCGGTATCCGGATCACTATGCTGTGCGGAAGAAGGGCACTGAAGGATTATCAGCAGAAAGAAGAAAGCGTGAAGGCGATCATGGGAAGCCTTTCAGCGAAGGAAGAATTGATTTCTGAAGCAGTTGAACGCGTAAAAGAGGAATGTACACAGCTGAAGAGTGAACTTGCAGAGACAAGATATCAGATTCTTGAAGCACAGGCAGAAAAAATTCCGGAGGGACAGAAAAAGGTCTGTATTTTTGATAGCAAATTAAGTGGGAATGAACCACGTGAGCTTATGAACCTTGTACTGAAAAAAGGAACGGAAGTATGTGCGGTATTTGCAGGAAACGAAGAGAGTGGATATCGTTATGTGATCGGCAGTGAGACAGAGGATGTGCGCCCGTACAGCAAGATCCTCAAAGAACAGTTTGACGGAAGAGGCGGTGGAAAACCGGTCATGGTACAGGGTTCTGTAAATGGAAGTGAAGAGGCAATCCGAAAAGTTTTTGAGTAAGAGAAGGCGGAGATGAAGAATGCGAGACAGGAAAACAGGGAGAATTATCTGGTATTTGTTCAGTGCGGTTCTGATCAAATGGGGTGTGGAGATCGCAGTAGCGACATTTGCACTTTCCTGCGGTCTACGCAGCAATATGGGAATTGGGGCAGTCTCTTCGATCATCACGATCCCAATGATTGCGTGGATCTACCGGAAAGATCAGGGACGCTATGAAAAGCAGCAGGAATCCTGGTGGAAATATAAAGCGGCTTCCCGATATGGAATGTGGCTTGTTATGATCGTCGGTGCAGTGACTGCGTGTGTGGCGATGAATGATATCGTCATGCTGATGAATATGCAGAGGATCAGCCAGGTTTATCAGAGCACAGAGCAGATCATTTACAGTGCACCGCGTTGGCTTCAGCTGGCGGGAGCCGGGATTCTGGCTCCGGTCGCAGAAGAGCTTGTTTACCGCGGGATGATCTACCGGCGGATGCGCGAGAGCCTTACCGCTGTGCAGGCAGGTGTGTTTGTATCCATTTTGTTCGGTGTCGGTCATGGAAATCTGCCACAGGGACTTTATGCAATGGTACTCGGACTTCTGCTTGCCTGCATTTATGAGAAATTCCGGAATATTGCAGCTCCGGTCCTGTTCCATATTGTTGTGAATATTACGTCATTATTGCTTTCGTGGTATGGGGGCTTTGAATGGATTCTGGGAACAGAGGGAAAAGCAGTTGGAATTACTGTACTGGCTACGTTGATTACTGTTATAATTTATGTAAAAATAAAAAATATAAGACAAGAAATACGATAATTAACTGAAAAATACTAAAAAAGTTCACAAAATAAATAATATCTGACAATTTCTGTAAAATTAGGGGTTTACTTTTGCAGACAAATGCTGTATAGTGTTAAATCATAAAAGCAACAACAAAACCGTTTTATAGAAAGGGCAGGTTATATGAGTGTAATACAACAAAATACAGAACAAGGCTTATACAGCCCTGATTTTGAGCATGACAACTGCGGTATCGGAGCTGTTGTGAACATCAAAGGGCAAAAGAGTCATGATACAGTCGCAAATGCGCTGAAAATCGTAGAAAATCTTGAACATAGAGCTGGCAAGGATGCCGAAGGGAAGACAGGAGACGGTGTAGGAATACTGTTACAGATTTCGCACAAGTTCTTTACAAATGTCTGTCGTCCCCTCGGCATCTTTTTAGGTTCTGAGAGAGATTACGGTGTGGGAATGTTTTTCTTCCCACAGGACGAACTGAAAAGGAATCAGGCAAAAAATATTTTCGAAGTCATTGTCGAAAAAGAAGGACTGAAATTCCTTGGATGGAGGGAAGTGCCGATCCGTAAAGAGATCCTTGGAAAGAAAGCACTCGAATGCATGCCGTGCATTATGCAGGGATTTATCGAACGACCGAAAAAAGTAAAACAAGGACTGGATTTTGACCGCAGACTTTATGTGGTAAGAAGAGTCTTTGAACAGAGCAGTGATGATACCTATGTAGCATCCTTGTCAAGCAGAACCATCGTGTACAAAGGAATGTTCCTTGTAAAACAGCTCCGGATGTTCTTTGAAGATCTGCAGAACCCGGATTATGAATCTGCGATCGCAGTTGTACATTCCAGATTCAGTACAAACACTAATCCAAGCTGGGAAAGAGCACATCCGAACCGTTTCATCGTACATAACGGAGAGATCAATACCATTCGTGGCAATGCAGATAAGATGCGGGCCAGAGAGGAAAACATGGAATCCGAGCATCTGGAAGGAGAGCTTTATAAAGTCCTTCCGGCAATCAATACCGCAGGTTCCGATTCTGCCATGCTGGATAACACGCTGGAATTCATGGTGATGAGTGGTATGCCGCTTCCGTTGGCAGTTATGATCACCATCCCGGAGCCATGGGCACAGAATGCAACGATGTCACAGAAGATCAAGGATTTCTATCAGTATTACGCAACGATGATGGAGCCATGGGACGGACCGGCATCCATCCTGTTCTCAGATGGAGATATTTTAGGAGCCGTACTTGACCGAAATGGACTCAGACCTTCCAGATATTACATCACAGATGATGACACACTGATCCTTTCTTCTGAGGTTGGTGTTCTGGATATCCCGCCGGAGAAGATCGTAGTCAAAGAAAGAATCCATCCAGGTAAGATGCTTCTTGTTGATACCGTTCAGGGGCGTGTCATCGACGACCAGGAACTGAAAGAAGAATATGCGGCAAGACAGCCTTATGGCGAATGGTTGAACAGTCAGTTGGTCAATTTAAGCGATTTAAAGATCCCGAATCAAAAAGTACCGCAGTATTCTAGAGAAGAATGCCAGAGACTGCAGAAAGCATTTGGATATTCTTACGAAGAAGTGAAGACTTCTATTTTAAATATGGCAATGAATGGAAGCGAAGGAATCGGAGCCATGGGTATCGATGCACCACTTGCCGTTCTTTCTGAGCAGCATCAGTCTCTGTTTGGATATTTTAAACAGTTATTTGCACAGGTAACGAACCCGCCGATCGACGCAATCCGTGAAAAAATCGTGACTTCGACAACGGTATATGTCGGAGAAGAAGGAAACCTTTTGGAACAGAAAGAGGAAAATTGTCATGTACTGAAGATCAATGATCCGATCCTGACAGATACCGATCTCCTGAAGATCCGTAACATGAAAGTCGACGGTTTCCGTGTGGCAGAAATTTCTACTACTTATTATAAAAACTCCAGCCTGGAAAAAGCGATCGATTATCTGTTTATCCAGGTAGACCGTGCAATCCGTGAAGGCATGAATATCCTGATTTTAAGTGACAGAGGTGTGGATGAATATCATATTGCGATCCCGTCCCTGCTTGCAACCTCAGCGGTTCATCAGCATCTGGTAAGAACTAAGAGAAGAACAGAGGTTGCCATGATCCTTGAGACCGGAGAACCAAGAGAAGTACATCATTTCGCAACGCTTTTGGGATATGGTGCATCTGCGATCAATCCGTATCTTGCACATGAATCGATCAAACAGCTGATCGATACAGATATGCTTCAGAAAGATTATTATGCAGCAGTCAATGACTATAATGAAGCTGTTATAAGCGGAATTGTCAAAATTGCATCGAAGATGGGAATTTCCACAATCCAGTCTTATCAGGGATCCATGATCTTTGAAGCGATTGGATTAAAACCGGAATTCATTGAAAAATATTTCACCGGAACTGTCAGCCGTGTCGGTGGTATCGGACTGGAAGAAATTGCAAAAGATTATATGGCAAGGCATTCCGAGGCCTTTGATCCGCTGGGACTTTCCGTAGATCTGACGTTGAACAGTGTGGGACAGCACAAGTCGAAGAGCGGTGGTGAAAAGCATCTGTACAACCCGAGAACGATCCATATGCTCCAGCAGTCCACAAGGCGCGGGGATTATGAAATGTTCAAGCAGTATACGCAGATGGTTGATGAAGAATCCAAAGGAATTACACTCCGTGGACAGATGGACTTCAATTATCCAAAGAAAGGAGTTCCGCTTTCGGAAGTAGAGAGTGTGGATTCAATCGTGACCAGATTTAAGACCGGTGCAATGTCTTACGGATCAATTTCAAAGGAAGCACACGAAACCCTTGCCCTTGCAATGAATGCACTGCACGGTAAGTCAAACTCCGGTGAAGGCGGAGAGGATATCGAGCGCCTTGGAACCGACAGAGGCTCTGCAATCAAACAGGTTGCCAGTGGACGTTTTGGTGTTACAAGCAGATATCTTGTCAGTGCAAAAGAGATCCAGATCAAGATGGCGCAGGGAGCAAAACCTGGAGAAGGTGGACATCTGCCGGGGGGAAAGGTTTACCCTTGGGTAGCAAAAACCAGACATTCTACGCCGGGTGTGGGACTGATCTCACCGCCGCCGCATCACGATATTTACTCGATCGAAGATCTGGCACAGCTGATCTATGACTGTAAAAATGCAAACAAGGATGCAAGAATTTCTGTCAAACTGGTATCTGAAGCCGGTGTCGGAACGGTTGCAGCGGGTGTTGCAAAAGCTGGAGCCGGACTGGTTCTGATCTCCGGTTATGACGGAGGTACAGGAGCAGCACCGAGAAGTTCTATCCATAATACCGGACTTCCGTGGGAGCTTGGACTTTCTGAAACACATCAGACACTGATCCAGAACGGACTGAGAGAAAGAGTCCGTATCGAGACAGACGGTAAGCTGATGAGTGGTCGTGATGTGGCGATCGCAGCACTTCTCGGTGCAGAGGAATTTGGATTTGCGACGGCACCGCTTGTAACCATGGGGTGCGTAATGATGCGTGTATGTAACCTGGATACCTGCCCGGTCGGAATTGCAACCCAGAATCCGGAACTGAGAAAGAGATTTGCCGGAAAACCAGAATATGTCATCAATTTCATGCGTTTTATCGCGGAAGAATTAAGAGAATATATGGCAAAACTTGGCATTCGTACTGTGGATGAACTGGTGGGAAGGACAGACCTTCTGAAAGTGAGAGATGTGCCGACATCCAAACGTGCTGCAACACTGGATCTTTCCAGAATCCTCAATAATCCGTATGCAAAAGAGAAGAAAGGCATGATCTTCAATCCGAAGAAAGTCTTTGATTTTGAACTAAATAAAACACTGGATGAAAGAGTTCTGGTAAAGGAACTTCTTCCGTCACTGGAAAAGAAACAGAAGAGAATCCTGGAGCTGGATGTAAAAAATACAGACCGTACATTCGGCACAATCTTCGGTTCTGAGATTACAAGACGTTATCCGGACGGACTGGAAGAAGACAGCTATGTGTTGAAATGTAAGGGCGCAGGCGGACAGTCATTCGGAGCATTTATACCAAAAGGTCTGACACTGGAACTGACCGGTGACAGCAATGATTATTTTGGTAAAGGACTTTCCGGTGGTAAACTGATCGTTTATCCGCCGACTGGTGTGAAATTTAAAGCTGATGAAAATATTATTATTGGTAACGTAGCGCTTTATGGTGCAACAAGCGGAAAAGTCTATATCAATGGTGTGGCAGGCGAACGTTTCTGTGTCCGTAACTCCGGAGCAACAGCAGTTGTAGAAGGGGTCGGTGATCATGGATGCGAATATATGACTGGTGGACGGGTTGCAATTCTTGGCAAGACCGGAAAGAACTTTGCAGCAGGTATGAGTGGCGGTGTTGCCTACGTTCTGGATATGGACAGTGATCTTTATACAAAAGTCAACAAACAGATGGTTAATATCGAAAAAGTAACATCTAAGTTCGATGTATCTGAATTGAAAGGTATGATCGAAGAACATGTAGCAGCAACCAATTCCGAGACGGGAAAAGAAATCCTGGATCATTTCAAAGAATACCTGCCGAAGTTTAAGAAGATCATTCCGCGTGATTACGAGAGAATGCTGACCCGCATCCTTCAGCTGGAAGAAAAAGGTCTCAGCAGCGAACAGGCAAAAACCGAAGCATTTTATGCGATCAAAGAAGGAAGATAGGAGGCCAAAAACGTGGGAAAAGCAACAGGATTTATGGATTATGACAGATGCGATGCAGAGTGCGAATCTCCAAAAGAGAGAATTAAGCATTTCCGGGAATTCCACACGCCTCTGTCAAAAGAAGAGCAGGAAATACAGGGCGCCAGATGTATGGCATGCGGCGTCCCGTTCTGCCAGGCGGGACAGATGATCGCAGGGATGGCAAGCGGCTGTCCTCTGCATAATCTGGTGCCGGAGTGGAATGACCTGATTTATCACGGCAACTGGGAAGAGGCATATTACCGGCTGAAAAAGACAAACAATTTTCCGGAATTTACTTCCAGGGTATGCCCGGGACTTTGTGAGGCGGCATGTACCTGCAACCTGCACGGAAGCCCGGTGACGACTAAAGCAAATGAATATGGGATTATTGAAAATGCTTACGAAAAGGGATATGCAAAAGCATGTCCGCCGAAAGCGCGTACCGGCAAAAAGATAGCGATAATCGGTTCCGGACCTTCCGGTCTCGCAGTCGCAGATCAGTTAAATAAACGAGGACATTTGGTAACAGTATTTGAGCGGGAAGATAAGCCGGGTGGACTTCTCCGTTATGGAATCCCGAATATGAAGCTGGAAAAACAGTTCATCGACCGGAAACTTGCAGTAATGGAAGAAGAAGGCATCCGTTTTGAAACTGGCTGCAATATTGGAAAAGATAAGAAATCTGCAGAACTTCTGAAAGCGTTTGACCGGGTGGTGCTTTGTTGCGGTGCATCCCATCCGCGTGATATAAAAGTACCCGGAAGAGATGCGAAAGGAATCTACTTTGCAGTAGATTTTCTGAAATCAACTACGAAATGTCTCTGGAAAAATGAGATGCAGCTGAAAGAAGGCGAATATATTTCTGCAAAGGGCAAAAATGTAATTGTCATCGGTGGTGGCGATACGGGAAATGACTGTGTTGGAACGTCGATCCGTCATGGTGCAAAATCCGTTCTTCAGCTGGAAATGATGCCGAAACTTCCGGATGAGAGAAGCGCTATGAATCCATGGCCGGAGTGGCCGAGAGTCTACAAGACAGACTATGGTCAGCAGGAAGCAATTGCTCTCTGGGGACATGATCCGAGGGTTTATCAGACAACGGTAAAGGAATTTGTCAAAGATAAGAATGGAAATCTTTGCAAGGTGGTTCTTGTGAAACTGGAAAGCAAGAAGGATGAAAAGACCGGACGTATGATGATGGCAGAGGTCGCAGGAAGTGAGTACACGGTAAATGCAGAACTGGTGCTGATCGCAGCGGGGTTCCTCGGAAGTGAGGATTATGTGACAAAGGCATTCGGTGTGGAAGTCAATGAGCGCACGAATGTTAAAACAGCTCCGGGTGAGTATAAAACGAATGTGCCGAATATATTTACGGCAGGAGATATGCACAGAGGACAGTCACTGGTTGTGTGGGCAATCCGGGAAGGAAGAGAAGCGGCACAGCAGATAGATCTGGATCTGATGGGGTATACGAATCTGTCAGTACAGTAATTAGTGGCGTTTGATTTTATGAAGGCGTAACCCGCCGCAAGGTGTAGGAAGTGGTTCCTGCACCTTGCGGCGGGCTACGCCTTTAATGAAAATGTGCAATAGATTTATTTTTCAGGTACGATTTCTAACCAGTAGCCGTCTGGGTCTTCGATGAAGTAGATGCCCATGGACTCATTTTCGAAACAGACGCAGTTCATTTCTTTATGGTGTGCGAGGGCGGCATCCATGTCGTCTACGGTGAAGGCGAGGTGGATTTCGTTGTCGCCGAGGTCGTATGGGCGGTCCATGTCGCGAAGCCAGGTGAGCTCGAGCTGATGAACGGAGCTTCCATCACCGAGGTAGACGAGCTTAAAACTTCCGTCAGCAGCATCTTTTTCGCGGACTACGGTGAGTCCGAGTGCATCTTTGTAGAATTGAATTGATTTTTCAAGGTCACGTACATTTAAGTTGTTATGGTTGAATTTGAAATTCATAGTGGAATCCTTCTTTCTTATTTAGTATTCTAGATTTATTGATTATGAAGTCAGTTTAGCATAAATAATAAGGATTACGCAAGGAATGGTTATTAGGAGTGATAACGAAAATATCAGTATATTATGATACCCTAGTAGAATATTACAAAAATGTTAAATTGTATTGCAAAAAATAGAAAAATGGTATATAATCGACCACAGGGTTAGGAAAATAATTAGTAAAAAATATAGGATGGGTGATTATGATAAAATTTAAACAAGTATTTTTGGCATCTGTTCTTGCAAGTTCAATGGTAGTTACGCCAGTATTTGCAGATGATGTCAGCAATCTGCAGAATAGTAAAAATGCAGCACAGAGTGAAGTGAATTCTCTTCAGTCAGAATTGCAGACACTAATTGAAAAAATGAGTAAGCTGGAAGATGATCTGGTGTCAACAGGTCAGCAGATCACACAGGCACAGGATGATCTTACTGTTGCTAAAGAAAAAGAACATCAGCAGTACGAAGATATGAAGAAGCGTATCAAGTATATGTATGAAGAAGGCAACTCGACTGCGATAGAGACTCTGATCAGTGCTGAGAATTTCTCAGACTTGCTTAACAAAGCAGAGTATGTTCAGAACGTACATAGTTATGACAGAAAGCAGCTTCAGGAATATATTGATACCAAGCAGCAGATTGCAGATCTGAAAGCACAGCTTGAAGAAGATCAGGCGAATCTGGAGTCTATGCAGTCTGATTATGAGGCAGAGCAGACGACGCTGAGTAATACGCTGGAATCTAAGAAAGAAGAAGTCGCAGATCTGGATCAACAGCTTCAGGCAGCTGTAGCAGCAGCTGAAGCAAAGAGGCAGGCAGAAGAAGCTGCAAAGGCAGCAAAAGCAGCTGAGTCAACAAAGTCAAATTCGACCGTTGCATCGACAAGCAACAGTGGTTCACAGACTGTAGGTAATACAACAAATAACAATAATAACAACACAACCGTTACACCGAGTGCACCAAGTACGCCAAGTACGCCAAGTACACCAAGTACCCCGACAGTGACTCCGGATACAAGTAATAATAACAGCAGTAGTGATAACGGTGGAAGTACATATGGCAACGGAAGCGCTATTTTAAGTGCAGCAGCAGCATACCTTGGAGTTCCTTATGTATGGGGCGGTACTTCGGGAAGTGGTGTTGATTGTTCAGGTCTTGTATACCTGGCACATCAGGCATGTGGTATTCCAATTACACGTAACTCATACAGTCAGGGAAGTGGCGGACAGGCAGTGTCAGACCCACAGCCGGGTGATGTTGTGTGTTACGGAGGACATGTGGGAATCTACGCAGGAGGCGGACAGATGATTCATGCACCGCAGCCGGGTGAGGTCGTATGTTATACAAGTGTTAATTATGCATACCACTGGTATAGAAGATACTGGTAAGAAACGAAGTAACTGAAGTAAGTAAAAAAAATTTTTGCGGAAATCGACGAAAACGTACATAATTCCATGAGAAGTTAAATACTGATTTTTGCTAAAAACTTGAAAAACGTACAAAATAAAAGAGATTTTCATTTGGCAAAAGCCATTTGAAAATCTCTTTTTTTGAAACTATTTTATTAACCTAAAAAAACTTCTTTTTTCTGAGACGTCCTTTGCAATAAGGGCAGGATTCTCGGTGTCTCTTCTGATAGAAAACTTTATCAGCAGGACTTAACGGATATTTGTGTTCAGAACTTCTTTTACAATTCCACCAAACCTTTTGTGAATATGTATCTAATATTTCATCGGGATTTACAAGGCAATAGTTTGCAATAAAATCCCAATCTTCCATTAAATCAGGATGAAGCGCGGCAAAGGATGTTTTTCCAGGAAGTGCTTTATGACCAGAGCAATAAGGACAATCCGCTTCACCGTTTATAACATCGATGATTCGAGCAGGATAATTACCGTGACAAGTAGGGCAACAATTTATTGGCATCACTAGAGCTGAAAGATAAGGTGAATTGGGACTATTTTATTTTGTTGGTTGCAAAAACAGGAATGAGATTTTCTGAACTAATTAAGCAATTGCCAGAGGATAAGCCAATTTTTGTTGATGGGGCAGTATACAATTTAACAGTAAACAATATACTTGCAAGACACTGTAAAGAATGCAATATACCAGTAATATCAATTCATGGATTGCGGCATACGCATGCGTCTTTGCTGCTGTTTACAGGTGTATCTATTGCTAGTGTAGCAAGAAGATTGGGACATTCGAGTATGACAACAACACAGAAAACATATTTACATATTATTCAGGAATTGGAAAATAAAGATATTGATTTAGTTATGCGTTCATTATCAAGTTTAAGTTAACGAATTACACGGCTTGCGTTGATTAAGAGTGATAAGAAAATGACCTGATTTATTTATACAAAAATTGGTATAGATAAGTTGGGTCATTTATTGTGCAGTATATTTGATTATGGTAATATAAAGATATGAATTTTCCAAAAGAAAAGAGAATGAAAATGAATTTAACAAGTACAAGTAAATTTGTTAGTTTAATCTTACGCCATAAACCAGAAACAATTGGAATCCAGTTGGATGAACATGGATGGGCAAATGTAGACGGGCTGATTGCCGGAATTTCGAAAACACGTGAATTTAATAGAGAAATGCTGGAAGAAATTGTTCGGACAGATAATAAGCAAAGATTTACCTTTAATGAAGATAAAACAAAGATTCGGGCAAATCAGGGACATTCGATTCCTGTTGATGTAGAATTACCAGAAGCAGTACCCCCCTGACAGACTCTGGCATGGAACTGGAGAAAAATATGTTGCATCCATTGATCAACAAGGATTGATTCCAAAGGGTAGGTTATATGTGCATTTATCATCAGACGCAGCTACAGCTACGAAAGTCGGCTCACGTCACGGAAAACCAGTGCTTTATATCGTAAAAACAAAAGAAATGTATGACGATGGATATTCATTTTTCTTATCAAAAAATGGAGTATGGTTAACAAAAGAAATCCCCGTAAAATATTTAATCAAAGAGGAGCAGTAAGGATGATTTATGCAACTGGCGACTGTCACGCTGATTTTACCAGGTTCAATACTAAAATTTTCCCGGAACAATATGAAATGACCAAAGATGATTATGTCATTATCTGCGGTGATTTTGGCGGAGTATGGAATCGCTTTGAAGAAAATAAACATGAGAAGCATTGGATGGACTGGCTGGAAGATCGTCCTTTTACAACTCTTTTTTGTGAGGGGAACCATGAGAATTTTGACAGGCTTTATAGCTATCCTATAGAAAAATGGAATGGTGGAAATGTACATAAGATTAGACCTTCGGTGATCCATCTTATGCGAGGACAGGTTTTTCAACTTTGCGGAAAGAAATTCTTTGTATTTGGCGGAGCAAAAAGTCATGATACAGACGGTGGGATTTTAGAACCAGAAGCCCCGGATTTCAAGAAGAAAAAGAAAGAACTGGATAAGGAATGGCTGCCGTATCGTGTGAATCACATTTCCTGGTGGAAAGAAGAAATGGCTTCAAAAGAGGAAATGGAAGAAGGATTAAGCAATTTATCTCAGAATAACAATGAGGTAGATTTTATTATCAGTCATTGTTGTGCTACAAGTACCCAGAAACAATTTGTAGATAAGACTTTTTCAGCAGATTCCATGACAGATTATCTGGAGCTTGTAAAGCAGCGGGTAAATTTTAAGAAGTGGTTCTTTGGTCATTATCATGATAATAAGAATATTGGACCGAAAGAAATACTGATATATGAGCAGATTATTCGGATACTGTGAGAAATTATAATTTGTGTATGACGAAGGGAGATTTTCGGTTTATGTGTAAATTGATGGAAGAATATGAGAAACGTACACTGAACCGGTTCATGAAAAAACTTACTGTTCCGGGCGAAAAATGTAATCTGAAGATGCGGATGAATCTGCGCTATGCATGTTTCAAATTTCTAGGTATGTAAAAAGAATCACTTATCAGAAAAATAAAAACAACAGGAGGAAACTAAAAATGGAAGTAATACGCGCAAAAAGTGCCGGATTCTGCTTTGGTGTAAAACGCGCTGTCGATACAGTATATGAGCAGGTTGAAAAACAAATGGGAAAACAGATCTATACTTATGGTCCGATCATCCATAATGAAGAGGTTGTAAAGGACATGGAAGCACATGGTGTAAAAGTCCTGCGCGGTGAGGAAGAACTGAAAGGTCTGGAAGAAGGACTGGTGATTATCCGCTCTCATGGTGTTCCAAAGAGAATCTGTGATCTAATGGATGAAAAAGGCATCGAATATGTAGATGCAACCTGTCCGTTTGTGAAAAGAATCCATAAAATTGTTGCCGAAGAAAGTAAAAAAGGCAGCCGGATCATTATCATTGGTAATCCGGATCACCCTGAGGTTGAAGGAATCCGGGGCTGGGCAGGAGAAAATGTAACCGTTATAAAAAATGCAGAAGAAGCAGAAAAATTTGAAAATACTACATCCGAAAGAATTTGTATTGTGTCTCAGACGACATTTAATTACAATAAATTCAAAGATTTAGTTGAAATTATTTCAGAAAAGGGTTATGATATAAGTGTTTTAAATACGATTTGTAATGCAACCAGAGAGCGTCAGACAGAAGCAAGGAGCATTGCAAAAGAGGTGGATGCTATGATTGTAATCGGAGACAAACATAGTTCCAATACCCAGAAACTGTATGAAATATGCAGCAGGGAATGTCACAATACGTACTATATACAGACACTTGACGATTTTGATATGAATCAATTAAGGTCCGTGGAAACAGTAGGTATTACAGCAGGGGCATCCACGCCCAACAATATAATTGAGGAGGTTCAAAATAATGTCAGAATTAACTTTTGAACAAATGTTAGACGAGTCATTTAAAACAATTCATAATGGAGAGGTCGTAGATGGTACTGTAATTGATGTTAAGCCAGATGAAATCATCTTAAATATAGGATACAAAGCAGACGGTATCATCACCAGAAGTGAATATACCAATGATAACAGTGTAGATCTTACAACTGTTGTTTCTGTTGGTGATCCGATGACTGTTAAAGTACTGAAAGTCAATGATGGAGAAGGACAGGTTCTTCTTACATACAAGAGACTTGTTGCAGAAAAAGGTAACGAAAGATTAAAAGAAGCATTCGAGAACAAAGAAGTCCTGAAAGCACCGGTTACTCAGATTCTTGGCGGTGGATTAAGCGTTGTTGTAGATGAAGCAAGAGTATTCATCCCGGCAAGTCTTGTATCAGATACTTACGAAAAAGACCTTTCTAAGTACAAAGATCAGGAAATCGAATTTGTTATCAGCGAATTCAATCCAAGAAGAAATCGTATCATCGGTGACAGAAGACAGCTTCTTGTTGCTGAAAGAGCAGAAAAGCAGAAAGAACTCTTCGCTAAACTTAAAGTCGGTGATGTGATCGAAGGAACAGTTAAGAACGTAACAGATTTCGGTGCATTTATCGATCTCGGCGGAGTAGACGGACTTCTTCATATCTCTGAGATGTCATGGGGAAGAGTTGACAATCCGAAGAAAGTATTCACAGTTGGTGAAACTCTTAAAGTTCTTGTTAAAGATATCCATGATACAAAAGTTGCACTCAGCTTAAAATTCCCGGAGACAAATCCATGGGCTAACGCAGCTGAGAAGTACGCTGTAGGTACAGTTGTAACAGGAAAAGTTGCAAGAATGACAGACTTTGGTGCATTCGTAGAACTTGCTCCTGGAGTAGATGCACTCCTTCATGTATCACAGATCTCAAGAGCACATGTTGAAAAACCTTCAGACGTACTTTCTGTAGGTCAGGAGATTACAGCTAAGATCGTAGATCTTAACGAAGCTGACAAGAAGATCAGCCTTAGCATGAAAGCACTTGAAAATGCAGAAGCTCAGGAAGAAACTGAAGAATAATTAAATAAGATATACAAGGATAGAGACTGATTGAAGTCTCTATCTTTTGTTTGAAAAAACTGGTAGATATAACTAACTACAGCTGAAAAATGTTTTCGGATCCATAAGTGATCTCGATAAGTAAGATGAAAAATTTTACCGAATAATCAGAAAATTCACAAAGAGAGGTCGTAGTAGCCTCTCTTTTTTGCGTAAGGAGACTATTGTGTTAAAAAAACGACAAGATGTACTGGAAAATATACAATAAAATGACGAAAGTTACTGGAAGTGTAGGATTTATTTTAGTATATTTATAAGAGAGAAAATAGGAAGGAAGGATATCAAAATGGGACTTTTGACATTTAAAGGCGGAGTTCATCCGAACGACGGAAAAAGTCTTGCGAAAGACAAGGCAATCGTAGAACTTCTGCCACAGGGTGATCTTGTATACCCGTTATCCCAGCATATCGGAGCACCGGCTAAGCCAGTAGTAGCAAAAGGTGACCATGTGCTTAAAGGGCAGAAAATTGCCGAAGCGGGGGGCTTCGTGTCTGCGCCGATCTATGCATCCGTATCAGGTACTGTAAAAGCGATTGAACCACGTGTGAATCCAACAGGTTCTAAAGTGAACAGTATCATCATTGCAAATGACGGTCAGTACGAAGAAGTAGAATATCCACAGCCAAAACCTCTTTCTGAACTGACAAAAGAAGAGATTCTGAATATCATTGGAGAGGCTGGCGTAGTAGGTATGGGTGGAGCAGGTTTCCCTACCAGAGTGAAGCTTTCACCAAAAGAGCCAGACAAGATTGATTATATCATTGCAAACTGTGCGGAATGTGAGCCGTATATTACTGCCGATTACAGAAGAATGCTGGAGAATCCGGAACTTCTGGTAGAAGGTATGCGTGTGATCCTGAAGCTTTTTGACAATGCGAAAGGTTTATTTGCAATCGAAGATAACAAACCGGACTGTATCGCAAAATTAAAAGAGCTGACCAAGGACGAGCCTCGTATGGAAGTCAGAGAGATGATGACCAAGTACCCACAGGGCGCAGAACGTCAGCTGATTTTTGCAAATACAGGACGTGCGATCAATTCTACCATGCTTCCGGCAGATGCTGGATGTGTAGTAGACAACGTAGAGACCATCATCAGCATTTACAATGCAGTAGTAAAAGGCATTCCTTCTATGGAACGTGTCGTTACTGTAACAGGGGATGGAGTTGTAAATCCTGGTAACTACAAAGTACTTTTCGGAACCAACCAGAACGAACTGATCGAAGCCGCCGGCGGACTCAAAGAAGGCTGTGAAAAAGTTATTTCAGGTGGACCGATGATGGGATTTGCGATGTATACGACAGATACACCGATCACCAAGACATCTTCATCTATTCTTTGCATGTCAAAAGATGAAGTATCAGCCTGTGAACCGACAGCATGTATCAACTGCGGACGGTGCGTTGACGCCTGTCCAAGCCGCATTATTCCGTCAAGACTGGCTGATTTTGCAGAACGCCATGACGAAGAAGCGTTCCTCAAATTCAATGGTCTTGAATGTGTAGAATGTGGATCCTGCAGTTATGTATGTCCGGCTAAGAGACAACTGAAGCAGGCAATCGGATCGATGAGAAAAACCGCACTTGCCAACAAAAAGAAAAAATAGAATAGAGAGGAAGAGGTGAACAAAAGTGAGTGAACAGTTAAAAGTATCATCTTCACCACATATCCGTTCTAAAGAGACAACCGGCAATATCATGCTGTGGGTTATCATCGCTCTGTTACCGGCAACTTTCTTTGGAATTTACAACTTCCGTGACACACATGCATGGCTGCTTGTTATTGTGACAACAGCAGCAGCAGTTCTTACGGAGTACATTTACGAAAAACTGATGCATAAAAAGATTACGATCAAGGATTTCAGTGCCGCAGTTACAGGACTTCTGCTTGCACTCAACCTTCCGCCGACAGCCCCGATCTGGATGGGAATCATCGGAAGTGTATTCGCGATCCTGGTTGTAAAGCAGCTCTTTGGCGGATTGGGACAGAACTTCATGAACCCTGCACTTGGAGCAAGATGTTTCCTTCTTATTTCCTTCACAGGAAGAATGACAAGCTTCGTATATGACGGCGTATCTGGTGCAACACCACTGGCAACGATCCGTGCTAATATCGAAGCAGGAAATGCAGCACTTGACGGTGTGAACAGCATGGACATGCTGATCGGAAATATTGCCGGAACCATCGGTGAGACATCCGTTATCGCAATCGTGATCGGAGCGATCATCCTGATCCTCAAAGGAATCATTGATCTTCGTATCCCGGGTACATATATTGTGACATTTGCGCTTTTCATCGGAATCTTCGGTGGATTTGTAGATGGAATTGGATTCTTCAATGTTCAGTACATGACAGCAGAACTCTGCGGTGGTGGTCTGATGCTTGGAGCATGGTTTATGGCAACCGATTATGTAACTTCCCCGATCACCAAAAAAGGGCAGATCGTATATGGTATCCTTCTTGGATGTCTGACTGGTCTGTTCCGTCTGTTCGGTGGTTCAGCAGAAGGTGTATCTTATGCGATCATCTTCAGTAACCTTCTTGTACCGCTGATCGAGAGAGTTACTCTTCCAAAGCCTTTCGGTAAAGGAGGAGAAAAATAATGAATAAGATTATCAAAAATACACTGATCCTTGCAGCAATCACCGTTGTATCCGGTCTGGTACTTGGAGCTGCTTACGAAGTAACAAAAGGTCCAATCGCACAGACACAGGCAAAGCAGAAACAGGAAGCGTGTCAGGCCGTTTATCCGGAAGCAGATTCCTTTGAGGCAATGGACGTAGATCAGAAAGCTGCCAAAGAAGCAATCAAAAAGATGGGAACGAATGCAACAGTAGATGAAGTCTATTCTGCTGTTATGGATGGAAGCGAAGCTGGTTATGTTATAACAGTAACCGACAAAGATGGTTACGGCGGAGATATCCAGATTACAGTCGGTATCATGAGTGACGGTACGGTAAATGGCATTTCTTTCCTTTCCATCAGCGAGACAGCAGGTCTTGGTATGCGTGCGAAAGAACCAAGCTTTTACAATCAGTTTGCAGGACAGCAGGCTGAAAAATTCTATGTATCCAAAGACGGCGGAGACGGACAGCCGATCGATGCTTTGAGTGGTGCAACCATCACTTCCCGTGCAGTCACAGGAGCTGTCAACACAGCACTTGGATATTACCAGACAGCGTTAGGAGGTAGTGGAAATGAATAAATGTACAGAAAGACTTTATAACGGTCTTGTAAAAGAAAACCCGACCTTTGTTATGATGCTTGGTATGTGTCCGACACTGGCGGTTACAACATCCGCAATCAACGGTATTGGTATGGGACTTTCTACCACAGTGGTACTGATTTTCTCAAACCTTTTGATTTCCATGCTGCGTAAGATTATTCCGGATTCGGTTCGTATGCCGGCATTTATCGTAGTCGTAGCAACACTTGTTACCGTGGTACAGTTCCTTCTGGAAGGTTTTGTACCTAGTCTTTATGCATCACTTGGTGTATATATTCCTCTGATCGTAGTTAACTGTATCATCCTCGGACGTGCAGAAGCATATGCATCAAAGAACCCGGTCCTTCCATCTGTATTTGATGGTATTGGTATGGGACTTGGATTCACACTTGGTCTTACCTGCATCGGTATCGTCAGAGAGCTGATTGGTTCCGGAAAATTATTCGGATTTCAGGTTATGCCTGATATCTACGAACCTGTTACTATTTTCATCCTTGCTCCTGGTGCATTCCTTGTCCTTGCATTCCTTGTTGCGGCACGTAACAAGATCATGAAGAAACTGGAAGCAAAAGGAAAGAAAGTTGTCAAAGCGCAGGGATGCTGTGAAGGCGGATGTGCTTCATGCGGCGGATGCGACGGACACGTGTTCCCGACAGGTCAGGAAAAGGAATAGGAGGGAGATAAGAGATGAAAGAATTACTTATTATAGCAGTTGGTTCGGCGCTTGTTAACAACGTCGTACTCAGCCAGTTCCTCGGTATCTGTCCTTTCCTTGGTGTTTCTAAGAAAATTGAGACAGCAGCCGGCATGGGCGGCGCAGTTGTTTTCGTTATCACGATTGCATCCTTTATTACCGGTGCAATCTACCAGTTCATCTTACATCCGGCAGGATTTGAGTATCTGCAGACCATCGTATTTATCCTGGTTATCGCAGCACTCGTTCAGTTTGTAGAAATGTTCCTCAAGAAGGTTATGCCTCCGCTTTATAATGCACTTGGTGTATATCTCCCGTTGATCACAACAAACTGTGCAGTACTTGGTGTATCACTGAACTGTGTAACAAAAGGATATAACATTCTTGAAGGTGTTGTATACGGATTCTCTACAGCAGTCGGATTCACGATCGCGATCGTGATCATGGCTGGTATCCGTGAGAAGATCGAATACAACGATATCAGTGAGTCTTTCCAGGGAACTCCGATCGTACTGCTTACAGCAGCACTGATGTCCATCGCGTTCTTTGGATTCTCAGGAATCATTTAACAGAAGGAGGACCGTGTTATGAGTATAACAGGAGTATTGATTGCTGCACTTATCGTAGGCGGTACCGGCGTATTCATCGGTGTCTTCCTTGGAATTGCAGGTAAGAAATTTGCAGTTGAAGTAGATGAAAAAGAAGAAGCGATTCTCGCAGAACTTCCGGGTAACAACTGTGGTGGATGTGGATATGCCGGATGTTCCGGTCTTGCAGCAGCTATCGCAAAAGGAGAAGCTCCGGTCGGACAGTGCCCGGTCGGCGGTGCTCCGGTAGCAGCAAAGATCGCAGCGATCATGGGCGAAGAAGCCGGTGAAAGCGTACACGAAGTTGCATTTGTAAAATGTGCAGGAACCTGCGAAAAAGCAAAACAGGCATATGATTATACAGGAATTACAGATTGCCAGATGGCAGCCATGATGCAGAATGGCGGACCAAAAGGATGTTCTTTCGGATGTCTTGGTTTCGGAAGCTGCGTAAAGGCATGTCCGTTCGATGCGATCCATATCGTAGACGGAATTGCAGTAGTTGACAAAGAAGCATGTAAAGCCTGTGGTAAATGTATCGCCACCTGTCCAAAACATCTGATCGAGCTTGTACCTTATGAACAGAAGCATCTTGTACAGTGCAGCTCAAAAGATAAAGGAAAAGACGTTATGAGCGTATGTTCCGTAGGATGTATCGGATGTAAGATGTGTGAAAAAGTATGTGAATCTGATGCAGTACATGTAGTAGATAATATCGCACACATTGATCCGGAAAAATGTACAAACTGTGGAAAATGTGCGGAGAAATGTCCGAAGAAGATCATTAAGTAAATAAATAATGAAAAAAAGGATCCGGATGCTGTTTCGGAGGCTAAGAACAAGTTTTTCTTAGGCTTCTGCAAATGCATCCGGATTCTTTTTTTTATTGAGTTCATTCGACTGTGGAAGGATGAAAGGATGGAAAGAGAAAGTTAGGAAAATTTAATTTTTAGAATATCGTGGGGTATGTTATAATAGAAAAAATGGAGAAGAAAAAAATTTATTGGTTGACGGTTAGGTGGAAAATCATCCAAAATAGAAATGAAAATAGAGACAAAATACGACATTGCATCATCTGTAAATATTGGCGCAGAGTATGACAAGGGCGTGAAGAAACTCTTTAAGAGCAAAGAGATCATTGTGCCGATTATGGAGATGGTGATTCCGGAATTTGAAGGGTGTTCGCAGGAAGAGATCCTGAATTGTCTGGACCTTGCATCGATTACATCGGATGAGGTTGTCAGTGACGCACCGGTTTCGGAGACGGATGAATATCGGATACGGGGCGAAGATGCAGGGATATTTGATTATCTTAATCAGATATTTGTGGGAAATATAGAAGAAATAGAGACATATTCACATATTGAATGGGAAGATGAATTTAAGGAGGATGTGGCTATGACGATGACAGGGTTTAGTGATATATTAGTTAGAAGAGGGAGAGAAGAAGGAAGAAAAGAGGGAAGAGAAGAAGGTAGAATAGAAGGGCGAGAGATAGGACAGGAGGAGACAACGGTTAAATTTATCTGGAGTTTACATGAAATGAAATGCACAGATGAAATGATTTCGGAAGCAGTAAAAAGACCGATTGATTATGTGCAGGATATTTTGAAAAAAGATGCACCTCAATAAGAAAGTTGGGAACACTTTTGTGAAAAATAGATTAATAGCAGGAATAAAGATGCTTTTACAGGACTTATGGAATATCCGCATTGCGATTCTTGTATTTGCAATTTATTTTGTTATAGGAAGAAAGTTTTTATACAGTCTGTGTCCAATGGTGATCATGACGGGATTTCCTTGTCCGGGATGCGGGCTTACAAGAGCGATGTTTATGGTGCTACGAGGGGACTTTGCCGGGGCATGGAAAATGCATCCGTTTATTTATGGTGTGATTATTCTGGTGGGATGGTTTGGCGTGCGGAGATACATACAGAGAAAAGAAACGAAGAGTCTTGGGAAATGGGTGATTCTTCTGTGCGTAGGACTGATTCTATATTATGTGTACCGAATGGTAAGGTATTTTCCGGGAGATGCTCCGATGAGTTATTACTATGGAAGCGTGGGATACCGGGTGTGGGAGATAATTAGAAGTGGAAGAAATTATTTATAGTAGAGTATATAAAAGTGCCGCGAAGTCATCAAAACGATGATGGAGCGGCACTTTTTTGGATTAATCATAAAAACAAATGGAGCTGTCGGTAAATAACGTTTTTTAGAGCTGACAGTACCAAACAAAATATCCTGACAGTTACAGAGCTTTCTGACTCTGCAACTTGTTCAGGATATTTTTATTTTGATAAATACTTTCTGTTTTTGGCCGCAAAAAATCCTTGTTTGGATTTTTTCAGCCGCATTTTTTTCTAGGCAGTTTTTCCTTCAAATTTTCTCAGTTTTTCGTATAAAAACACAATAAAAATCTGATTATCCGCTAAAACACAGTATCTATCAGCATTTTCAAGGAAACAAACACATCAATTTACTACTTATTTACTACCATTGAATGAGCCTTGATACGCAAGTTTTCCTAGATATGCAAAGATATGGTACAGCACATCAGTATTGAAACAAGAAAAATTGAATAACTCATAGACTATGGAACGCCTAAAATGACGTTCCTTTTCTATTTTCAGCCGTTCATTATGGACGGTTATTTTATTACCAAAAATGAAAGGAGCATTAGATTTATGAAAAAGATGTTAAAACGATTGTGTACGGGCTTCTTAGCTCTTGCAACTGTCGTTACTGCTTTGCCGACTACACCCGTTCATGCAGAAAGTAAGCAATACTGGACGGAGTCAAAAGAGCGTGTCGGTATCGTTGAAAAAGTAATGAATGACGGTTCGATTGGTTCTACCTTTAATGAGGGACATTTGACCGTTGAGGGCGAGGACGCTTACTGTATCGACATTAACACAGACTTTAAGAATGGCTACAAGACCAGAGCTGACGCAAGCACCCGTATGAGTGCCGACCAGATAAGCGACGTTGCCTTATCTATCGAATATGTAAAACAGTACACAGACAGCCACAACGGAATAAGCAAAAACCACGCCTACCTTTTAAGACAGCTTGTTGTCTGGCAGAGATTAAGCGTACATCTTGGCTGGCAATGCGATAACGTGCGAGCTTCTTATGATGAAATTCCAAAGGCAACGCAGGACGAAGTTTTCGCTGGTGCAAAAGCCTTTGTCAAAGAGAATAAAGGACGCTATGAATGTGGCGGTTATATCTACTCTGGCGAGGGGCAGGAATTGGGACAATTCTGGGCGAAACTCAATGTTGGAAATGCGAAACTTCAAAAGACTTCCAGTAATACCAGCATTACAGACGGTAACGGGAATTACTCTATCGCTGGTGCGACATACGGTGTCTTTGCTGATAAGGACTGCACGAAACAGCTTGCCACCCTTACGACTGATGAAAACGGAAATACAGATGTCGTAGAGGTAACGGCTGACACAGTCTATATCAAGGAATTATCCGCACCAGCAGGATATAAGGTTGATACAAATATATATTCCTTAAAGGTTGAAGCTGGAAAGACAGCGACCTTGAACGTATCAGATACACCAAAGGTAACAGACACTTTGATTGAACTCTTCAAGATTGATATGGAAACACAGAAAGACAATCCGCAGGGGAACGCTTCTTTAGCAGGTGCGGAATTTACATGGAAGTATTATACTGGCTTCTACAATAAAGACAATCTCCCTGCCGAAGCTACAAGAACATGGGTTACAAAGACAATCGCCGAAACAGACAGCGACGGTACAATCCACTATGTTACAAAATTAGCGGACGCATACAAGGTATCTGGCGACAGTTTCTATATGCAGGACGGCAAAGCCGTTCTTCCACTTGGAACACTAACCGTAGAAGAAACAAAAGCTCCAAACGGTTACTTGCTGGACGGTGCATATATGCAGGCTGGCGATAAGTCCGAACAGATTAAGGGCTTATATGTAACACAGATTACCGAGGACGGCGACCTTGCCGTATTGACTGGAAGTAACCAGTTTTCTGTATCAGACAAGGTTATCCGTGGCGGTGTGAAAATTCAGAAACGAGATTTAGAAACGGGCGATACAAAACCACAAGGAAGTGCCACTTTGAAAGATACTGCCTTTGACATCATTTCCTTAAATGATAATGCGGTACTGGTTGAGGGCAAGCTATACAAGAAAAATGAAGTGGTAAAGACAATCCATACAGACATTGAGGGTGTCGCTTCTACGTCTGCTGACCTTTTACCTTATGGAAAATTCCGTATCGTTGAGAGTGAAGCTCCAAACGGATATTTGACAGACGGTGCAAAACCGATTGATTTTGCAATCACAGAGAATGGAAAAATCGTTGATTTAACCGACGAAGCCCATTCTATCTACAATCAGATTAAGCGTGGAGATATTGAGGGCGTAAAAATCGGAGCAGGCACACACAAGCGTCTTGCTGATGTTCCCTTTAGGATCACAAGCAAGACAACGGGCGAAAGTCATGTTGTGGTAACTGATGATAACGGGCAATTCTCCACTTCTTCTGACTGGGCTTCTCATAAGCATAATACCAACGCAGGAAAGACCAGCGAGGACGGTGTATGGTTTGGAACTTCTAAACCAGACGACAGCAAAGGGGCGTTGCCTTATGATACCTACATCATTGAAGAAATGCGTTGCGATAGTAACAAAGGCTTTGAGCTTATCCCACCTTTTGAAATCGTGGTATCAAGAAATAACCTTGTGATTGATTTAGGTACTTTGACTGATGAATACGAAAAAGAAATCTCTATCCATACCACAGCGACCAGTAAGGACGGCGAAAAGACAATCCTTGCAGGAAAAGAGGTAACAATCGTTGATACCGTCAAATTAGACGGACTTACAAAAGGCACAAAATATCAGCTCAAAGGCTGGCAGATGTTAAAGGAAGAAAACACCGAGCTTCTTATCAATGGAAAGCGTGTAGAAAATGACTATACCTTTATCGCTGATGATGAAGCTATGAAAGTGGAAATTACTTATACATTCAATGCGTCCGAGCTTGGCGGTAAAAATCTGGTAACATTCGAGGAATTATACGATTTGAGCAATCCAGAAGAACCCGTAAAAGTTGCGGAACATAAAGACATTGAGGACGACGGACAGACGGTACTTATCACAGAGCGTATCATCAAAATTCATACGACTGCTACCGATAAGGACGGCAACAAAGAGCTTGAAGCTGGAAAAGAGGTAACAATCATTGATACCATAACCTTAGAGGGCTTAGAAGTCGGCACACAGTACAAACTTGTAGGCTGGCAGATGTTGAAAGAAGAAAATGCAGAGCTTCTTATCAATGGAAAACGTGTGGAAAGTGATTACACCTTTACCGCAGACAGCGAAACTATGAAAGCGGAAGTTGCCTTTACCTTTGACGCTACTTCTCTTGACGGCAAACAGCTTGTAACTTTTGAAGAATTGTACGATTTAAGCAATCCAGACGAGCCGAAGAAAGTTACCGAGCATAAAGACATTGACAACGAGGGACAGACGATTACCTTTAAGGAAAAACCCGAAGTCCCAGAAGAACCAGAGAAACCCAAAACACCACAGACACCAGATACACCGCATAAAACAGACAGTCCAAAAACGGGCGATAACACGAACCTTTACGGACTGCTTGCATTATTACTAACTTCTGGTGCTGGACTGGCAGGTATCTTCTTCTGCAAACGCCGTAAAATGAAGAAATCATAAGGCGGTAACGATATGAGAAAAGAAAAATCACGTTCTCCGCCGATACCGTGTCGGCAGACTTCCGCTTATTCTGGCTTGTCTGCTACTTACCTGCAAGAACACGGATAGTCAAGGGTGCGTAAGCATTTATTTTACCCTTTACTATCTGGGGACTTGCTGGTACTTCCCTAACCGCCAGAATAAGAAATCACTATCAAAAACTTATCAAATATAGAAAGAAACGAGGTAAAACAATATGGAAATGAAATATGTCGTGCCAGATATGGCACAGTCTTTTGGAACACTTGAATTTGCAGGCGAAAGCGAGCCTATCTTTGAAAGAGATAAAAATAACCGCAGGGTCTTAGCCAGACGAAGCTACAACCTTTATTCTGATGTGCAGAAAGGCGAAAATGTTGTCGTGGAAATTCCCGTGCAGGCTGGCGAAAAGCATTTCAAGTATGAACAGAAAGTAAAACTTGTCAATCCGAAATTATACGGCAGAGGTTACGCAATTGGGGATATGGGACATACCGATTATGTGTTACTTGCTGATGATATTGTAGCAGTTGAAGAAAAGTAAAGGAGTGAAAATATTATGAGATTATCAAACGGTTTTGTTATTGACAAAGAGAAAACATTTGGAGAATTAAAATTTACAGCAGTGCGTGATGTATTCTTGCAGAATGAGGACGGGACACCGAGTACCCAGCTTAAAAAGCGTATCTATGATTTGAAGTGCAGTCTGCATGGTGGAATTATCCCCGTGTCTGTACCGCCAGAAGTACCAGTAAGGGAATTTCCGTACAATGCAGTTGTGGAGCTTGTCAATCCAGTAGCCGATACGGTATCACGAAAAACCTATACGGGTGCAGATGTGGACTGGTATGTAAAGGCAGAGGATATTGTGTTGAAGAATAAAGGCAATCAGAACGCAGGCAATCCACAGAACCATGTACCGCAAGGACAGATGAAAAAATAAATGTGAGCCCATATTTTTCTTGTAACTTATATATAGAACCGATATAATTAGTTGAAAAGTTCTGTTTTAAGCCATGTAAAACTATTTTGACAAGGGAAAATGGCAATGTCAAAGGCTTTTGACAGACAAAATAGCTATATTCATATACAATAAAGGAGAAGATTCAAGATGGATATTGGATTACAAATCAAAAAATTTAGGGAACAACAAAAAATTTCTCAAGAAGAACTGGCTCTTAAAATATTTGTTTCAAGACAAACAATTTCTAACTGGGAAACAAATAAAAGTTGTCCAGATGTTAAAAGTTTAATTACTTTATCTAATATCTTCAATGTGTCTTTAGATAATTTTATAAAAGAAGATATAAAGGAGATGAGGGAGATTGTAGAAAAAGCAACTATTAAAAAGTTTAATGTGATAAGTGTAGTTTTCCTAATTGAATTGATAGTCGTAGCCATAAGTGCCTATCCTTTATTTAGTATTAAGGGAAATATAGGAATTATTATTTGGTTATGCTTGTTTGCAATAACGCTCTATACGGCAAGTAAGATTGAAAAATTCAAAAAGAGCCATGACATTCAAACCTATAAAGAAATTTTGGCATTTATTGACGGAAAGCAATTAACGCATGATGAAACACAACAAGAAATAGGAAAAAGAAATTATCAAAAAATCATATTTGCATTCATTGCAGGTGTAATCGCACTTATTATATGTTTTGTTGTAATTTTTATTTGCCAGCATTTAACAAATTAAAAGGGAGGAGAAATCATGGAATTTTGGCTTATTATGATTGGCTTTATAGTTATGGGCGGAAGTTGTTCATTAGCAGGTACTTGGTGGGATAGAAAAAATAAAAAAGATAAAAAAGAAGAAAAGAAACAATAAAATTTACACTTTATTGTTGATTAAGCAGTTAGTCTTAGGATTGACTGCTTTTTTCATACCTAGAAAGGATTGATTTATGCGTATGATTTGGAACAAAGGACACCGTATCAGAGCCAGCGACAAGCACCTTGTCTACCACTTTTCCATAGGGACGCTTCTGTTTGTATTCATGGCGGTTCTTCTGCTACTGAACATCAAACAGCTCATGCGTACCGACTGGGAACATTTCAGCTTGTTAGAAAACGGCTTGACGCTTTCCCCTTACAACTTCATAACTGTGCTGATAGCGACTGGTGTTTGTGCATTGGTCGCTTTTCTGTATTACCGCTTCTGTTACGACAGTTTCAAGAAGCTATTGCACCGTCAAAAGCTGGCACGAATGATACTGGAAAATAAGTGGTATGAAGCCGATACCGTACAAGACAGCGGTTTTTTTACTGACCTGCAAAGCAGATCAAGGGAAAAAATCGTCTGGTTTCCAAAGATTTATTATCAAATGGAAAAGGGATTGCTCCATATCCGCTGTGAAATCACGTTAGGAAAATATCAAGACCAGCTTTTACGGTTAGAGGATAAATTGGAAAGTGGCTTGTATTGCGAGCTGACCGACAAGACCTTACATGACGGCTATATTGAATACACCCTGCTTTATGACATGATAGCAAACCGCATTACCATTGATGAAGTATGGGCAGAAAACGGCTGTCTTAGGCTGATGAAAAATCTTGTGTGGGAATATGACGCACTCCCTCACGCTTTGATTGCTGGTGGGACTGGTGGCGGTAAAACTTATTTTCTGCTGACGCTCATTGAAGCCTTACTGCATACCAACGCTGTCCTTTATATCTTAGACCCAAAGAACAGCGACCTTGCAGACTTGGGAACAGTCATGCCTAATGTCTATCACACCAAAGAAGAAATGATTGATTGCGTCAATGCCTTTTATGAGGGCATGGTACGGCGAAGTGAGGAAATGAAGCAACACCCGAACTATAAGACGGGCGAAAACTACGCCTATCTGGGACTTCCACCCTGCTTTCTTATCTTTGATGAATATGTAGCGTTTTTTGAAATGTTGGGGACAAAAGAAAGCGTGAGCTTACTTAGCCAGTTAAAGAAAATCGTTATGTTAGGGCGACAAGCAGGTTATTTCCTTATTGTTGCCTGCCAGCGTCCAGACGCAAAGTATTTTTCAGATGGTATCAGAGATAACTTCAATTTCCGTGTGGGACTTGGGCGTATCAGCGAATTAGGTTACGGTATGCTGGGTGGTTCAGATGTGAAAAAGCAGTTTTTCCAGAAGCGTATCAAGGGGCGTGGCTATTGTGATGTGGGAACAAGCGTCATAAGTGAGTTTTACACGCCTTTAGTCCCAAAAGGACATGATTTTTTACAGACTATCAGCTCTCTTGCACAAGCAAGGCAGGACGGGACGGCGACGTGCGAAGCGAAAGGCGACGGCACGGACTAGCCGTTGCTGGTGTGGCGTCAGCCACGCCAGCAGGTAAAACCCCTCGGTATCTAACAGAGGGGTACGTTTGCAAATAGACAATAGACAAAAAACATAGGAAACATAAGGCTTCTGGCATGGTTTTCTAGCAAAAATCGGCTGTGAAGTCGCCTTAAAAAACTTCACACTTTACAGATTGGGGGTATGGTTCTGAATGAAGAACAACGGATAAAAGAATTACGGGAGAAACGGATTGCTTACGGTATCTCACAAGGCAGGCTGGCGGTGGCTTCTGGTATCACAAGGGAATATTTCAACAAGATAGAAAGTGGAAAAATGAAGCCGTCAAAGGAACTTCTGGAAACTCTGCATAAGGAACTGGCAAGGTTCAATCCAGAAGTACCGCTTACCATGCTGTTTGATTATGTGAAAATTCGTTTTCCCACGCTGGATATACAGCACATCATCAAAGATATATTAAAACTGAATATCAATTATATGCTCCATGAAGATTACGGACATTACAGTTATACGGAGCATTATTCTTTAGGGGACATCTTTATCTATACGTCGGCTGACGAAGAAAAAGGTGTCCTTTTAGAGTTAAAGGGGCGTGGTTGCCGACAGTTTGAAAGTTACCTGCTGGCACAACAAAGAAGTTGGTATGACTTTCTCATGGACGCACTCATAGACGGTGGCGTGATGAAGCGTATCGACCTTGCTATCAACGACCATACGGGTATTTTGGATATTCCAGAGCTTGCGGAAAAATGCAGGAAACGGGAATATATCGGAAAGTCCAGAAGTTATAAGTTTTATCAGTCGGGCGAGCTTATCAAGCATAGAGAGGACGACAGAGAATATATGGGACGCACCCTTTATCTTGGTTCGCTAAAATCAGATGTGTATTTCTGTATCTATGAAAAGGACTATGAGCAGTACGTCAAGTTAGGGACACCGCTGGAAGAAGCCGACATTATCAACCGTTTTGAGATACGGCTTAGAAATGAACGTGCCTATTATGCAGTACGAGATTTGCTGACCTATTATGACGCAGAGCAGACTGCCTTTTCTATCATCAACCAGTATGTGCGGTTTGTTGATGAAGAAGCAGACAAGCGAAAAAATGACTGGAAACTCAATGACCGCTGGGCGTGGTTTATCGGCGATAACAGACAGAGCTTGAAGCTGACGACAAAGCCAGAGCCTTACACCTTAGACCGTACATTGCGGTGGGTACAACGGCAGGTAGCACCGACCTTGAAAATGCTGAAAAGGATTGATAAGGGAAACGGAACAGACTACATGAAAACTATCGAACAGCAGGCAAAGCTCACAGAAAAGCATGAAATGATAATCAAACAGCAGACGACCCCTGCAAAAGATTTAGTAGAAAGTTAGGAGTGATGAAAAAATGTGGGAATTATTGAAAGACTTCCTGCTGGTATCTGTTGGAACGGGTATCGGCGTAGCCTTGATGTGTATTTTAAGTGTTGGCAAAGGAGCTGACTATGAAATGAAGAAATTAAAAGAAAGCGAGGACAAATAACATGAATTTCGGGCAAAATTTGTATCAATGGTTTTTAAGCAACGCACAGAGCTTAGTGCTTATGTCGATTGTGGTTATCGGTATCTACTTAGGGTTCAAGCGTGAGTTTTCAAAACTTATCGGTTTCTTGGTAGTTGCCTTGATTGCTGTCGGCTTGGTATTCAATGCTGGCGGTGTGAAAGATGTACTGTTAGAGCTGTTCAATAAGATTATCGGTGCATAAAATTTTATTGTGGGGCTGATGTATGGGTGCTATAATGTGAAAAAAGAAGTAATCGAGGTGTTCTATTTTGAATGAGAGAGAAAAAATTATTCGTTTATGGTTTGATATGTGGTTGAAACAGCAAGACTTAGGAATAGATAAAATTTTTACAGAAGATGTTGTTTATACGGAAAGCTGGTGTCCTAAATATGAAAATCTTAAAACAGTAAAACATTGGTTTAATGAATGGAATACTCGTGGTAAAGTCATTATTTGGGATATTAAACAGTTCTTTCATAAAGAAAATCAAACTGTCGTAGAATGGTATTTTAAAAATGAAATGAATACGGGAAGCGTTGAAGAATTTGACGGTATTTCCTTAATTGAATGGACAGAAGATAACAAAATCAAATCATTAAAAGAATATGGTTGCAATCTGAATAACTATAATCCATATCAACACAGCGATAACCCTCAATTTAGAGATGAAAAAACAAACTGGTTTTAAAACTTAATCAAATTATATCCATATACATAAAGCAGTTAGTCTTAGGATTGACTGCTTTTTTCTTACCTAAAATCAGATTGGAGTGATGAAATGAGCGATATTTTTAAGGATATGCAGGCAAACGTCGGCTGTGATTATATTTCTAACCTGCCCTCTTACAAGCGTAAAGTGTGGCATGAAATGAAGCGATTACCGCTTACGAATTATGATATAAAACAGTTAGAAGATTTTTCAAAGTATGTGTTTGGTATGTCGTACCAGAGCTTAAAAGATGTGATGAAGCAACAGAAAGGACGTGAGGAACAATGCAGGAAACAAGGGTGCTGGTGGAAACGAGAGGAACAACTGGCGAAGAAACAATATCATACTGGTTCGACCTGCCGATAGATGTTGCCGAGTTTGAAGAAAAGTTAGGTATCGGTGCAGAAAGTGGGGATTATCGTATTATCGAAAAGGTGTTGCCTTATGCTGATGAAGTCCACGAACACACCAGCGTGTACCAGCTCAACGAATTAGATTTTATGTACCGCCAGCTTTCAAGTGATATGCAGGAAGAATATGTATCACTACTTACGGTGTTTGAAAATTTAGAAGCACTTTATATTTGCAGGAACGTGATTATTGTTTATCCCGACTGTAAAAGCATGATAGATGTTGCAAGGCAAAAGCTGATGAACGACCCGATGTTCAAGCATTTATCCGAGGACTGTCAAGAATACTACTTTGACTTTGAAGCCTACGCTTCTCACTTGCAGGAACACGGGAAATTTTTAGTAACAGAACACGGTATCTTTGAACTGCCAGAGTAGGAAATGAGGTGGTGCTTATGATTGATGATATGGCGGTTTATATTGCTAATCTTGGCAAATACAATGAGGGCTATTTAGTCGGTGCTTGGTTCACGTTCCCCATTGACGAGGAAGATGTGAAAGAAAAAATCGGCTTGAATGAACAGTATGAGGAATACGCTATCCATGATACCGACAACTTTCCCATTGCGATTGGCGAGTATGTTTCCATTGAAGAACTCAATGAGATGTATGAAATGATAGAGGAACTTCCCGACTATATTGTAGAGTGTCTGGACGAATTTATCAGCCACTATGGGACGCTGGAAGAAGTCGTGGAACATAAGGACGATATTTACTATTATCCCGACTGTGAAACCATGACAGATGTTGCCTACTACTACATAGACGAATTGCAGGCACTTGGGGACATTCCACCCAGCTTACAGAATTACATTGACTATGAAGCCTACGGGCGAGATTTGGATATGGGCGGTTGCTTTATTGAAACAAGCCGAGGTATGTGCGAGATACCATATTAACGCTGGAAGATCAGCGACAAGCATTGTTGCTACTGACAGCGTATTTCTCTTTAAGGGACAGTCTGAAAATGGCTGTCCTTTTCTATTTTGAAAGGAGCTGAAAGAACTTGAAAAAGATTAAAAGCTACACGGGTATCTGGAACGTGGAAAAAGTCTTGTATGCAATCAATGACTTTAACTTACCCTTTCCCGTTACTTTTACACAGATTACATGGTTTGTGATTACGGAATTTATCATCATTCTGTTTGGGGATATTCCCCCACTTTCCATGATTGAGGGAGCATTTCTCAAATACTTTGGTATTCCCGTTGCTCTCACTTGGTTCATGTCGCAGAAAACCTTTGACGGAAAGAAGCCGTACAGCTTTTTGAAATCACAGATAACCTATGCCCTGCGACCAAAAATCACTTATGCAGGAAAAGCCGTAAAACTGCATAAGCAGATATTGAATGAAACAATCACGGCAGTAAGGAGTGTGAACTATGTTCCCGATAAAATATATTGACAATAACCTTGTCTGGAACAAGGACAATGAGGTGTTCGCCTACTATGAGCTGATACCATACAACTATTCTTTTCTATCCGCAGAGCAGAAATTTATCGTGCATGACAGTTTCCGACAGCTTATCGCACAGTCCCGTGAGGGTAAAATTCATGCGTTGCAGATTGCCACAGAAAGCTCAATCCGCAGTATGCAGGAACAGTCAAAGAAGCTGGTAACTGGAAAATTAAAGGAAGTTGCCTGCCAGAAGATAGACGAACAGACCGAAGCGTTAGTATCTATGATTGGGGACAATCAAGTGGACTACCGCTTTTTTCTTGGCTTTAAGCTCATGGTTACGGAAGAACAGCTCAATCTGAAGAACATCAAAAAATCGGTGTGGCTGACGTTCACAGAATTTCTCCATGAAGTGAACCACACGCTGATGAATGATTTTGTTTCCATGCCGAATGATGAAATCAACCGTTACATAAAAATGGAAAAGTTACTGGAAAATAAAATCTCCCGTCGCTTTAAGGTGCGTCGCTTGGAAATCCATGATTTTGGGTATCTCATGGAACATCTTTACGGCAGGGACGGTATCGCTTATGAAGATTATGAGTACCAGCTACCAAAGAAAAAATTGAACAAAGAGACGCTGATAAAATACTACGACCTTATCCGTCCGACAAGGTGTGTGATTGAGGAAAGCCAGCGGTATTTACGATTGGAACATGAGGACAAGGAAAGCTATGTGTCCTATTTTACCGTCAATGCGATTGTAGGAGAGCTTGATTTTCCGTCGTCTGAAATCTTCTATTTCCAGCAACAGCAATTCACATTCCCCGTTGATACGAGCATGAATGTAGAAATCGTGGAAAATCGGAAAGCATTAACGACCGTCCGCAACAAGAAAAAGGAACTGAAAGACCTTGATAATCACGCCTATCAAGCAGGAAGTGAAACCAGCTCAAATGTGGTGGACGCTTTAGACAGCGTGGACGAGCTGGAAACTGATTTAGACCAGACAAAAGAAAGTATGTATAAGTTAAGCTACGTCATACGGGTGTCTGCACCCGATCTTGACGAGCTGAAACGCCGTTGTGATGAAGTCAAGGACTTTTACGACGACCTCAATGTAAAGCTGGTGCGTCCTGCTGGGGATATGCTGGGGCTTCATTCTGAATTTTTACCAGCCAGCAAGCGATATATCAATGACTATGTGCAGTATGTAAAATCAGATTTTTTAGCTGGGCTTGGCTTTGGTGCGACACAGCAGTTAGGAGAAACTACGGGTATCTATATGGGCTATTCTGTTGATACGGGAAGAAATGTGTACCTGCAACCGTCCCTTGCCAGTCAAGGTGTAAAAGGTACAGTTACCAACGCTTTAGCGTCTGCTTTTGTCGGTTCGCTTGGCGGTGGGAAATCGTTCTGTAACAATCTTCTGGTATATTATGCGGTGCTGTTTGGCGGTCAAGCACTTCTGTTAGACCCTAAAAGTGAGCGTGGTAACTGGAAAGAAACGCTCCCAGAGATTGCACATGAAATCAATATCGTAAATCTTACCAGCGATAAGGACAATGCAGGGCTTCTTGACCCGTTTGTGATTATGAAGAATGTAAAAGACGCTGAAAGTCTGGCAATCGACATCTTAACATTCCTTACGGGTATTTCTTCAAGGGACGGCGAAAAATTCCCCGTACTTCGTAAGGCAGTACGCTCCGTTACCCAGAGCGACAGTCGGGGCTTGCTCCATGTGATAGACGAGCTACGCCGTGAAGATACGCCCATATCAAGAAATATCGCAGACCATATCGACAGCTTCACGGACTACGACTTTGCACACCTGCTGTTTTCAGACGGTACGGTAGAAAATGCTATCAGTCTGGATAATCAGCTCAATATCATTCAAGTAGCCGACCTTGTACTGCCAGATAAAGATACCACTTTTGAAGAATACACGACCATTGAATTGTTGTCTGTGTCTATGCTGATTGTGATTAGTACCTTTGCCCTTGATTTTATCCATTCGGACAGAAGCATTTTTAAGATTGTCGATTTAGACGAAGCGTGGGCGTTCTTAAATGTGGCACAAGGAGAAACCTTATCAAATAAGCTGGTTCGTGCTGGGCGAGCTATGCAGGCAGGCGTTTATTTCGTTACCCAGTCTGCCTATGACGTGTCAAAGGAAAGTCTGAAAAACAATATCGGCTTAAAGTTTGCATTTAGAAGCACGGATATAAACGAGATAAAGCAGACCTTAGAGTTTTTCGGTATCGACAAGGACGATGAGAACAACCAGAAACGCTTGCGTGATTTGGAGAACGGACAATGCTTATTGCAGGACTTATACGGGCGTGTCGGTGTGGTGCAGATACACCCAGTCTTTGAAGAACTGCTACACGCCTTTGATACCAGACCGCCCGTACAGAGAAATGAGGTGGAGTGATGAAAGAAAGGATAAAAGGTGTGTTCACAAAAAAGAAGATTTTCCACTTTCTCAAAATGGCTCTGTTCGTGGTGGCACTCTCCCTTATCCTGCTTTCACTTTTGGGGACGGTGGCTCATGCGACGGGGCTTGTAGACGATACCATAAACGCAGAAAATCTTTATTCAAAATATCCCCTTTCCAACTACCAGCTTGATTTTTTCGTCGATAATAGCTGGTCGTGGCTTCCGTGGAACTGGCTCGACGGTATCGGAAAATCGGTACAATACGGGCTGTACTGCATTACCAACTTTGTCTGGACTATCAGTTTGTATTTGAGTAATGCAACGGGCTATGTGGTGCAGGAAGCCTATAAGCTGGACTTCATCAATGATATGGCAGACAGTATCGGAAAAAGCATACAGACCCTTGCAGGCGTTACCGAGAACGGCTTTTCTTCTACGGGCTTCTATGTTGGTTTCCTGCTTCTCATTATCTTAGTGGTGGGAATGTACGTTGCTTATACGGGACTGATAAAACGGGAAACCAGCAAAGCACTTCACGCTGTTATCAACTTTGTGGTGGTGTTCGTGCTGTCCGCTTCATTTATTGCTTATGCTCCCGACTATATCAAGAAGATAAATGAATTTTCATCAGACATCAGTACCGCTTCTTTGGATTTGGGAACAAAAATCATGCTCCCTAACTCCGACAGCGAGGGTAAGGACAGCGTGGACTTGATACGGGACAGCCTATTTTCTATTCAAGTGGAACAGCCGTGGCTCTTGCTTCAATTTGGGAACAGCAACGCAGAAGAAATCGGGACAGACCGTGTAGAAGCTCTCGTATCGGCAAGTCCAGAGGACGAGGACGGGAAAACCAGAGAGGAAGTCGTGAAAACAGAAATCGAGGACAACGACAATAACAATCTGACAATACCGCAGGTCGTGAACCGTTTGGGTATGGTGTTCTTCCTCTTGTTCTTTAACTTGGGTATCACGATATTTGTATTCTTGCTTACGGGCATGATGTTGTTCAGCCAGATACTTTTTATTATCTTTGCAATGTTTTTACCTATCAGTTTTTTACTTTCCATGATACCGAGCTATGAAAGCATGGCAAAGCAGGCAATCGTGAGAGTATTTAATACCATAATGACACGGGCAGGAATAACGCTCATTGTAACGGTGGCATTTAGTATTTCCAGTATGTTTTACAACATTTCCACAGACTACCCATTCTTTATGGTGGCGTTCTTGCAGATAGTATGTTTCGCTGGTATCTACATGAAGCTGGGCGACTTAATGAGTATGTTCTCACTTAATGCTGGCGACAGTCAAAGCATGGGACGACGCATATTCCGCAGACCGTATCTGTTTATGCGACATCGGGCTAGGCGTATGGAACACCGTATTGCAAGGGCGGTAAGTGCTGGCGGTATTTCGGGCGGTGTAGCTGGTGCGGTGGCTGGAAGTGCCGTTGCTGGCAAGAGAGCCGAAAGAAAAAATACGGCTTCTAAAGAAAATCGGGGCAATACCACTTCCAGCATGGGACAGCGTGCAGGTTCAAAAGTCGGTGCTGTTTTAGATACGAAAAATAAAGTGAAAGACAAGGCAAACGCTGTCAAAGAGAATATCAAGGATATGCCGACACAGACCGCTTATGCGGTGTATTCCGCAAAGGAAAAGGCAAAGTCCAG
>NZ_JAQCZB010000011.1:144366-145742 GCF_027682785.1 Coprococcus sp. AF51-11b1 | reverse complement strand
AAAAATGTATTTCACAGACGAAAAAGACTATATTATGCGAATGATAAAAGAAATGGTAAGAGTATTATTTTCTTTAATGTTTGGGAAAAAGTATGTTTCTGTTGAACTTGAAAAAGAAAATAAATATGAAGTATCAGGGAATAATTTGAAAGATTTTCTTGATATGATTGATTCTGGGGAAATTAACGAAGCAGAGAATATACTTTTAGATAGCATTGATTATACAGACAGAAATGAGGTAATGGCAGCAGCTCTTTTCTACCAATACCTTAGTGAGAAGGATAGTGAGTTTTTGAAAAATAATAATTATACAAAAGAAGAAGTGATGTCTGGTTTTAAGCAATTACTTATGCAGTCAGGATATACTGATTTGCTATGTTTGGTCAAAGCTGAAGAGTAATGTAGAAAATTCAAAGAGATAAGAGTGATTGGCTGAAAGGAGAAATTGTATTATATGTTCTATATTGTTTTTGACTTTATGATGGCAGTGATTATGTTTTTGTTTGGAATGTGGTTTTATAAATCAGAAGGAAAAGCTACTAAATTCTTGTCGGGTTATAATATGAAATCAGCGGATGAACGAAAGAAATACGATGAGAATGCTATGTGTAAGGCATATGGAAAAAGAATGATGTTTATGTCAGTTCCTTTTATTATTGGAATAATCATAGATATCCAATATCAAGGAATAGGCTGTTGGATCGCATGGGGGATATGGCTTATTATGTTTGTTTTGTTGCTTATTGATAGACATAAAAGAGAACGTTAAATTCCCATTTATTGGGAAGTCGCTGAGAACGAAAAATCGATAATTTGTGGAGGAAACAAACATGGAAGATAATAAATCAATGACTGTCAAGAAAACGGTAAAATCAGGAATAACTTTTGGAAGTGCATTAGCTATGGTTATTAGTTATACAACGTGGAAGTCTGTCGGCTGGGCGATTTTTCATGGATTACTTAGTTGGGTGTATATCATATATTTCCTTTTGCGCTATTAAATTACAATTTATTAATTTGTTAGATAAATAGTAATTTTTTGAGGAGATTAAGTTATGGAAGATAAACAAATATTACTTGATAATATAAGTAAAGTGCATACTACTGAAATGGGGATTGATAGAATTAAGAAGAATCTAAAATTGAATACTAATGATGTAGTTGAATTTTGTAAAAATAAAATTTTAGATAAGAATTGTAATATTTATAAGCAGAGTAAAAATTGGTATTGTGAAATTGATAATATTAAAATAACTATTAACTCTTATAGTTATACAATTATTACAGCACATCTAATCAAATAAATTCCAGTTGATATTCCACTTATTTTAGAAAATTTAATAACTATTATATTTGATTATCAAATTCTTCGCAAA
>NZ_JAQCZB010000011.1:0-144356 GCF_027682785.1 Coprococcus sp. AF51-11b1 | reverse complement strand
TGCTATGTTTGGTCAAAGCTGAAGAGTAATGTAGAAAATTCAAAGAGATAAGAGTGATTGTCTGAAAGGAGAAATTGTATTATATGTTCTAAAGTAATTATGAATTAGTAAAAGAAATGATGTCACAATACGAAGTTTATGTGTTTGAAGCAGATAAAATGATACAAGGATTTGTAGGACTAAATGATAAATATATAGAAGGTATTTTTGTCTCCGATGAAATGCAGTCATGTGGCATAGGTAAGCTTTTATTAGATTATGTTAAGGATAAAAAAGTCAGCTTACGATTAAATGTATACCAGAAGAATGCCAGAGCAATTTCTTTTTACCAAAGAGAAGGGTTCATTATTCAATGTGAAGGCTTGGATGAAGCTACTGGTGAAAAAGAGTACACTATGCTATGGAAACGAAAATAGGAATCGGAATTTTTGGAGGTCATGCTAGTGAAGGATATAAGCGATGTAAAAGTTATCTATCGAGAAGAGTTGGATCTGAAATTCTATATGATATTGCTTGCTTAAAGTTTTTGGGATGTGAAGAAAATAGTAAGCCCGACTAGAATGTGGGTGAAAAATTTCACGAGTGCCAGAGTTTCCTCTGGCACTCATTTTATTTTCGCTGTGCGTTTTTTCTGTACTCCAATGGCAACAATCCAGTGCTTTTACGGAATAATTCTGCAAATCGGCTTGAAGTGGAATAGCCTACTGTTTGGGCAACTTGCCCGACTGTCAGCTCTGTATATGCCAGCAGATATTCTGCTTGACTCATGCGCCGCTGTTGAACATATTCCGTGATGGTGCAGTCGTAGTATTTCTTAAAACAGCTTTTGAGCTTTGTTGTTCCCATGCAGGCAATCTGTGTTAGCCGTTCCAGAGGAATATCAAAAGCATAGTGATCGCTAAGATAAGCGGCAACTATTTGGAGATTTTCAATATCCTGTTGAGAGAGCTTATGGGCTGGTTTATCAGGATGTTTCTTCTGATATTCCACCACCATTGAAACAGCTTCTGCGACTTTACCCTCATAAAAAAGTTTTGCTGCAATCCCTTCCCCGCGATAGTCTTTGATTTCAGTGAGTAACCGTGACATTTCTGGAAAGTCGGATGTTTGGTCGATCTTCCGAAATGCATCCACAGGATTGATCTGTGCCTCCGGGTACAGTTTTTTCAGGTAGTCCTCATAATATGCCGGTGCAATCTCAATCCCAACCGAACGGATTGGAATATTTTTATGTATCAAAGCCTTGTATGGAGTGTAGCCTCCAATAAATGTTTTGATACAACCGGCAGACAGTCTACGGTATGGAGATAATTCCTCCCCGGAAATAGAGTCATACCGAGTGATACTCAGACATTCCGGCATGGAGCATTCCAACATGAAATCTTCGTGGAAGGAAAAGTTATGGATTTTAATATCATATAAGTCTTTCTGTCCATAAGTCCAGTAGGTGCCTTCTCCAACTTCGGGAGAAAGTTTCCAGCAGTCACCTAATGCCCCATATTGCTGGTTGTCTGGGTCACGGATAAAACCGTGTTCAATTAGTAGCGGTGTATAAAACTGGTCAATAATTTCAGACATGAAAACAGACCGCCTCCTTTTTGCAACGATTAGACGAACTTTTGAAAGGAACAGACGAACATTGCCGGAACCTATTGAATGTTGTTCGATAAATGCGTATTGTATTAGACGAAGATTAGAGGTATCTAACCGAAGAATATCACAAACCACTTGTCGAGTCAAGACAATGAAAGGTAGGAGGTCAAAATGAGTAATCAAGTAAATTCTATGAACAAAGGTCTGACAGTGAAAGACCTTGTAACAACAGGTATTTTTACTGCACTGTTATTTGTTTTTGTATTGGTGGGCGGTGTCTTTTTTGCAACGAATCCTGTACTTACTTTTTTCATGCCAGCAGGAGGTGGGCTGCTTGCTGGCCCCATTTATCTTTTGCTGATTGCAAAAGTACATAAGCGTTGGAGCCTTTCTATAATGGGCGTTATCATGGGTATTATTTGGTTCGTGACTGGTATGCACTGGGCTTTTGCATTGGGCTACATGATCATGGCGATTGTCGCGGACTTTGTTGCTGGTGCAGGGCAGTACAAAAGCAAAAAACTCAACAGCCTGTCTTATATCCTGTTCTCTCTCGGTGGCACTGGTTCATATATCGTGTTCTTTGTTGATCCCAACGGCTGGGCGCAGACCATGCTGGGGAACGGAACTGAACAGAGTTACATCGACACCATGCAGGCAACTGCAAATACCGGCATCCTGATTGCCATGTTTGTTGCTGTTATCATTACATCTGCAATCAGCGCTTTTGTAGGCTGCAAAATGCTGAAAAAGCAGTTTGAAAAAGCAGGTATTACAGCATGAGCGGTAAACGCCATAAGAAAGAGCTTTGGCTCGACCCACGGGCCAAGCTCTTTCTTATTCTTATGTGTGTTTTATCGTCCATGTTTGCGCCCTCACTTGCATATCAATTTATCCTTGTTATGCTGATTGCGATATTGGGGGCTTTCTTTGGAAAGTGGAAATATGTCATTAAGGCTGTATGCTTTTATGCGGTCATCTGTGCCCTGACAGTTTGGATCATGGCAGAAATGACAGGCACGCTGCGGACAATGTTTATTGCCTTTTTAGGCTTGTTTCATAAGGTCTATGCGTGCGGAACCTTGGCTGGGATTGTTCTGACTACTACAAAAGTCAATGAGTTCCTGTCTGCTATGAACCGTGTCCGCGCACCCAAAAAGTTAGTAATTCCTATGGCAGTTATGCTGCGGTACATTCCAACTATTCAAGAGGACTGGCGCTATATCACAGACGCTATGCGAATGAGAGATGTTTCACCATCTCTGGCGGGCTTTTTAACACATCCGGGCATGACGGTTGAGTGTATTTATGTGCCTTTATTGATGGCAGCTTCAAAAGCGGCGGATGATCTTTCTGTTGCTTCTGTCACTCGTGGAATTGAAAATCCCAATCCACGCACCTGTCTTGTCCAGATAAAATGCGGAATTTCCGATTGGGGCGTCATGGCCGTTGCCGTAGCTTATCTGATTTTTGAATTATGTGTGCGAGGAGGTGTGATCGGTTGATTGAGTTTGAAAATGTATCGTTTTCCTATACGGGGCAGGAACATGGTGGGCTGCGCGACATCAATTTGAAAATTTCGGACGGAGAATTCGTCCTGTTCTGTGGCCGCAGCGGGTGCGGAAAAACAACGATTACAAGGCTGGTGAATGGACTGATCCCTCAGTTTTATCAGGGGGAGCTTCATGGCCGTGTGCTGGTAGATGGTCAGGAAATCAGCAATATCCCCATGTATCAGATTGCCGCTAAGGTTGGCTCCGTTTTCCAAAATCCACGGACGCAGTTTTTCAATGTTGATACAGACAGTGAGATTGCCTTTGGAATTGAAAATGAAGCTCGCCCTCCTGAGAAATTAGCTGAGCGAGTAGAGCAGACAACTGAAGATTTGCATATTCAAAAGCTGCGAAACAGAAATATTTTTGAGTTGTCCGGCGGAGAAAAGCAGAAAATCGCCTTTGCTTCTGTTTATGCCATGAACCCACAGATTTATCTATTGGATGAACCATCCTCTAATCTGGATATGACTTCGATCCAGGAACTAAAGGAACATTTACGGCTGATAAAAAAACAGGGCAAAACAGTTTTGATAGCGGAACATCGTCTGTACTACCTGATGGAGTTGGCTGACCGAATTGTTTATCTGGAAAAAGGAGAAATCAAAGGAATATACACCCCGGAAGAATTTTGGCAGCTATCTGAACCTGATCGTGAACACATGGGGCTGCGAGCTGTTGATCTACAGGCGGTATTCCCGCAAAAAGCCCACTTGCCTGCGCCTACCCCTGTATTGGAGCTGCGGAATGTGACGCTCCGTTACAAGAAGCAAACAATTTTGCATGACATTGAGCTATCCGCCGGAAAGGGCGAAGTGATTGGTGTTGTCGGCCACAACGGAGCTGGAAAGACTACATTTTCCCGCGCTCTCTGTGGGCTTCACAAAGACTGCGATGGACAATTTTTGTGGGAAAGCGAGCCGATTGAGCGTAAGGAAAGGCTGAAACGCTCTTACATGGTTATGCAGGATGTGAATTATGAACTTTTCGCTGACAGCGTGGAGGCAGAGTGCTCCTTTGGTATACGCAATCCAGATCAAACACTGGTAAATGCAACTTTGGAGGAATTAGGCCTTACCCAATATCGGGAGCGCCATCCAAACACGCTTTCTGGCGGTCAAAAGCAACGAGTAGCTGTAGCTGTTAGCATGATTTGTGGGAAAGATCTGCTGGTATTCGATGAACCGACCAGCGGCCTTGATTTTGACAGTATGACGCAGGTGGCGGGAATGATCCGCCGGTTGTCCAATATGGGAAAGGTTATTTTCATTGTCACCCACGATTTTGAATTTGTCTGCCGTACCTGCTCCCGTGTCCTGCATTTTGACGAGGGCGAAATGCCCGATGATGTACCAGTTACAATGGATGCCCTCCCGAAATTGAGAGAGCTGTTCTCTGTTTCAGATGGAAAGGAGAGGTGATCTATGAAACAGAAAAAAGAAAACAGAGTAGCTTTGCTGCTCCACTGGGCCGGTGAGCAAAAAATCTGGCTGTTCCTGGCAATTTTTCTATCGGCGGTCAGCGGTCTTTGCATTATCGTCCCTTACATTGGAATTTACCGGCTGATGGACGCCACCTTCAATCATACCTGCACGCAGGAACTTGTTGTACATACCGTGGTAATGATTGCAGTGGCGGTAACTTTGCGGTTTGCCCTGTTTGGCTGTTCCGGCGTAGCAGCCCACAAAGGGGCCTATGGCGCTCTTTTCAAAGTGCGCTGCATGGTTGCAGAACACATGGCCAGAGCGCCTTTAGGGGCCTTGAATGAACGGCGCACCGGGGACATAAAAACGGTTCTGAATGAAGATATTGAAAAGTTGGAGCTGTTTCTGGCCCATAACCTTCCTGACCTTGTGTGCTATCTGGTGGGGCCGGTAGTCATCTTTATTTATCTGATGACCGTCAATATTCCTCTGGCATTGATTTCCCTGGTTCCGCTGATCCTTGCTGTTGTTGTAATGGGAATGATGTTCCGCAATACGGATGACCTGATGGAACGGGCCAATCACTCCATTACCACACTGAACTCGGTTATGATTGAGTACATCAGCGGCATGAAATTGATTAAAGCCTATAACATGGGGAGCAAATCGTTTCAAAAGTTTTCAGACGCTATCCAGGAAGAAAACGCCATGTGGAATGAAACTTCCCGGCGCATGGGACCACCTTATGCGGCCTTTGTTGTTATCATCGAATGTGGGATGTTGATGATGGTTCCAATCGGCGGAATGTTTTTCCTGAAAGGCTCACTGGCTGCCAGCGCTTTTTTGCTGTTCGTCTATGTAGGTTCCATGTATCTGACGGAAATACGCCCCCTACAGGAACTGGGGACTAATTTTGCCAATGTGCTGAACGCTGTTACTAAGACCAAAGAGATACTGGATATTCCAATTTATGAGGGTGGAGCGGACTTTCCCCAAAATCACGATATTGAACTTCGGAATGTTCGGTTTTCCTATGATGGCAAGACCGATGTACTGCAAGGCGTTAATCTCAAAATTAAAGATGGTGAACGCATGGCCCTTGTGGGACAGTCTGGTGCCGGTAAAAGTACCGTGATTGAGCTGATCTCCCGGTTCTATGATGTGCAGGAGGGCGAAGTGCTGATTGGCGGGAAAAATGTAAAGGAACTCAATTATGATACTATCCTAAAAAATGTCGCCATTGTGTTCCAAAAGACCTTCCTGACCCGTGACAGCGTTTTAGAAAATATCCGCATGGGCAGTAACGCCACTCTGGAAAAAGTACGGACTGCCGCAAAAGAGGCGCAGATTGATGATTTCATCATGTCTTTGCCGGATGGATATGACACGAAGGTGGGCAGCTTCGGCTCTCGTTTCTCCGGCGGTGAAAAACAGCGGATTGCCATTGCCCGCGCTATCCTGAAGAATGCCCCCATTTTGATCTTAGACGAGGCCACAAGCGCCTCTGACCCGGAAAATCAGATGGAGATTGACAAAGCCATTCAAAATCTCTGTAAGGGAAAGACTGTCATTGTGGTAGCCCATCGTTTGAGCGCGTTGAAGATGTGCGAGCGTGTAGCAGTGGTTGAAAATCACACAATTACCTGTGTCGGAACCCATGAGGAAGTCCGAAAGAACAATGCTTACTATCGGAAGGCGTGGGAGGACTACGAAACAGCCCGGAATATTACTTATCAGTTGGAGGGAGGCGAGCAGCATGAGTGAGCATGATGTATTGAAAAAGAACCGTAATTTTTATATTGGTGTTGGCGGGACTGTTCTGGAAGGGCTTCTCTCCGGCAGCCTGTTTATGCTGCTTTACTCTGTCATGCAGTTTTTGTGGTCGGGACAATTTGACATGAACCGTGTCCTGGTTCTGACCTGTGTGATCGCGGTGGTTTTTCTTCTTCGTATCCTGATTTACAGCTATGGCTATACCAAAGCGCAGATTGGCGGTGCAGAGGTCAGCAAGAATACCCGCCTCTTTATGGGCGACCATTTGAAGCGTATCCCGCTTTCCCGGTTTACCCAGGGACAGACCGGCGATTATATCAATACCATCACAAGCGATGTAAACAACTATGAAAAAATCCTGACCCATAAGATCGGTGATATGGCAAAGAGTTTTGCACTTTCGCTCATGCTGATTATTTTTGTGATGACCATTTATGTGCCTGCCGGAATTATCCTGCTGATTGCCGACTTGCTTTTGATCCCTGGACTGTGGCTTTCCTTCCGTATGGTTCGGAAGTATGGTAAAGAAAAGAATGATATTTGTGCAGAGAATGTCAGCAGCATTGTGGAGTATGTGTCTGGTATTCAAACTTTCCGGGCCTATGGCGTAGGTGGTTTGAAGAATAAAACCGTTATCAACGCTATGCGGGAGTTCTGTCGGATCAGCTTTGTGTACGAATCAAAAGTGCTTCCTATTGGTGCGGTCTTTGGTATTTTGAGTTGGCTGTCCTGCCCGCTGGTTATCTTGCTGGCCTATGCACCCTGGGTCGCAGGGACACTGAACACGGTGGACTACCTTTTGATTTGTATGCTGCCCCTGTTCTGTGCAAAGCTGGCTAACTCGATTTTTGTAGACCTCACCAGTTATAAGAACCTGATGATCTCGAAAAACAAAATCTTGAGTGTAATGAATGAGCCGGAGGAAACTGGCAGCATGGAGCCGCTTCACACAGCTACCCATGAAATCACATTTGACAATGTAGATTTTGCATATGTTCCCGGTGAACCGGTACTAAAACACGCCACCTTTACGGTGCCAGATCAAAAGCTCACGGCCATTATCGGAGACTCTGGCTCCGGCAAATCTACTATTTTGAACCTGATTGCAAAATATTATGAAGCAACGGGCGGGACGATTTCTATTGGCGGTAAACCCATTAACCATGTTGCCGCAGAGCGTGTACTGGAGCAAGTTTCTATGGTAGACCAGGACATATTTCTTTTTGACGATACCATCCGGGATAATATCCGACACGCTCGCCCTAATGCTACGGACACGGAAATCGAGGCTGCCTGCCGGGAGGCTAACTGTGACAGCTTCATCCGTAAGATGGAAAAGGGATATGATACGCCGACTGGCGAGAATGGAAATCTTCTCTCTGGCGGTGAGCGTCAGCGAATTTCAATCGCCCGCGCTATCCTGAAAAACAGCCCAATCCTGCTTTTGGATGAGGCAACAGCGTCCCTTGACATCGAGAACGAACTGGCAGTAAAGCAGGCCATCGCCAATCTGCTGAAAGAGAAAAAGACTGTGGTAATGATTGCTCATACCCTTTCCATCGTCAAAAATGCAGATCAAATCCTTGTAATGGGTGATGGCAGGATTGCTGAATCTGGAACCCATGAGGAATTGCTTGCGAAAGGCGGAAAATATGCTGCTATGTGGAACGCAGAGCAAAAAATATCGGCTTGATAGAAGCTAAAGAAGAATAATTGCATAGCGCATGAACCTGCCCCGACTATGGGGAAAGAAAAAAACGCTGGCTGGGGCAGGTGGAGCGGTCCTTTTTCTTTTCTGGAGAGCAGGTGGATACTATGCAGTTTTGGAGGAGTGTGGTAAAATGTGATTGTTTATCATGTTAGGAGATTAGGGAGGTAGATGAAATGAGGACAATTTTGTTATTGGAAGATGATGAGAATCTGAACCGTGGAATCGCGCTAAAACTGCAGAAAGAAGGGTATCAGGTTTTTTCCGCTTTTCAGATTTCAGAGGCAGAAAAATTGTTTGATGAAAATAGAATAGATCTGGTAATCAGTGATATTACTCTGCCGGACGGAAACGGACTGGAGTTTTGCAGGAAGATTCGAAATAAGAGCAAAGTCTTTGTACTGTTTCTCACGGCAATGGATTCGGAAATTGATATGGTAAACGGCTATGATGCAGGGGCGGATGATTATATTACAAAGCCATTCAGCCTGATGGTACTGGTTTCAAAAGTTCAGGCATTTATGAGAAGAATGGAAGGAGTCTGCGGACACAACAGAATCTTATCGGGAAATATCGAAGTAAATTATGGAGAAATGAGAGCGTTAAAACGAAATGCTGATGGAGTGACTCCTTTGACATTAAATAAAAAGGAACTTCAGATAATGATTTACTTTATGGAAAACGCAAGGCAGATTTTATCAAAAGAACAGATTTTAGAGTATGTCTGGGATGTTGACGGGCAGTTTGTAGACGATAATACAGTTCCTGTAAATATCAGCCGATTGAAAGGAAAAATCGGGAATGATTATATACAAAATGTAAGGGGGATGGGATATATATGGACCGAAGAAAGCGTACAGGAGTAGCTCTGGCAGCAGGGCTGCTTTTTCTGTTTGTGACAGAGATATTGTTGCTGTTTCTGGCAGGAAATAGTTTATACAAGGAAGAGCAGGGAAAATTAGGGGCGTTAGTGCTGTCCCATCCGGAACAGGAGACGGAGTATATAGAGTTATTTGACAGAGGAAAGCAAAGAAATCGTCAGGAAGAGGAAGCGGGGAAAGAGCTGGAGGAGCGTTACGGGTATACTCCTTTTGATGGGAGAAGCGTGAAAACTTTTGCTGCATATGGAATAGGAATGGCGATGGTTTTTGTGGCAGGACTTGGAGTTTCATGGGTTTTGTTTTTGCGAAATAAAAGAGACCGGCAGCAAGATGAAAATAACCAGGAAGAACTTCGGGAAAAATATATAGAACTGCAGAATCATTTTGAAAAAGTAAGAGAAAAACTTTCCAGAGAAGAAAACAATACAAAATCTTTAATTACAGATATTTCCCACCAATTGAAAACACCGATTGCTTCATTGAAGATGAGTTGTGAACTGGCGGGGTCTGCCGATTTAACCTGGGAGGAACGGGAAGAATTTTATAAAAAGGAATGGGATGAAATTCAAAGACTGGAAAATCTTTTGGATTCACTGATTCATGTGTCCAGATTGGAATCTGGGATGATTCAGATTCAGCCAGAGATGGGCAGTCTGAAAAATACATTGGTACAGGCTGTAAACAGTGTGTATATGAAAGCGTATGAAAAATCCATAGATATTTCTCTGGATGAATTTCAGGATGTGCAAATTGTACACGACTCGAAATGGACAGGAGAAGTGTTCGTAAATATTTTAGACAACGCAGTAAAGTATTCGCCGGAGCATACAGAAATCCGAATTCGGGTAACAGAGCTTGCTACCTGCATGATGCTGGAATTTATCGACCAGGGAACAGGTATTCCGGCAGAAGAGGCGCATCGGGTATTTCAGCGTTTTTACAGAGGAAACCAAGAGTATGTAAAAAAACAGGAGGGCTCTGGGGTTGGACTTTATCTTGCCAGAAAAATTTTGGAGGAGCAGAAAGGCACGATTTGTGTAAAAGTAGCACCTGAAGGCGGTAATAATTTTGTGGTGACATTACCAAAGAAATAGATTTCTGAAAAAAGATTTCTTACATAATTGTTATGCTTTTTGTAAGCCTACTGTAAGACTGGATTGATAGAATGACATTAGCAAAGAAAAAGGAGGCTTCAAAGTTTATGAAAGCAATATTAGAAACAAGAGATCTTGTGAAATATTATGGAAAAGGCGATAATTTGGTGAAAGCTATTGACCATACAGATTTAATAATCGAACCAGGTGAATTTACAGCAATTGTAGGACGTTCTGGATCGGGAAAAAGTACTCTTCTTCATATGCTGGGAGGATTGGACCGTCCTGATTCCGGAAAGGTTTTGATAGAAGGAAGAGATATTTTTCAACTGAAAGATGAAAAACTTGCAGTGTTCCGCAGAAGAAAGATTGGGTTTATTTTCCAAAGTTATAATTTAGTACCATCCTTAAATGTTTGGGAAAATATTGTGCTACCCATTGGATTGGATGGAAAGAAAGTGGATACAGAGTATGTTATGGATATTATCTGTAGAATCGGAATGGAGGATAAATTGAAATCCTTACCGAATACTCTTTCTGGTGGGCAACAGCAGCGGGTTGCTATTGCAAGAGCGTTGGCATCCCGCCCGGCGATTATTTTAGCAGATGAACCAACAGGAAATTTGGATTCCAAGACGGAGTTAGAAGTGATTTCTATGTTGAAATCCTGTGTTTCAGAATATGGGCAGACACTGGTTATGATCACGCATGATGAGACCATTGCGCAGATGGCTGACCGTATGATTGTCATTGAAGACGGTAAGGTGGTGAGAGCATGAAAACAGTAACAAAAACAGCGCTTGCCAATGTAAAACAGAACAAAGGAAGAAACTTTTTATGTGGATGCGCCATTGCACTGACTACGTTTCTGATATTTGTTGTTTTAACGGTGGGATATGGAATGATCCGCGTACAGCTTGCATCGGTGGATGCTTATTATCCAACTTACCATATTATGTTCCGCCAAGTTTCCGAGAAAAACACCAAAGCACTTCAGGTGCATAATGATATAGAAGAAATCGGTCTGAGAATGGATTTGGGACAGATTATAGATGATGATGCCACAATCATTATGACCGCTATGGATAATAATGGGATTCGGTTGAACAAAGCGGAGTTAGAAGAAGGAACTTTCCCAAAAAGTGAAAAAGATATTGTTGTTTCCAAGGGAGTTTTAGAGGAACTGGGAATTCAGGGGAAATTGGGTGATGAAATCACGATTCCATACCAAATTTACGAAAAAGACGGTATGGGATATGCGAAAGAAGACACTTTCCGCATCTGTGGCTTTATGGAATCTTCTGATTCGAATAAAGAAAAGAAAATGTATTTTGTGATGAATTCCATGGAATATGCGAAACAGATGATACCGGAAGCAGACAGAGAATATCGTGTGATGTTCCGTCTGGCAGATGCAGAGCATATGACAACAGATGAAATCGAAGAGAGGGGAAAAGAAATCGGAGAGGATTTTGGTGTACCTGAGGGAAATGTGGTAGAAAACAGAGCGTATTTGGCTGCAAATTATACGGATCCGTCATTTGTAAAAGGAATGATCGTGGTAATCGTTATGGTTGTTTTAGCAGGAATCCTGACTATTTACAGTATTTATTATGTGTCTATGATACCAAAAGTACAGGAATATGGAAAATTAAAAGCCATAGGCTCCACCAAAAGACAGATTCGGCAGATGGTATTCCGTGAAGGAATGCTGGTTACGGCGCTTGCCCTCCCTGTAGGATTGCTTATCAGTAGTTTCCTGTCCAGATGGATTATGAAACAGATGATTACTTTTATGGCAGGCGAAGACCCTCTAATGCAGGTAGCAGCAGAACTTGTAAAAAATGGTGAGGTATCTTTGTTGCACTGGTGGATTTATGCGATTACCATTATGGCGGTGCTCTTTACTTCCGCAGTTTCTTTGGCAAAACCGATGCGAATTGCTGCCAAAGTTTCGCCCATTGAGGCTATGCGTTATCAGGGGTTAGAAAAACGTGGGAAAAAAGTACGGAAAGGCTATCAGAATCTCACGATTTTTCGTTTGACAAAAGCAAATATGGTAAGAAATAAAAAGAGGACTGGGATTACGATTGTTACATTAGGAGCAACTGGTATTCTGTTCATGGTTGTGGCAACTATTTTATCTTGCGCGGCACCGAAAGAAATTGCAAGAAAGGATATTGAATCTGATTATAAAATTAAATTGGAAACATGGGGTGGGGACAAAATGAATCCGGACAGAGACTGGAGACAGGTTCAGCAGAATAACCCCTTGACGAAAGCGTTTATTGATCAGGTTCGTGATGTAGACGGTGTGGAAGAGGTAAAGGTAAAAACATTTATGAATGGAAAAATTCCGAAACTATCTATGGATGGTGAAATTTGGGACGCGAATATTATTGGACTGGATGCATCTTATGCAGAAACGCTGGAAAAAGGAGAGATACAAGGACATGTGACATATGAAGAATTGGAAAAAGGAGATAAAATCCTCATGTCTGCTAATATGCTATACTGGTTCCCGGAACTGAAAGTGGGAGATTCCTTGAAGATGGTTTTGAATATGGGAGATGACCAGGTAGAAAAGACTTTTGAGATAGGAGCCATCGGAGATTACTATGCAAGCCTTGGCGGAAGTTCATTTTATCTGCCCCAATCAGTGTTGGAAAAAATGAATCCCAATAATCTGAACTACATACTGGAAATCACAGTGAATGATCAGAAAAAGAACAGTGCATATCAGGAACTTCAGGCACTTGCCGACAACAGTGAATACCTGGTGACAGGAAGTTATGAAGAGCAACTTCAGGAGTGGGAAAAGAATATGCGGTTGACGAGCGTTTTGTGTTATGCATTTCTGATTATTCTGGGTGGAATTGGAATCATGAATCTTGTGAACACTATGATGAACAGTATTTACACAAGAAGGCGGGAGCTTGGAATGATACAGGCGATAGGAATGTCTGAAAAACAGTTGATCCGTATGCTGCAACTGGAAGGAATCATCTATACTTTGGGAACATTGGCAGTTTCTGTGGGCATTGGAAGTCTTGTAGGATATGGTGCATTTCTTTATGCAAAAACCAAACACATGTTTCAGATCAGTGAGTATCATTTTCCAGTGGTCCCAGCAGTGCTTTTGATTTGTGTGGTTGCCTTTTTACAGGTACTGCTCACATATGGAGTATCTGCAAATTTCCGAAAATTGAGTTTGATTGATCGGATACGATATGCAGAGTAATATATTAAAAACATCATATATACAAAGGGAACCGTCCGATGTATTTCAGACATTGCAACAGAGCTCCGCAGAAGTCAGCAAGGAAAAGATTGCACAGGGAATGAAAGAAACAGATCCGGGTGTATTTGCATCTGTTTTAACGGAAAGTGTGCAGAAGAGCATTGATAAGAACAGCTATGGAGATCCGGTGACAGTAACTGTAAAAGTGGAAAAGAATCATTCTGGGACGTATGAGCTGTCTGAAACCGAAAGAAACAAGCTGGAGACAGTGATGTTTCCAACAGAATAACTGAATATGGAAAAAGTGGACTGCCGGGGTAAAATCCTGGCAGTTTTTATATCAAAGCATGCAAGAGAAGCTGCCAGTGGCAGGGTCTCTGTATCGCCATGCATTCGGAAGGAGCTGCCAGTGACAGCTCCTGTAGATGAAGGCTCTGAAAATGATTCAGAGAATGCAAGATAATTCCGAAGGGACGAAAGAAGGTGAGAAAGTATTTGAATATTAACGGACTCAGAAGAAATGTCGAAAGATGTCGGATAATGCGAAAAATGACTGTTAAGTGACTGGTATATAACACGGTTTTGACAGCCTTTTTTTATATACTTTTCTTTGTGGTGTTTTAAGGAAAGGTATAACAAGGAGAAGAATTATATTTGCATCAAAGAAAGTGCTTAAGACAACAAAATGGGAATAAAAAGCAAAGTGTTGTGATCGAACTGGTTGCAGCACTTTTTTATTCGACATTTTTCGAGAATTGTGGGACACCACATATCCGGTCACCGCCATGCTCCGATTTGATTTCTATACGAAAAATCAGATCGGAGGAAAGATAAATGGCTTATAACAAGACAAGTGAAGAACGAAAGTGGAATTATTGGAAAGAACAGGAAGAAAAGAAACTGCGTGAACTGGGAATGGAAGAAGAGAAGATCCAAAAGCTGCGTCAGATGGACCGGGAAGATTTTCTGGAAGAGCGCAGATACCGGGAACATCTGGATGAAGCGATGCAGGATATGGATTCCATAAAAGAAAAGGACAGCGAGCTGTTTGCAAGGGATGTAAAGGAGCTTCTGGATCACATAGGTGATAAGCGAATCTATGAACTATTGAAAGAAACGGAGCATCAGACACTGGAAATCCTCTTACTCAGTACATGGGGATATTCTGGAAGAGAAGTTGCTAAGATTATGGGAATGGCAGAACAGACGATTTATACCAAAAGAAACCGTTTGAGAAAAAAATTAAAAAATTTATCAAAAATTGAATAATTATGGCGTTTTTCGTCGGCTATTTAATAGGCAGGTAAATTTTGCCAGTGTACTTTGACAACCTCATACCAGCATTACAGGTACGTTCCCGTAAGTAGAAGCGTGGCAGGAAGACGCGAGGACAGATGAAAAGGGCATGGAAGAAATCAGACCAGAAAGTGAGAGGCAGAGTTCTTTTGTGGCGTTTTCGTTTCGAGCGAATCATCTTTAACTAAAACAAGATCATGGCGGTCTTTTGCGAAGATCACTTACGAGGGGATAATGATACATAGGAACTGCCAGTGAGCAGGGGATGGACTTTGGGTTGTAATCAGCAAGACATTTAGAAAATCCATGAGCGGTGCGATGCCAAGCATCCGCCTGTAATGTTCCCGTAAGGCAAAGGGGGGAGTCGAGGACAAATACAATGCCAAAAATCAAAAGTATAAGAAATCAAGGAAGAATGTGTCGTTGATATCAGATACATGCGGCTGTAGGGAGTATTTCTTTACAGCCGTATTGATGTGGTATCAGCAGACATATCAGGTAACAAACTATGTATTACAGAAAAGAGTATTTGAAAAGAGCGCATCGGGAGATCGATACGATCTTCCGGGTGCTGTTCCCGGAACATGGGATGGCAGTAAGGGAAGAACAGATCCTGTTATGCCACGAAATGCTGGATAACCTGCTGGGAAGAAATATAGCACTGTGTGACGCAGGTGTCGGCATTGGGAAAACTTATGCCTATCTGGTGGCTTGTGTTCTGATGAGAAAGTATTCTCTTCTTGCAGACGGATATTCTCCATACGAACAGCGTCCGGTTGTGATCTCTACTTCCAGCATTGCACTCCAGAAAGCAATTCTTACGGAATATATCCCTTTTCTCTCCCGGATTCTTCAGGAGAACGGGACAATTCAGGCGCCGATCAAAGCAGTCATCCGCAAAGGGAAAGAGCATTTTGTCTGTGATGAGAGATTAGAGCAACGAATCGTTGCAATCAAAGAGAAAAATAAAAATGCATTGCAGAAAGAAGCACTGCTGTCTCTGAAAGAACATTACGATATGGATGAAGTGTCAGGATTAAGTGGATTTGACAGAAGGCTGGTAAGCGTACCAAAGTTCTGCTCAAGGGAATGCCCGACAAAAGGTTCCTGCAGGTATCAGCAGTATCTGGAACATTCCAGAGATGATGAAATGTTCATCCAGATCTGCAACCATAATTATCTGCTGGCAGATGGCTATCACAGACTGCAGGATTACCGCCCGTTATTAAAAGACTATCGGGCATTGATTGTAGATGAAGCACACAAGCTGCCAGATGCGGCAAAGCAGATGTTCGGGAAGAGCCTCTGTTATGACGATATCCGGGAAATCTGCTTTTATCTTGGGAAAGAGTACCAAGGTCCGGAGATAAGAAAACTGTCCGGGACGATCCGGATGGTGCTGGATATCATAGGAGAAAACCACAGAACCAGATATGGGATAAAAGAAGAATTCCACATGACAGAAGAGTGTGCAATGTATTTATATGAGGGGATACAGACCATGAATAAGATCATAGAAAAATTAGAAAAGAAGATTCCGAAGTGGATCAGAAACAAGCTGGAAGAAACCAGAAGTGTGTTGGAATGCTTTTTCCATCAGGATAAGAAGTATGTACTGCATCTGAAGCAGGACCATGATCACAGGATTATATTGTGTGCATCCAGCAGACGGATTCCACAGTATCTGGATCAGATGTTGTGGGGCAGAGGAATGGGAGCGATTCTTACAAGCGGAACTTTAAAAACCGGACAGGGATTTTCCCATATTCGGAAAATGACAGGACTACAGGGAGTACGGAGAGTCCGGGAATATGTGGCAGACTCCCCGTTTGAATATCAGAAGAACTGTCTGTTATATCTGCCAAAGAATTTGAAAAAATGCAGAAGAGGAAGTCAGGAAGAGGCAGAGATGATAGCAGGCCATATCCATTCACTGATCTGTTCGACTTACGGACATACGCTGGTGCTGTTCACATCTTATCATTTGATGGGAAACGTTTACCAGATGTTAAGGGATGAAATTCCGTTCCCGATGATAGAGGTGTGGAGACATTCACCGGAAGAGATCACAAGATTTAAACAGATGGACAATGCTGTCCTTTTTGCAGCCGGCTCCTGTTGGGAAGGAGTAGACTTCCCTGGAGATATGGTATCTTCGCTGATTATAGTAAAACTGCCCTTTGCTGTTCCTGATCCCATCAGCGAAGCACAGAAGAAGGAATATGCCAGCCTGAAAGATTATATTCAGGCAGTGATTGTTCCAGACATGCAGAAAAAACTAAGACAGGGATTCGGACGGGCGCTCCGCACAGAGACAGACACTTGTGTCGTGTCCATTCTAGATGAGCGTGCAGGAGAAGAAGGAAGATACCATGAGGAAGTGATGTGCGCACTTCCGAAGTGTAAGATGACAAAAGACATCAAAGATGTCCAGCGTTTTATCAGAAACCGCAAAGGTGTGGAATATTACCTGTAAATGCTTGTGGATCTGCTACAATCACAGCAAATTTACGGCGAAATGTTTGGTGGTATTTCTTGGGCGTTTTCGGTGGAATTGGTGGTATTGATGAATAGCTATTTGGACATGAAGTGGGTATACTGTGTATAGCGTTAGAGGAAAGGCGGTGAGCAGCATGAAACGATATGAGATGAATAAACAGAAAGAGGGATCTATAACCTATTTCTTTATAAGGGATACAGAAACATGGGATATCGTTCTACTGCCAACAAAATATCTGATGCATATGACAAAAGCTAAGTGTTCACCAAATACGGTACGCAGATCCGGTTGCTCCATTTTATATTATCTTGAATATATAGAGGAAAAAGAAAAGAAGCTTACAGATGTATATGAAATGTCTTTTACTGAACAGACAAAATATTTTGTAGAGTTTCTATATTGGTTGAAAGCTGGGAAACATACTTCAGGTAAAATGAATATCTTACCGAATAACGGAACCTGTAACGCATATTTAAAAGATGTGTTCAGGTTCTATGTTTTTATAGAAGAGGAATTTAGCCAATTTGGTGGATTAAAAGTATTATCATATAGCCAGTTTACAGCAGTAGATTCAGTTGGTCTAAAGAAAACGATACGTTCAAGAAGTTTTAAAGGCTATTTGAAAGAAGAAGAACACAAAGCGAGGACAGCAAAAAAGGATGAGATTATAGAAATATTAAAAGCATGTACAAATATTAGAGACAGACTGCTAATCCTTTTACTGGCAGAAACAGGATATCGAATTGGAGAAATCCTTGGAATCAACTATATGAATGACATTGATTATAGTAATCAAGTGATTCGGGTATATTTTCGAGAGGATAATGAAAATGGTGCGAGAGCTAAAAATGCAGAATACAGAAGTGCGAAAATCAGTGCAGACACATTTCAGTTTTTAAATTGTTACATTGCAGAATATAGAAAAATACTTCAACATCAATCGTATCTTTTTGTAAATATTTCGGGAAGAACTGTCGGTAATCCATTAACAGTAGATGCCGTCTATGCGATGTTGAAGAGAATGGAAAAGAAAACAGGGATTAAAATTACACCACATATGCTGAGACATTATTTTGGAAACGAAAGAAGAAAAGCAGGATGGGCACTGGAATTGATACAGATTGCTTATGGACATCGTCATATTCAGACAACAATTAACTATTTGGATATAGTAGATGATGAATTACTGGAAGCAAGTCAGGAGTTTTATAAGAAGAACACTGCATTGTACGGGATTGACGAACTACTATAGGAGGTGATTGGAATGCCTGCAGTTCTACAACAATGGATAGAAAAATCAGAGGAACGAAACAGGCGAATACAGCAGCTACGGAACGAAGTGACTGAAATAATGGAACTTAATGTTATGGATGTCACATATAGAATGTTGGTAGAATTTCTGGCAGATGAAGGAATTGAACATATTTCTGAGATGGATTATATCTTGAGAAAAAATTATGAAGTTTATATGTCAGAATTAGTAAAAGGCAATATTGTTTCCAGATATCTAAGAATATTTGATAAAGTCAAACAAGAATATATTCGGAAACGAATGGAAACTCCAATGGGAAGGATGGAATGCCAGTGGACGTATAAGAATGCTATTTTATTTATTCCTTATCATTCAGATCAAAAGATTGTTCAGTCAGTGGAGCGGGTCAAAAATCGCAGTAATATGGTATGGAATTTCCAGATAGACTCCAGTGAAAAGATGAAACGTCAAATTTTTGATGTTTTAGAATTTATTTTAGAAAATTACGAACCGTCCAGAGTGAGAGAACAAAAGCTGACGGGATTACATATATTTTATGAATTTTGCAGACTTCGCAAAATAGAAGATATTAACTGTCTGGAACAAGTACAGGAAGAGGACTTCCAGATATTTCTGGAACGGAAAATTGAAAATGAACAGAGAAGAAATAGGTTGCGGAGTATTGTTGGCTTTGTCTGTAGGATCACATTTTTACAAGCAAAAGAAATTCGCTGGGATGCAACGATATGGTATTTGGAAAAGTTTAAAATTCCGAAAGAAAGATTAAATCCGAGTGATCCGGTGGAAAGAATATCATTTAGAGAAGTGCTACATCCGGAAAATCGAAAACTACTTCAGGAATACATGAAGTATGAAATAGGAATTGGAGAGATGGCAATAAGTACTGTCTATGAGAAATTCCGGATCATTCGTAATTTTTTAAAAGAGATAAGCGATGAGCAACAGAAAGTAACTACCTGTGACGCAGAAAGAATTGATCAATATTTAAAAAAGCGGCAGGAAGATGCTAATGAGGCGAAAACTTTTAATACTCAAGTAACGAGTATACAATACTTTTTCAAATTTCTTGAGGTAAGAGGATATGTAGATAAAGTACCATTTCGTGCAGAATACTATTGGGAAAAACAGATACTGGTACATCATGACAGATGCGTAGAAGAAGATGTATATATGGAGATTATCCAAAAATTATCTAATTTTCCAGAACATCTGAGAATGATGTTTTTACATTTATGGTGTATTGGTCTGAGAATCAGCGAAGTGTGTACGCTGAAAGGAGATGCATACTATCGTCAAAAAGGCGATTATTGGATGAAAATATACCAGGTCAAAATGAAGAATTATAAAAGAGTTCCAATACCGGAAGCGTTATATGATCTTATGCAGGTATACCTTAATAAGAATAGAATCGCAAAAGAAGATTATATTTTCCAGAATCGAAAGGGTGGAGCGTTTTCAAAATCTACCTTTAATGAACAAATGAAAAAGTATTGTGCAGCGTGCGACATACAAAATGGTGAATACCTGTTTAAGTCGCATGATTATCGACATACGGTAGCGACCAATCTTTATGATCATGGAGTGTCACGACAGGGAATCCGGGATTATCTGGGGCATAATTATGAAGAAATGACAATGCAGTATATTGATTATATGCCAAAAAAAATAGCAAGAAGGAATGTGGAATATTTTTCAGATGAGAAGAATAGCTTACTGTCCTATGTGCAGAAAGGAGAGAAGGATGAACGAAAGAGTTGAATATTCACAATTAGATTGTTATAAGCGTGCTACAGATGAACAGAAGAGAAAATTAAATCAAGAACAATATTTTGATTTAGGAAAACTTCCAGAGGAAACATTGAGAAAAGAATTTGAAAACTACATCCGATATAGGGGAACAAAAGTATCTATTTTAACAATTAAGACAGAACGAAATTATTTTAATAGTTTATGCGAGTTCTTGCAAAAGCCATCAAATCAGGTAAAGAGCCTGATGGAAAGAGACGAGAATGTTTGGATTAAACAGTTAAAAGCATGGATGTTACAGAAAGGCAGAGCATTAACCAAAGCGAAAAAAAGAGTATATCAGAATGAATCTGTGGAAAAAGTAGCTTTAATAAGATATTTTGAAAATATTATACAATTTACAGTTGATTTGTCGGAAACAAATGAACTGACAAAAGATATTTGGTATTTGGAGAGGCTTCCGATTATAATCAGGTCTAATCCGATTGTAAATCATAAAACAATCAATTTTAGAAAAATTGAACAGCCAGACATTCGGGAAGAAATGAAGAAGGCAATTTACTATCATTTACAATATGAAGCAATTGCGACTGTTACGCGAGAAGTATCAGTAATGAATAAGTTTTCAAAGTATCTAAAAGAGAAATATCCTCAAGTGGATTCCTGCGAAGAAATTGATAGAAATATCATAGAAAAATTTTTGATTTATTTGAAAATAGAAGTGGAAAGCGGAAACGGAAAAAGGGATGATTTAATCAAATTAAGGGATGTGCTGGAGACAGTTGGAAAGATATATGGATGGGAGCAATTAGGAAGATTATTTATAAAATCAGATTTTCCACCGGAACGGCGGGGTGAATTTAGATATTATTCTGATAGTGAATTGAAAAGATTAAATGCACATATTGTAAAGCTGGAAGAACAAATAGCCAGAGCGTTGATTATACATCAATTATTAGGAAACCGAATATCAGATACATTAACTATGAGGAAAGACTGCCTTTATAGAAGGGATAATCAGGATATGGTGATTATTTATCAGCCTAAAAGCAGAAGATTTGAGAAGCCTGTCAGTGCAGAAGTTGCTCAGTTAATAAAAAAAGCAATTGTCTATGCAGAGCAGAATTATAAAGAAAGCATATACATATTTGCAAATAAAGATAATCCACAAAAACCATTAAATTATCAGACATTACGGGAAAAGGTCATCCGTATGATTTACGAAAATGATTTGCGAGATGATCAGGGAGAATTATTTGGATTTGGATCACATTTATTCCGACATACCTATGGGGTGAAATTAACAGAATTACATGTTGATGACTGGACGATATCAAAGCTTATCGGGCATAAAAATGTAAAAACTGTCAAGTATTACCGTAAGATGAGCAATCAAAGTATGGCGGATGAAACAAGAGAAGCACGAAATTATATGTCAAATGTTATTTTAGCAAATTTAGACGGATGGGGAGAGGAATATGAACAAATACGACAAAATGCTAGAATTAAATAAGAAGAAAAGCGAAGAAAAAGTAACAAGTGCGGTAAATACCATAAGAGAGATGGTAGTAGAAAAAGAAAAGGTTTCGATTCCAAAACTGATGAAAAAAACTGGGTTGTCCAGAGGATTCTTTTATAAAAATCCGATTGTCAGAAATGAAATTGATCGTGCATTAGAACAACAGGCAGGAATGATAGATCTAAGGAGAACGATTATTGATCAGGCAATGGAAAGAGAGATGGAACTACTGCAACAACAGGTTCGAAAACTGAAATATGAGAATGAAAATTTGAAAAAAGAGAATGAGAAATTGAAAAAGGCATTAGCAAGAAAAGAATTGAATCTTATAAAACAGCTTTAAAAGTCTATACTATAAGCCAAAGCAGGTCTGCAAAGAAGTAGACCTGTTTTGGCTTGTGATATAGGCTATGATAATTTTAATATATTGCTGAATTATGCTTGAAAGGCATAATAAAAGATAAATGATAGGCATTGGACATAAAAGATAAATGTGGGGTAAGATAAATATAGTTAAAAAATTCTACAGTATTCAGAGTGAATAGGAAAAAACTATTGACCTGGAGTTTACTTTAAGGTGTAGGATATAGATAGTGAAATGAAGGAGGTAATCTTATGGATATGGAAAAAATGAAAAAAGATCTTGGCGGTGGAGCAGTATTTGAACTTGGAGAAGAAAATGTTGCATTTGCAAAATATTTTACAGGTGAATGTTATCTGAATATGCTTACTACTGAGAGAGTTCCGGTAGGATTAGTAACATTTGCACCAAAGACTATAAACGCATTCCACGTACATCATAAGGGTGGACAGATTCTGTTAGTTACAGGTGGAAGAGGATGGTATCAGGAAGAAGGAAAGCCGGCTCGTGAGTTAAAAGCAGGAGATGTTGTGAATATTCCACCAGAAGTAAAACATTGGCATGGTGCAGCAAAGGATAGTTGGTTCCAGCATATTGCTGTTGAAGTTCCGGCAGAGGGTGCTTCAAATGAGTGGTTAGAGTTTTTACCGGAAGAAGAGTATAACAAATTAAAATAAAAGAATTTATTAATTGAAGAAAGTAGAGGATGAGAATAATGGCAAAAATTGTTCAGACAGCAGGAAGAAATGCTCTTGGAGAATTCGCTCCTGAGTTCGCGCATTTTAATGATGATGTTCTTTTTGGAGAAAACTGGAATAATGAAGATATTGATCTTAAGACAAGAAGTATTATTACAGTTGTAGCATTAATGGCACAGGGAATTACAGATTCTTCTTTAAAGTTCCATCTTCAGAATGCAAAAGATCATGGAGTAACACAGAAAGAGATTGCTGCGATTATTACTCATGTAGCATTTTATGCAGGTTGGCCAAATGGATGGGCTGTGTTTAATCTGGCAAAAGAAGTATGGGATGTTGAAGAAAAGGAAAAATAGAAAGTAGCAGAACTTCATCGAAAAGGGTACAGAAAATACAGTTTTGTATTGCGTTCAAACCAGTAAATCCGGGGGATTGTGAGGGTGTAGTCCAGTTTAATGCAGAAATAACTGGCACATCCATCATGCAAAAAGTGGAGGCGGGCAGATTTTGGTATGCGTTGCCGGAAGAGGATATTATCAGGAAGAAGGTAAAGAAGCTATAGAAATGAAGCCAGGTGACTGCATCAATATTCCTACAGGTGTTAAACACTGGCATGGTGCTGCACCGGATGAATGGTTTTCTCATCTGGCAATAGAGGTTCCGGGCGAAAATGGTTCTAATGAATGGCTTGAACCGGTAAGTGATGAAGAATATGGGAAATTACAATAGGCAGGGGAATGAAATGTTTGATAACAGTATTGTATTGAACATTCTGTACTAAAATGTGCGCGATTCCACTAATATCATGAACTTATGGGAACGTATTGCGGATACTTTGTGAACTTTATCCTGATACAATGATTATGCTGATGAAAGAGGGCATAGATAACTGAATACAAGAAAGAGACGAAAGCCTCAGTAGTTAAGAAAAACTACCGGGGCTTTTTTTCGTGCCCGAATTTCTCAGCCAATAACTGCGGATATGTCGACATTTCAAGCACCATATAAAGCAGTGTTGGTATCTTTGTATGAATATGCTATACAAAGTGAAAATGAAAAGCTTTGTGGCAAAATCAAAGAAGTATTTGACCTTCAGTTTGATGATTTACCAAACAGATTCAGAAGGCTTGGATTGGATGACAGTCTGGTATGCCCTTCTTATGTCATTAATACATCTTTTTTACAAGAGAAAATAAAGAGGACAAGAGATGAAAATCCGGAACTTCGTTATCATGAAGATAATGAGGAGTATTTAATCAGGAAAACAAAGAAACAATATACGCTCTCGATCCGGTGGAGGAATGGGAGACATGTAAAAATTAATTTTTAAATAATGAATGCAAAAAAAACATTAACGAAATTTGAGAATTAATATTGTTAAAAAATACTAATTGACAATTTCAAAGTGAATGATATACTAAATACATAAAAACGTTTGCGCAAACGTTTATCTACAGAAAGTTCAATCAGGAGGAGAAAAAATGCAGAAAAATAATATGTCTTTTTTAAAAAATCTTACAACAGTAGCAGATGCAAGAACTGCCAGAGCTTCAAGCTGGGATCAGAGTGGCAGAAATAAAGATTACTGGCTTGTAAATGCAGGGGATACAGCGGTTATGGCGGACGTTGAAGGACCAGGTTGCATCAATCATATCTGGGTAACGACTTTTTGCAGAGAAATTCTCGGACCGTCTATTCAGCATCCGGTTTTAAGTGGCTCTGTTGCACCGGTAACTGAAATGGAAAATGCGGAAGGCGTTAACTGGGAAATCAATGATCCGGATTATTACCGTAAGGTCCTGATTCGTATGACCTGGGATGATTTTGATGGTCCCAGTGTGCTGGCACCGCTGGGAGATTTCTTCTGTATTGGTCATTCTATGCCGTCAAGTTTTTCGTCAATTCCTTTTAATGTATCTTCAAGACCGTGTGAGGAACTGACTTTTGGTGGAACGGCTTCCATGAACTGCTATTTTCCGATGCCGTTTAACAAACGGGCCAAAATAGAAGTTATCAATGAAAATGAAAGACCGCTTGGATTGTTTTTCCATATTGATTATGAACTTTATCACGAAGAGACTCCGGATATTGCTTATTTTCAGGCAGCATGGAGACGTGATATGCCATGCAGTGGCTGGGGAAATGATCTTTGCGTAAACTCTCCGGAAGTAAACAGTGTTCCTAATTTTGACGGTAAAGAGAATTTCCTGATGCTGGATACAAAAGGCCGTGGTCATTATGTTGGTTGTAATCTTTCTGTGCTTCATTTCCAGGGCAGCTGGTGGGGCGAAGGCGATGACATGATTTTGATTGATGATGAAGAAGAACCAAGTATTAATGGAACTGGTGCAGAGGATTATTTTAACCATGCATGGGGAATGCAGAGAAATCAGTCACCTTATAATGGTACGATTATGCATGACGGAGATACAAAAGGTTATCAGGTATCCTATAGATTCCATCTTACAGATCCGATCCATTTTAAAAAGCATATTCAGATCAGCATGGAACATGGTCATGCAAATCATCTGTCAGATGACTGGTCATGCACAGCGTACTGGTATCAGGCAGCTCCTGTTACTTCAGTAACGATTCAGCCGGTAGAAGAGAGAATTCCGCTTAAGAGAACTTTTGATATTCCGAAACCGGCTCATCAGGTAGAACTTACACCGGAGATGCAGGAAGCTTACAGAAGCAGAAATGAAAGAATGGAAAAATTTAAAGTTGAAAAGGCTGAACAGATCAGACTCAATGCAGCAAGAACAGCACCGTCAGAAACTGGAAACAAAGAACTGGCACATAAAGTAAAGAAAGAATTTGATAAAGAAAAATAAATAAGCACGTGTGTAGCAAAAGGAGGGGCTTTTTATGAATTTAAAAAAATTTTTATCAATGATTATGGTTTTGAGTATGACAGCAGCGGTATTTACCGGATGTGGAAGCAGTTCAGACAGTACATCAGATGACAGTGCAGTAGCTGGAAAAAAAGGAACAGAAAATAATACCGGTGAAGAGGATTCTTCAGAGGGCGATAAAGAAAAACTTACTTTCTGGGATTTCCATACAGGAACTGAGGCAGATGTTATTCAGGATATGGTAAATGCATATAATCAGTCACAGGATAAAGTCAAGGTTGAATATTCAAGTGTCAATCAGACAGATTATACGACAACACTTGTGACAACCGCATATGCAAATGGCGAATGCCCTGATATCCTCTGGGTGGAACCGGCGACTTTTAAAAAATTCTCGGATGCGGAAATGCTTGCAGATCTTTCTTCTTATTATACGGATGATCTGAAAAAAGATATTCTTCCGTCGTTTCTTGAAGCGGCAAGCGGAGATGACGGAAAAATCTATACACTGCCATTTGAGTGTGAAACCCTTGGACTGTTTTATGATGCAGATGCACTTGAAGAAGAAGGTATTGAACCACCGAAAACATGGGAAGAACTGAAAAGTGCAGCTGAAAAACTCACAACAAAAGACAGATACGGAATTGTTCTTCCGGTAGAAAAAACAGCATATACGTTGTTTAACTGGTGGCCATTTATGTGGATGGATGATGCAGACATTTATGATGCTGATGGAAATGTAACGGCCGGCAAAGACAGCATGGCAGATGCTCTTGATTTCTGGGGTTCATTTTATCAGAATGAATACTGCCCGTCATCATTACAGAACGGACCATGGAGTATTGATAATGTTGCAAATGGCGTCGCAGCTATGCAGATTGGCGGAACATATATGATAAATGCAGCAGAAGAATACAACAAAGATGGGCATAATATTGGAGTTGTACCACTTCCGTCACCGAAGGGAAAAGATCCTGTAACTGTTGCAGGAGGTCAGATGATGGCAGTTTCCAGCCAGAGCAAAGATGTTGATGCAGCAGCTGACTTTATTTTCTGGTGCTTTGGAAGTGATGATACAACTTATGTCACAAAATGGTGTACAGAAGCCAAATTTGCATATCCGGCGCGCCAGTCTGTAATTGAAGAAAATAAAGAACTTTTTCAGGAAGGCATGAAGGCAATATTCACCGAATTTTATGATACGGCAAGACCTGAACCACAGTATTCATCTGAAGTAACTGATATTATGGGAGATACATTGCAGTCTGTGATGTTTGGCGGAAGTTCAGGAGCGGATGCGGCACAGTTGGCACAGGAACAGATTGAGGCATTAAACTAAAATATTAAATCAAGAGGTAGAATTATGAAGCAGAAAGGAAAAATGTCCGGTAAAAAATTGAAACAGATGTTTGTAACATATACATTTGTTCTTCCTGATTTTATTGGTCTTCTGGTTTTTATTATCATACCAATCATATATTCATTTTATATGAGCCTATATGACTGGAACTTCGCTAACATTAAGCAATTTATCGGAATACAGAATTATGTCACAATGTTTAGTGACTCTGAATGGTGGCAGTCTCTGGGAAGAACTTTTAAATTAACTTTACTGTATGTTCCGGCATTATTTATATTATCAATATTATTTGCAGTTTTGATTAACTATGTCAAAAACGAAAAAGCTGCCGGATTTGTAAAAACAGCTTTTCTGCTTCCATATTCTATCACATCTGTAATTGCAAGCTGTCTGTGGATGTTTCTTTATATGGACAGAAGTGGATTTATCAATGTATTTCTGAAGGCCTTTGGACTGAAAGGAGAAAAGTTTCTGGGATCTACTTCTCAGGCAATGGTTTGCATTGCAGTTGTTTTGATATGGATCAATCTGGGTTATAATATTATTCTTTTTCTATCAGCAATAAAAGATATACCTTACAGCTATTATGAAGCAGCAAAACTGGATGGAGCAAATTCCTGGCAGACTTTCTGGAAGATAACGTTTCCGCTATTAAAGCCAACCAGCGTTTTTGTACTGATCACATCAGTGATTGCATCGTTCCAGTGTCTGGATCTTATCATGGTAATGACCGGGGGTGGACCGGCAAAATCGACAGAAGTTGCCAGTCTGTATATATACAAACAGTCATTTGAAATGATGAAGGCTGGATATGGAGCCGGATTGTCAGTTGTAATGTTTCTAATTTTGACAGTGCTTGCCGTTATTATGTTAAAAATAAATGGAAAGGAGGAATGATGATATGAAGAAAAAAACAAATAACATACTTGCAGTAATTCTTATAATATTGGGAATTGTAATGTTGTTTCCGATTTACATTTTATTTATGGTAAGTTTCAGAAATGAAAAAACTGTTTTTGTAGGATCACTGATCACAGCATCTCCTTCTTTTGAAAGTATAAAATCAGCGATAACACCGGATTTTCTTGTTGCAATCGGTAATTCATTCCTTATTGCAGTAGCAGTTACGATTATTGCTTTAATTCTTCATTCAATGTGTGGATATGCATTTGCAAGAATGAATTTTCCGGGGAAAAAGCCAATGTTTACAGTGATCATCAGTACTTTGATGATTCCGGTATCGTCTATTCTTGTACCTTTGTTTATGATATGTAAACAATTAGGAATTACAAACAGTTATGCTGGAATTCTGTTACCGGCATTGTTTAATGCTTATGGTATATTTCTGTTCAGACAGTTTTATATGAGTTTCCCTGCGGATCTTGAAGAGGCTGCAAAACTCGACGGATGTTCTACATACAGAATGTTTTTTACAATCATATTTCCGCTTTCACGACCAATTATTATCCCACTGAGTATTGCTTTTTTCCTGGGGAACTGGAACAATTACCTGTGGCCGTTGATTGTAAATAAGAAACCGGAATATCGAACAGTTATGGTTTATCTTGCTAACATGGTAGGCGGCTATAATACTAAGTGGAATGTGGTTATTGCAAGTGCAATGCTTGCATGCCTTCCGGTATTCTTGATATCACTTCTTCTGCAAAGTCACCTGCAGAACAGTATAAAAATGTCTGGCATCAAATAGGAGGGAAAACTTGTGAAAATCAGAGAAAGTTATGGAAGCAGGCGGTATGAAGAAGAATACAGGGCAGCTCTGGAAAAGTCAGTACATTATTTCAGACAGAACAGCTGTATTACAGAACTCAGAAAAATGGGTTATGCTCAGACGAAACTGCAGGTAGAATATGAAGCAGAAGAGTACGGAAAGAGTGAAATCTGCTGTCTAGATGCAGAAACAAATACTTTTTTTAATTCAGAATCTGCAGAAAAATTTATTGCAGAAAATGATCTTTCGAAGTGTGAAAATGTAAACATTTATGGTGATATCAGGCAAATCTATTGCTTTGGATACGATGATAAAAAAGTGGTTTACGCATTGACAGAGTCTGATGGTATGCAGAACTACATCACGATTCCCTATATTTCGGGAGAAAACGGGGAATTTTGTACAGATATTTCTTCTCACAGGATCTGGAAGCGTGAATTTAGCGAAAAAACATCAAATTTGGATTGTGCACTGAGATTTCGTATAGCACCGGATACATGGCCGAATATAAAAATCAAAGAGGCAGACATGTCTCCCGATGATATTTTTGCACATGCTTATGAAGCCATATTTAACATGGAAATAAACAGTGAAAAACAGGTTGAAATTCAACTTCCATATCAAAAACTTTGCTGGAATTCTGAGAAAAAAGTGCTTACATGTGGAAAGTATCAGATGGAAATAAAATGCGATAAGAAACTGTCTTTTGTCACTATATTTGATCAGTATCTGACGGAAATAATCGCAGATAACAAAGTATTGGTACTGCTAAATAATCTGACTAATAAAGCAAAAGAAATCAGTGTTATTGATATTAGTGGAAATCTTGGGAAAATCCGAGTAGGCGAAGACAATGATCCACATATTCAAGTAGAAACGGATAAAGATACAGAGACTGAGATTGTTGTATATGGACTCAGAGGACTGGCATACAGTAAAGATGCGACAGAAGCATTGCGAAGAAAAAAGAAAGAGGACAGGCTTATTTTCGCAAATGATAAATTCAAAGTTTTCGATAACCATGTTGAAGACAGCTGTTATGGTAGACCAGATGCTTATATCATCAGTCCGGAGGAAATTGTGTCAGCAGACAGGATTCTTGAAGAATTTCAGTGGAGAAAAACGAAATGGGGCGACATGACAAGAAAGTCATGGAGAACTGATAAGTGGACCGCAGATCTGTCACTGAAAAAATATCCGACACTGAAATCTGCTTCAGATATTCTTTCAGCAACATGGAATCTGGCGATGACAGTCTTCGATCGTTGTACGAATGGTGGCTATGCACTCCCTGGGCAGGAGCATCTGTGGCAGGCAGGACTCTTTCAGTGCAAAGGTGAAGGGTTTGGAGTCTGGCTCAGAGACTCTGTACATATAGCAATGCGTGGCGGAAACCTGATCGATCCGGAAACAGCAGGACGCTCACTCTTGTATGCTGTAAAAAAAGGATTTGACAATGGAAGTGACGGACCGGCAATGGGGGCTGTTGGATTGTGGGATTATTATCTGGCTACAGGTGACAGAAGTGCACTTGAAGAGGGATATGAAACACTGTTAGAAACAATGACAGAAATTGAAAACAGATATAATGAGGAAAAAGGTCTTGTACGTGCAGAACAGTCTACTTCTAATGATGCGTTCCCTGAACCGGAAAATGCAGGATATTCACTTGGCAGTGAATGTTATTATATGAAAGCATATGATTCTATGGCCAAAATAGAAAAGCTTTTGCATGGAGAAAATGAAAAATCCAAAAAATGGAGTAAGATTTCCGAACAATTATGTGAAAAAATCCGTGAAGAATACTGGAATGATGAGGCAGGATACTTTACAAGTGGTCCAAAAGGCAGTGAAGCATATGAAAATCAGATATGGGAGACTTCCGGTGAGGAAGCCGCTCTGTGGGATAAGTTCCATATTGCAACACCGGAGCAGAAAAGAGAAATCCTGAACAGTGGAATACATACTGCAATGACTCCATATGGAATACGTTTGTTTCCTCATCGCAAAGAGCATAATCATTTTGTAGGACCAGTCTGGCCGGTGTGGGAATCAGGATTTGCTTCTGCTGCGGCTGAATCGCAGAATAAAGAATTATTGCTGACTATGATTGCACAGCAGATGAGAACAGCTGTTTTGCATAAAAATTTCCATGAAGTTCTTGAAGCGGATACAGGAAAATCCTGGAGATGGCCCGGACAACTTTGGCATGCTTGCGGGTTTGCAGCTCAGATTTTATATGGTGTTTTCGGAATTAGTTATGATGAACAGGGCATGAGATTTAATCCGTGTGTTCCAGAAATATTTAAAGAGATTGAAATACAGAATCTGAATTATCAATCGGCAAAATTAACTGTTAAAATAAGTGGAACTGGAACTGTCGAATGTGTTATACTGGATGATGAAAAGGTTGATTTTATACCATATAGTCTGACAGGAAATCATATAGTCCATATAAAATTAACAGAAACAGAGAGTGAATGTATATGAAAGCAAAGATTACAGATGTGGCTCAAAAAGCCAATGTTTCCATATCTACAGTGTCGCACGTGTTGAATCATACACGTTTTGTATCCGAAGAGACCAGAAAAAAAGTCATGGATGCAGTAGAAGAATTGGGGTATTCGCCAGATGCGTCTGGCAGGACTTTTCGTACCGGAAAAAAAATGATGATAGGACTTGTTGTACCGGATATTACAAACTCTGTTTTTGCTGCACTTATTGAAGATGTAGATGATGTGATATCAAAGCAGGGATACAATCTGGTCATTTCCAATACAAGGGACTGCCTCAAGATGGAAAAACAGGCACTGAGAAATCTGGCTTCGGGGGTCGTAGATGGGATTGTAATTGCTTCTACATCAGAAGATTTTCAGACAATAAAGAGGCAGATACCGGACAAATTCCCAATGATATTTATGGATCGGGTGCTCCCGGACAGAAATTATGACAGTGTTATTCTTGACTGTCAGGAGGCAACTGCAAAGATGCTGGAAGAAATGATCCAAAATGGTTTCAGAAAGATTGGTTTTCTGGTTGGATTGCCACAGATTAGTCCGACTTATGAAAGGGTAAAAGTATACCAGCAGATTTTGAAACAATATGAGATACCGGAGACAGAACAGTATGTTCGATATATTGACCGAAAAAAAGACACCTATGATGTAGCTGGCGAATTGGTAGAGGCCGGATGTACGGCAATTATAGCCACAAATACGGCAATGACTCACAGTGTACTGAACTATGTGGAGGATAGAAATCTGAAACTCGGCGAGGAAATTGCAGTAGGTGGTTTTGTGGATTCTGATTTTGCAAATCGCTTCATGCACAGGATTCCAGTGGTATATGAGCCAATGAAAGAAATGGGAAAACTTGCCGGAGAGATGATTGTAGAAAAAATCGAAGATAAAAATAGAAAAATTCCTGTTAAAACGCTGACATGCGAATATGACTCTAATGATTTTTATAAAAAATAGGCAGGGAGAACGAAATGGAACAGGAAACACAGACACCACACAAACGAAGAGCACGATATAAGGGAAATACTCCGGCTGGAATGCCTGCATGGTGAAGGTCATATGTATGCAACAGATGTGGATCAGGAGGAATCTGCATAGCCTCGTAAGCGTCTGGCAGAGCAGAGCTTTGGAGAGGACATTCTGACGGTCAAACTTCAGAATTTCTGTACAATCGATGAGATTGCAAAAGAAGCCGGTGGATTTGATTTTATTCTTGCAGATTTCGGGGGATCGTTCATGCAGATCGACAATCTGAAGCGTGGTTTTTCTTTCCGTGCAGACGGACCGCTTGATCTTCGCCTGAATCAGGAAAAGGGAATCAGCGCGGCAGAGCCAGATCCACAAAAATGTGCTGGCGGTTAAGGCATGCGTCCGTCCTATATGCTAAAAATGAAGATTCTGTGAAGCGAATCAAAAGTATTGACAGTAAAACAAAGAATTATTACAATAAGCCTATCATAAAGATATGTTAAACGAGGCTGTTACAGTAGATAAATGAACTGCTCCCCGTCAAGTAGACAATTGAAAAAATATAAATTTTTCGGGGATGTGAAAAAACTCGATTGAGTTTTTTCGCATCTCCCTTTTTGTACCTGTTGTGTATAAATGACTGAAATCATGCGCAAAGAAAGCGCACTTCCCCTACCCCATAGAAATTCTTTTTTTGAATCTATGCGGCAGTTCTGTTTCTCATCTTTTTTTTCTGATATTTATATAGATTATGGCCTATCGCCACGAGTAAAACTTCCAGTTGTGCGCCCAGCTAAGGGTGTGTAGTCAAGCCGGTGGGATTCCGGTTTATCCAAGGTTTAGCCAACCAGATAATAGCGAGTCTTAGGATGATGCCGGTAACGGCATCTGACAAGCGTAGACAGCAAGAAGGCAGGGTTGAATAGTGATTGAGCTTCGAAACGTTAACTTCAGTCGGTCGACGTCTTAACTGGTGCGGAAGACAATATCATATAATGCGATATGGCGAGTGTTATGTGGCACTGCGGAGTCAGAGAACCAATCATGTTTTACATTATGAATACACATCAACTGGGGAGAACCTGCCATTTCTCGAAGAAGAGTATGAAGTTGCAACTGAAAACGGAGGATTTCAAATGAATGGTAGGTGGTCGGACAATCCCATAGTACTGTAGAAATCGGGCAATGCCGATGGAGGGAAGGGGATTGCATAGTAAAGGTCTTACTGAGGACACATTATCCGTACTCAGGGACGGAGGAAATAATGGAAACGAAATTAGTAAGAATAGCTGAGATATCGGCAACATCAAAACATCCTATATTTACATCAGTGTACCACTTGATAAATGAAGATATGCTAAAGCAATGTCATAAGGAATTAGATGGGAACAAAGCAGTCGGAATTGACAAGGTAACTAAGGATGAGTATGGGAAGAACCTTGATAGAAATATCAAGGAACTGGTACAGAGGTTGAAAAACAAATCCTTTAAGCCACTTCCGTCACTGAGGGTATATATACCTAAAGGAAATGGAAAGAAACGACCATTAGGGATTGCTTCCTATGAAGATAAGATTGTACAAATGGCAGTGAAGAAAATACTGGGAGCTATTTATGAACCGAGATTCCTAAACTGCATGTATGGATTCAGACCGAATAGGGGGTGTCACGAAGCAATAAAAGAAGTATACCAACGGATAAGCTATGGAAAAATCAGCTATATTGTAGATGCCGATATCAAAGGTTTCTTTGACCATATCGACCATGATTGGATGATGAAGTTTCTTGAATGGAATATACAGGATAAGAACTTATTGTGGCTAATACGTAAATACCTTAAAGCAGGAATAATGGAGCAAGGAAAATTCGAGCCAACAGAGGAAGGTTCGGCACAAGGCTCAGTAATGAGTCCGATGCTTGCAAATATATACATGCATCATGTGCTGACGCTGTGGTTTAAGCTGGTGGTGCAAAGGGAAATGCAGGGAGAGTGTTTTCTCGTCAACTTTGCGGATGATTTTGTTGCAGGATTTCAATATAAGTCAGAAGCTGAAAGATACTATAAAGAGTTAAAGGAACGAATGGAAAAGTTTGGACTGGAGCTGGAAAGTAGTAAAAGCAGACTGATTGAATTTGGGAGATTTGCAGAGCAGAATCGTAGAGCAAGAGGAGAATGTAAGCCTGAAACATTTGATTTTCTGGGATTTACCTTCTACTGTAGCAAAACCCGAAAGGGAGGTTTCGTGCCAAAGGTACAGACTTCAAGGAAGAAGTTTGAGCAAAAGGTTAGAGCATACAAGAACTGGATTTACGATAATCGAAATCGACCAATGCGAGAAATAATTAAAGAGTTGAACGTAAAACTAATTGGACACTATCGGTATTATGGTGTTACATGGAATTTTCGGAAGATAACAACATTCCTGCATAGAGTACAGCAGTTTCTATTCAAAGCCATGAATCGGAGAGGTTGTAGACGGGCATACACATGGAATGGATTTGTGGAAATGCTCAAGTATTACCCGTTAGCAAAACCTAAAACGTACTATTGTTTATATTGAAGCGAATGTTACTATGAGGAGCCGTATGCGGGAAAGCCGCACGTACGGATCTGTGAGGGGCTAAGATTGAGAGGTCTTAGTCTACTCGACTGACTGAATGAATGCCTCTTCGGACAATTCTCTTGTACCAACGGTCGTTTTTCATTATTCCGAAAGTGCCTTCTGCTTGTATCGAACGGTTCATTCGTAATAACGCACCGTGGATACTTTCTAGGTTTTCGATTACCTCCTGATGCATGGAAGTTAATTCCTGATTGATCCGAACGGTTCGATTCTTATCTGTTTTCTTACATTTCTCTGCATATGGACATCCACTACAGTCTTCGCATTCATACAGTTCTTCCTTACGTCCGTATTGATTTCCCCTCACATTTTTTCTGTATAAAAAATGGAATGCTTTATCGTTAGGACATCTCATGACACCTTGCTCATCAATTCTGAAGTTAACTGCACGAAATGGATCTTCATGATATTTCCGATCCTTAGTTTCCTTTTTAAACATTGGAAATTTCATATACTTTTCAATTCCGTTCTGTTCACAGAAAATATAATTGTTGTATGAGCCATATCCGGCATCTGCCACAGGATATTTGGGATAGAATCCATAAGTTTGTTTGAAGTGCTCCATCAAAGGAACGAAACAATCCATATCCGAACGATAATGGTTCACGTCAACAACTGCAATATATTCATCTGCTACACCAATCTGTACATTATATGCTGGCAGAAGCTGATCATTGCCCATGTAATCCGTTTTGATACGCATAAAGGTAGCTGAGTTATCTGTTTTAGAGTAACTGTTTCGATTGGGACCACAGATTTCAATTTTTTGCATGTATTCTTGAAGTTTCTGACAGAAAGTAGTCAAGTGTTCATAATGTCGCTGTTCTTTGGATTTTCGCTTTCCACTTCCGTAAACAAATGTACTTTTATCCAGTTCCCATAAAAGTACTAGCTGCTCAACGATTTCATTCAGATAATCCGGTACATACTCCGGATTTGTTGTGATCTGCACCCCGCTCCATGCGATTTCTGCATTAATTTCCTCAATCTCCGCAGTGATTTTTTCGTAAAGCTTGTAACGGAACTTTTCGGTAGCCTTCTTCCATACCCAGGTATACTTGTTTGCGTTTGCTTCAAACTTGGAGCCGTCGATGTAGAGATGTTGCAGATCTACATGCTCATCGTTAAAGATAGCATGATTGATGTCGTTAAAAATGTTTTCAATCTTATCTTGAAGTATTTCATTGATGAAATATCCAAAGGTTCTGTATGACGGAGTCTGATGATCCATGAGATACATGAACCTGATATTAACTTTGCAGTTGTCTTCCAGTTCTCTCAGAGAGCAGTAGCCGCTAGTCATAAATCCGAAAAGTACTTTTTTAACATGTTGACTGGATTATATCTGAGTCGTCCGGTTGTGTACTCCGGAATATCCGTCAGATACTTGTTTAAATCGATTCCTCCCATCAATCTGTCAAATGTTAAAACAGGATCCAGCAGATCCAAACAATCTGAAAGAAACAGTGGTAAATATCCTTGTTTTGAATTACAATAATTATTGTGTAAAGTTTTCATCGCAAGTTAATTTTACCACAAAAATAGGACCTTTCGCATGAACGAATGGTCCTATTTCTTTTAGGGACTTATTTCACAGCCCCTTTCTAACGCATAAAGTTATAGAGAAAATACCATCATAAATGAGGAGAAATGAAAAACAATTAAATATAAAAATGTGCAAAAATGTTGAAAAATAAAGGCTTATCGCCTCAAATCCGTTGGCACGAAAGGAGATAAAAAAATGGTCAAAATATTATTTATATGCCACGGCAACATTTAAAGTATGGCGAGAAAAACTAGATTTTGTAGGATTTTCTAGATAGAAACAAATAATTTACACCTTATTTATACCTTTGGAAGACCGAATCGGAATAATTAAAAAAGTTGTCATAATTCAGTTGGTCAAAAAATAATATTACACTCAAAATCAATTAAAAAATCAATCGTAAAAAAATACGATTGATTTTTTGCGCATTTTTGCATATAATATAATCATTATGGTTGGAAAGGGAACGATTACTATGCGTGAAACAAGAATATTAGAATTCAAGGAAACGATTACGAATACTTTTTTGAAAACAGTTAGTGCCTTTTCGAATTACAATGGTGGAACAATTCTTTTTGGGGTTGAGGATAATGGAAATGTGAAAGGATTGCCAGATGTAAAACAGGCCTGTCTGGATATCGAAAATAAAATCAATGACAGTATATTACCTCAACCAAACTATACACTTGAAATACAGAACAATGACCAGACGATAAAACTTACTGTAAAAAGTGGTCTTCAAAAACCGTATTTATATAAATCAAAAGCATACAAACGAAATGATACAGCAACGATAGAGGTAGATACATTGGAATTTTCAAGGCTTGTATTAGATGGAAAAAATATTAGCTTCGAAGAATTACCTTGTAAAGATCAGGAGCTATCTTTTGAAATTTTACAGTGTAAACTGAAAGAAAATATTTACATTGAAACTTTCAATCAAGATACTTTAAAGACATTGAACCTGTATGACAATATAAATGGTTATAATAATGCAGCGGGACTTTTGGCAGATAAAAATCATTTTTCAGGAATTGATATTGTTAAGTTCGGTGAGAATATCAGTATTATTCAAAAAAGAGTAACGTTTGAACATATATCGGTTTTAGAAATATATGAAAAAGCACTTGCTGTATTTAGAGATTATTACCAATATGAAGTAATACAGGGAGCTGACAGAAAGATGGTAGAGAAAATACCGGAAGCAGCTTTCAGAGAAGCAATTGCAAATGCTTTGATTCATAGGGTATGGGATATTAATTCACACATCAGAGTTTCTATGTTTGATGATAGAATAGAAGTAGTGTCTCCTGGTGGATTGCCGGCTGGAATAACGGCAGAAGAATATTTATCAGGTAAACTATCTATTTTAAGAAATAGAAATCTTGCAAATGTATTTTACAGACTGGGATTGGTAGAGATATTTGGAACAGGAATTACACGAATCAAACAACTGTATGCAGAGAGTTTGATAAAACCAGAATTTGAAGTGTCAGAAAATGCTATAAAAATTGTATTACCGATATTTGAAACGAATGTCAATTTAACCGAAGACGAAAAAGTGATTTACAAATTTTTAAGTAAGACAATGCTGAAACCAATAAGTGAAATTGCACCATATGTCCCATTTGGCAAATCAAAAACAACACAATTACTGAAAGCTATGGAGAAAAAGGGTGTGATTGCAGTTGAAGGAAAAGGCAGAGGAACAAAATATATCATTAAGTGATTGAGAACATAGAGGGTTCAAATTACACAATCTTTCAATAACACAAGGAGAAAATCATATGATAAAAGTACTTTTTATCTGCCACGGCAATATCTGCCGCTCCACCATGGCAGAATACGTTATGAAACATTTAGTTAAACAATCCGGCATAGAGTCCGATTTCTTCATCGATTCCGCCGGTACAAGCAATGAAGAACATGGGAACCCAGTTCACCGCGGCACACAAAAGAAGCTCCGCAAGGAAGGAATCCCGTGTGGCAATCACCGTGCACGCAAGATGTGTAGAGAAGAATATGCCGCATTCGACTACATCATCTGCATGGAGCGATACAATATACAGAACATTATGAGAATCATCGGAAATGACCCGGAGCACAAGGTACAGAGACTTCTGGATTACACAAATCGTCCGAGAGACATTGCAGATCCATGGTATACAGGAAATTTTGATGAGACATTTGATGATGTGATGGAAGGTTGCCAGGCGTTTCTTAGCTATCTGATGGAGCATCTGCAATAAATTTTCAGATGGGGAACCCAAAGGAGAATGGAAAATAAAGAAGAGAAGTAATCTGAGTTTAGAAAAGGATTTTCGTTAAAGCACAAGCTTTATAGTAGGAGAAATCCATTTCATACCGGATCACTTCTCTTTTATTTTAGATCTTTTATGATTGCACAAATTGAGATTCTGCTATTCGGAAAAACGTTGTATTATTGAGAAGCCACAAACGTATCAATCACAAATCCGCAATCTTATCTCTCCCATCGTCCACTGGCCCCACAAGGAAGTACCAGTCCATTTGAAGATACTGGAAGTCCAATCTCTTGTGAATCCACATGTCCACCGTATTTCTTAAGCTCAGTCGCGATCATATAAGTCAGTACTGCTGGGGCAAGTCCTGTCGTATAAGAATTGATCAGGAAGAACAGTGGATCATCGGATAAAATCTTCGTACAGAGTTTTACCAGTGGATGAATTGCGTCTTCAATTTTCCAGATCTCGCCCTTTGGTCCACGACCGTAGGAAGGTGGATCCATGATGATTGCATCGTAATGATTACCGCGGCGGATTTCGCGCTCTACGAATTTGACACAGTCATCAACCAGCCAGCGGATCGGTGCATCGCCGAGTCCGGAAGAAACAGCATTTTCTTTTGCCCATGTAACCATTCCCTTGGAAGCGTCTACATGAGTTACGTGTGCGCCGGCAGCAGCTGCTGCAAGTGATGCACCACCGGTATAGGCGAATAAGTTCAGTACTTTTACCGGGCGCCCGGCATTGCGAATCTTTTCAGAGAACCAGTCCCAGTTGGTTGCCTGTTCCGGGAAAAGTCCGGTATGTTTAAAATTAAACGGTTTTAAGTTAAAGGTAAGATTCTTATAACTGATTTGCCACTGTTCCGGGAGATCGAAGAATTCCCATTCACCGCCGCCTTTTTTACTGCGGTGATAGTGTGCGTTCGGATGTTTCCAGCGTTTGTCTGTGCGAGGTGTATCCCAGATCACCTGCGGATCCGGACGAACCAGGATGTACTGCCCCCAGCGTTCCAGCTTTTCTCCGTCTGAGGAGTCAATTACTTCATAATCTTTCCAACCATCTGCTAACCACATATATTATTAAATCCTTTCTGAAGTGCTTTTTGATAAATTTCCAGTTTTCTATAGTCTTGTTCAATGCATATTTATAGACATACTGTTTTACTTTTCTATTTTATTATAGAAGAAAGGATACTGCAAGAAGCGAATGTAAAATATCGCAATAATATACAAAAAGCTATCGCGATAACAAATGGTTTTTGGTAAAAATAACGGGACTATCTGTTTACATAAGGGACGAAGGGTGATAGAATGTATCTATAAGTGAAATGATTCACGTAAAAGAAAGGTGGAAATGAATATTATGGTAACAGTTAATGCAATGGGAGACAACTGCCCGATTCCGGTAATCAAAACAAAAAAAGCAATGCAGGCTCTTACAGGACCGGAGACAATTGAAGTATTAGTAGATAATGAGATTGCTGTACAGAATGTTACAAAGCTGGCAAAAGAACAGGGCGGAGAAGTAAGCTCTGAAAAGCTTGGAGAAAAAGAATACAAAGTAACGATCAAGATGCAGGGAGTACCGGCAGTAGATGCAGAAGTTGTATGTACACCGGATCAGAAGGGAGACCTTATCGTAGTGGTATCTTCTGACCGCATGGGAACAGGTAATGATGAACTTGGTAAAGTCCTGATTAAGGGATTTATTTATGCAGTTACACAGCTTGATACACTTCCGAAGAAGATGCTTTTCTACAATGGAGGAGCTACTCTTACAACAGAAGGATCAGATTCCATTGAAGATCTGAAGTCTCTGGAGGCACAGGGAGTAGAGATTCTTACATGTGGTACATGTCTTGACTACTATCATTTAAAAGACAAACTTGTTGTTGGTGGTGTAACCAATATGTACAGTATTGTTGAATCTATGGCTGAAGCAGGAAAGATCATCAGACCATAGTTTGAGAACTATATAACAAAGAAGTTCGTATAACGGACAGAGAATATTTAAGAAAAGTTGAGAAATTAAGTATGAATAAAGATATCAGAGAGACACAGTGTATAAGGACATCATGTTGAGGCGTCAAAGCAGGTCGAAGGACCCTTGTTCAGGCTCTGGACAAGTTGTTAAAAACTGAAGATGGTAACCTCCTGGATAAAAAGAATTTGTTTGTTCGGGCAGATGCACTTTGCTCTCTGGTATTTGATATCGGATGGTAGAAGATAGATGTGGCTGCGCAATTTGATCAAAGGAAATAACGGAATCCGGTGAGGGTGTATTTATACGAATTTGATCGAATAGAAAGAGGGAATAATTATGAATTTAAGGCAGCTGGAAGCATTTATTAAAGTATCCGATTCAAAGAGCTTTTCAAAAGCAGCACAGGAACTGTATCTGACACAGCCAACAGTAAGTGCGCATATACAGACACTTGAAAAAGAACTGAAAGTGAGATTGTTTGTGCGTAATACCAAGACTGTCAAATTATCTGAGGACGGAAAGACACTTTATCAGTATGCACGTCAGATGATCGAACTGGAACAGGAAATCCAGTCAATGTTTTCAAAAGCAGCAGAGCAGAAAGAAAGATGTATTACGATCGCAACCTCTACGATACCGGCGCAGTATATTCTGCCGGATATTCTGGTGAAATTCCGAGAGAGATTTCCGAAAGAACAGTTCAGAATCGTGGAAAGTGACAGCAGTACTGTCATTGAACAGGTAGCATCGCATCTGGTTGATATTGGATTTTCCGGTACAGTAATCGAAAAAGCAAATTGTAAATACATACCGTTTTACCAGGATGATCTGGTTGTTATTATGCCGAATACGAAAGAATATCAGAAAATCATAAAAGAGCAGAAGGATTTAAAATGGCTGGAAGGAGAACCTCTGATTATGCGTGAGGAGGGATCCGGTACCAGAAAAGAAGCAGAGAAGCAATTAAAAAAGATGGGAATCTCTTTGGATGATCTGAATATTGTTGCGACAATTGAGAATCCGGAAGCGATCAAGAGATCTGTCAAAAGTGGTCTTGGCATTACAATTATTTCAAGACTTGCGACCGCAGATGAGATCCAGGCAGGAGAAGTTTTGGAATTCCCGTTTTCACAGGATGGCAGCGGTCGAAACCTGAATCTTGTATATAATAAGAACTACAAACTTCCGGCAGCGGCTGAACATGTGAGAGAATTGATCATAGAAAAATATGAATTGCAAAAGCAGTCTTTACAATAGAAAGTATGAATGATAGAATTCATCTATGTGCGCATTTTTTGCGGCAGGTAACATGTTAAATGCAAAGTATAAGTTGGGGATAAACAATGAATAAAGAAAAAGTAAGACTGACACAGTATGCAAAAACTTCCGGGTGAGCCGCTAAAGTAGGTCCGGAGACCCTTGCCCAGGTTCTGGGTAAGTTACCGAAATTTGAAGATGAAAATTTGATCGTCGGAATCGAGACATCAGATGATGCTGCGATTTATAAGGTTACAGATGATATTGCGATGATCCAGACCGTGGATTTTTTTACGCCGATCGTGGATGATCCGTATATGTTTGGCCAGATTGCAGCAGCAAACTCGCTCAGTGATGTTTACGCAATGGGAGGAGAGCCGAAGGTAGCACTTAATATCGTAGGATTTCCGAATTGTCTTGATCCACAGATCTTAGGAGATATTCTTGCCGGTGGAGCCGATAAGGTAAAAGAGGCAGGAGCTGTTCTGGTTGGTGGACATACAGTACAGGATGATGAGCCGAAGTACGGACTTTGTGTGTCCGGATTTGTACATCCAAAGAAGATTTTTAAGAATTACGGATGTAAACCGGGGGATGTGCTGATCCTTACCAAACAGGTCGGAACAGGAATTGTTAATACAGCAATCAAAGGAGAAATGGCATCTGCAGCCGCAATCAGGGAAGCTGAGATTGTCATGTCTTCTTTAAATAAAAAAGCAAAAGAAGTTGTGGAGCATTTCCCTGTAAATGCATGTACAGATATTACAGGATTTGGTCTTTTAGGTCACTGCGTTGAAATGGCAGAGGCAAGTAATGTGACATTTGAACTGAATGTTCACGATATTGCATATCTTGATGAAGCAATCAGCTATGCAAAAATGGGCCTTGTTCCGGCGGGGGCTTACAAGAACAAGGGATATTCTTATCAGAAAGTAGATTTCAGAAATGTAGAAGATCATTTTATCGATCTGTTATATGATCCGCAGACATCAGGTGGACTGCTCATCAGCGTGGAAGCGCAGTATGCGGAAGCCGTGATGGAAGCATTCGAGAAGAAGAGACTGGATACCAAGGTATCCCTGATCGGAACCGTAACAGAAAAGAGCGATAAACTGATTCGTCTGCACTAGGAATTCAAAGAGGTAGAGGAGAAAATGAATAAAAATTTATTATTTCGCAGTATTCCGAAAGTAGATATTCTGCTTGAAGAACAGGAGATACAGGATTTGATTGATGTATATGGACGTGAATTTGTGATGGATGTGATCCGTGAAGAGATGGATGCGCTCAGAACATTTATCGGAAAGTGCGCGGAAGAAGAGAAAGCGAAAGCGCAGATCGGGATGCTTACGCAGAATATAAAACGGCATGCCGGAAAGCTGCATGAGCCGAATATGAAAATGGTGATCAACGGAACAGGAACAGTTCTCCACACCAATCTCGGCCGTGCACCGATCAGTAAGGAGCATGTTGAGAGACTGGCAGGAATTGTGAGTGGTTACTCCAATCTGGAATACAATCTGGAAGCAGGAGCACGTGGAGAGAGATACTCTCATTTTGAAAAACTGCTTTGCAAACTGACCGGGGCAGAGGCTGCGATGGCGGTTAACAACAATGCTGCGGCTGTTATGCTGATTTTAAGTTCAATGGCAAAAGGCGGGGAAGTTGTAGTATCCCGCGGAGAGCTGGTTGAGATCGGTGGCAAATTCCGGATTCCGGATGTAATGGAGCAGAGCGGAGCTTCACTTGTGGAAGTCGGAACGACGAATAAGACACATTATTCTGATTATGAAGAAGCGATCACAGAGGAGACAAAAGCACTCCTTAAAGTTCATACAAGCAATTACCGTATTGTTGGATTTACAGAGACGGTTACGATCGATGAACTGATTCCGATTGCGCAGGAACACGATATCCCGATCATTGAAGATCTTGGAAGTGGCGTGCTGATCGACCTGAGTAAATACGGACTGACCTATGAACCGACGGTTCAGGATTCCATCCGCAAGGGAGCGGACGTTGTATGCTTCAGCGGAGACAAGCTGCTCGGTGGTCCGCAGGCTGGAATCATCATCGGTAAGAAGAAATATATTGACCAGATGAAGAAGAATCAGCTGACACGTGCACTGCGAATTGATAAATTTACAGCAGCAGCACTGGAACTGGTATTACAGGAATATTTATCAGAAGAAAAGGCAATCCAGAATCTTCCGGTACTGCGTATGATCACAGAGTCCAAAGCGGATGTGGAAAAGCGTGCAAGATCTCTGAAGCGGATTCTGCAGAATGCACAGCTTGCTGCAACGATCGGGATGGAACCGTGTGAATCACAGATCGGTGGAGGCTCTCTTCCACTTGAACGCATTCCGAGTATGGCAGTTACGATTAAGCCGGAGAATATCAGTGTACCGAAGCTGGAAGAAGAGATGCGGCATCTTTCTATGCCAATCATTCCGCGTACAGCCAACGACACGATTTATCTGGATGTGCGGACAATTGAATCCTGCTACTTTAAGAAGATAGCAGAGATGCTGGGAGAATTATTATGAAAAACATTATCGTAGGAACCGCAGGTCACATTGACCATGGGAAAACGACACTGATAAAAGCACTTACCGGACGTAACACGGACCGGTGGGAAGAAGAACAGAGAAGAGGGATCACCATTGACCTCGGGTTTACTTATTTTGATTTGAAAAATGGAGACCGTGTAGGGATCATTGATGTTCCGGGACATGAAAAATTTATCAACAACATGGTTGCGGGAGTTGTCGGAATGGATCTGGTACTTTTGGTTGTGGCAGCGGATGAAGGTATCATGCCGCAGACAAGAGAACACATGGACATTCTGGGACTCCTTGGGATCAAGAAGAGCATTCTGGTGATCAACAAGTGTGATCTGGTCGATGAAGAATGGCTGGAACTCGTTGAGGAAGAAATCCAGGAAGAACTGGAAGGTACTTTTTTGGAAGGTGCACCGGTTGTTAAAGTATCGGCTGCAACCGGGCAGGGGCTTGATGAACTGACGGATACGATTCAGCAACTGATGTCGGATGAGGTGGTTGCAAAGGATACACAGACTATTCCAAGACTTCCGATTGACCGGGCATTTACCCTGTCAGGCTTTGGGACAATTATCACAGGGACACTTATATCCGGTACGATCACCAGGGAAGACGTTCTGGAAATGTATCCGATCGGAAAAGAGTGCAAGATCCGTAATATTCAGGTACATGGGCAGAATCAGGACAAATGCTATGCCGGACAGAGAGTGGCGATCAATCTGTCAAATGTGAAGAAAAAGGAGATTCGCAGAGGGTGTGTGCTTGCGCCGAAGAACAGTATGAAAAATACAGATCTTCTGGATGTGAAGCTGAAAGTTCTGGAAGACTCCATGCGTATCCTTACAAATCATGAGAGATTGCATTTATACACGGGTACGAGTGAGATCCTCTGCCGTGCTGTTCTGCTGGATAAGGAGCAGATCGGACCGGGAGAAGAGGGGCTGGTACAGCTCAGACTGGAAGAAGAGATTGCGGTCAAACGAGGCGACCGTTTTGTAGTACGTTTCTATTCTCCGATGGAGACTATCGGAGGCGGGATCGTTCTGGAACCGAATCCGGTGCGTAAGAAACGTTTTGATGCGCAGGCAATCGAAGAACTGAAGAAAAAAGAATCCGGTTCACTTGGCGATGTTATGGAGCTTCAGATCAAAGAACACGGCGACACGATGATCACACTTGCTGAGCTTGCAAAGGTGATGGCACATTCCGTAGATGAACTGAAGGAGTATCTTGAAGAACTGGAAGAATCGGGCACAATCTTTGTATTCCCAATGAAGAAGGACACATATTTGTGGCACAGAGACAGCGAATTTGCAGTACGTCAGAAGATAGCGGAGACATTGCAGAAATATCACAGTGAGCATCCATACCGATATGGAATGAAGAAAGCCGAAATTCACAACACATTCCTGAAAAAGATCAAACCAAACATATTTGATGCGTATATCGAAAGAATGACGGGAGAAAACGTCTATGGAAGAAGGGAAGAATATCTTTCGCTTCCGGGATATGAAGTTCCGAAGGACGCGATGTATCTTCAGACAGAGAAGCTGATCGAAGATACATTTGAAAAAGCAGGATATGATTTTGTGAGATTTTCAGAGATTGATTTTGGAAAAATTCCGCGCCAGACAGCGGAAGATGTGGTTCTCATGATGATTGACGAAGGAAAAGTACTCCGTATCAATGAAGAGATGTTTACGATGAAACACCTGATGGATGAAGCGAAGGAAAAAATTCAGAATCATCTGAAGGAAGAAAATCTGATCACGATCGCACAAGTGAGAGATATGTTCTCAACAAGCAGAAAGAGTGCGAAACCGATTTTAGAATATATGGACAGCATTAAGGTGACAAAGAAGACAGGCGGAGAAAGTGAGAGGGTGGCATACTTATGAATTTAAAGCAGCTGGAGGCATTTGTTAAGGTAACTGAGTCGGGAAGTTTTTCAAAAGCGGCAAAGCTTTTGTTCCTGACGCAGCCAACGGTCAGTGCACATATCTCTTCTCTGGAGAAAGAACTGGACTCACGGCTTTTTGTCAGAAATACAAAGGAAGTAAAATTGTCGGAAGAAGGAAAGCAATTATACCAGTATGCGCGCCAGATGGTGGAACTCGAAAAAGAAATCGAGCAGGTATTTTCCAAGGATGCGCATCGTGAGGAAAAATGTATTACAATTGCGACCTCTACGATTCCGGCACAGTATGTTCTTCCGGCGATTCTGGCGAAATTCAGAGAGACTTATCCGGATGAGCAGTTCCGGATTTCAGAAAATGACAGCTGCGGTGTTGTTGAACAGGTAGCAGGGCATATGGTAGATATTGGATTCACAGGTACGGTACTTGAAAAAAAGCATTGCAGATATATGCCTTTTTATCAGGATGAACTGGTTGTTATCATGCCGAATACCGAGTTTTATCAGGAAATACAGAAGCGCTATAAGACAGCAACATGGATAAAGAATGAACCGGTCATTATGCGGGAAGAAGGATCGGGAACCCGCAAGGAAACAGAAAAAATATTGAGAAAAGCAGGAATTATGCCTGATACCCTCAATATAGTAGCATGCATTGAGAATCCGGAAGCGATAAAAAGGTCAGTAAAGAGTGGGCTTGGAATCACGATCATATCAAGACTTGCAGCAGAAGAGGAGATCCGGACCGGACAGGTTCTGGAATTCCCGTTACAGAAGGATGAAAGCAGTCGTTATCTGAACCTTGTATACAATAAAAACTATCAGCTGCCTGCAGCAGCAGAGCATCTGATCCGGATTGTAAAGGATTTCTATCCAGATGCACATATGGGGAAATGAAAAGAGGATCAATATGATATATTTAGATAATGCAGCAACCACAATGCGCAAACCACAAGAAGTAATTGATGCGATCACCGCAGTAATGTGCTCAATGGGGAATGCAGGAAGAGGCGTCAATGAGGCATCTCTCGGAGCAGCAAGAACCGTATATGACACAAGAGAGAAGCTTGCAGGTTTTTTCGGGGCGGAAGATGCAAGACAGATCGTATTTACCATGAACTCAACGGAGAGCCTGAATATTGCGATCAAGGGAATTTTAAATCCGGGAGACCATGTGATCTCTACGGTTTTGGAACATAACTCTGTTCTCCGACCACTTTATGAGATGGAGAAAAAGGGAGTTGAAGTGACATTCCTTGGATGTGATGAAAAAGGAACTCTGGATTACGCAGATTTTGATAAAGCAATCAAAGAGAATACAAAAGCAATTGTCTGTACCCATGGATCCAATCTGACGGGAAACAAAGTGGATGTGGAGCGGATCGGGGAAATTGCAAAAAAACACGATCTGTTGTTTGTGGTAGATGCATCACAGACTGCCGGTGTATTTCCGATCGATGTGCAGAAGATGCATATTGATATTCTGTGTTTTACCGGACATAAGGGACTTTTAGGACCGCAGGGGACTGGTGGAATGTATGTGAGAAAAGGCGTTCATGTCCGGCCACTTCTTTCAGGCGGTACCGGTGTGCAGACCTATAGTAAAACACAGCCGGAAGAGATGCCGACAGCACTGGAAGCAGGAACACTTAACGGACACGGAATTGCCGGACTGGATGCTGCGATCGGATATCTGGAAGAAACAGGAATTGATACGATCCGCGCAAAGGAACAGGCATTGATGAAGCGGTTTTATGAAGGGATAAAAGAAATCCCGGGAGTCAAAATCTATGGGGATTTCAGCAGCATGGACCGCTGTGCGGTAGTGAGCCTGAATATCAGAGATTATGACTCGGGAGAAGTCAGCGATGCACTTCTGACAGATTATGGGATTTCTACTCGTTCAGGAGGACACTGTGCACCACTGATGCATGAGGCACTTGGAACCGTAGAGCAGGGGGCTGTCAGATTCAGTTTTTCCCACTATAACACAGAGGAAGAAGTGGATACGGCAATCCGGGCAATCTGCGAGCTTGCAGAAGAAGAGTAAAATTTTATAAGATCAGAGATTGATAGAAGACCGATATAATATTGATAGTATCAATATATATATCGGTCTATTTTAATTATGAATTGGACAAGAAGTTGTGCAAAAGATATAATTATAGGGTAACAAAAAAAGTCTTTAATAGTCAAAATGACGAATGAGAGAAAGACGAAGGAGGAAGAAAAATGAATTTATCAGATTCAAAGAAGAAGCTTGCACTTGCGGGGGTTCTGTGTGGGCTTGTAGCTGCATGTCTGGCTTACTTTGGTAATCCGGCAAACATGGCATTCTGTATTGCCTGCTTTATCCGTGATACGGCAGGAGCTCTGGGATTTCACCAGGCCGAAGTTGTGCAGTATGCAAGACCGGAGATCATCGGTCTTGTGATCGGAGCATTTATTATTTCAGTGGCAACAAAAGAATACCGTTCAACAGCAGGATCTTCACCGATGATCCGTTTTATCCTTGGTATGGTAATTATGATCGGTTCCCTGATTTTCCTTGGCTGCCCGCTCCGTATGGTGCTCCGTATGTCAGCAGGTGACCTGAATGCATGGGTAGCACTGATCGGTTTTGTACTTGGAGTTGGAACCGGAGCATTTGCACTCAAAAATGGTTTCAGCCTTGGACGTGCGCATGAGACAAACAAAGAAAGTGGAGCAGTGCTTCCGGTACTGATGCTTGGTATTCTGATCCTTGCAACCTGCTCAACACTTCTCAAAGCAAGTGAAGCAGGTCCTGGAAGCTTTCATGCACCAATTATCATGTCGCTGATCGGCGGACTTATTTTCGGAGCACTTGCTCAGAAATCAAGAATGTGCTTCGCTGGCGGAATCCGTGATGCGATCTTAATGAAGAACTTTGATCTTCTTACAATTATTGCAGGTCTTTTTGTAGTAATGCTGATCTTCAATCTGGCAACAGGAAGATTTGTACTTGGATTTAACACTCCTGGAATCATTGCACATTCCAACCATCTGTGGAATATCCTTGGCATGTATGCAGTAGGATTCGCGGCAGTTCTTGCCGGCGGATGCCCGCTTCGCCAGCTGATCCTTGCAGGACAGGGTTCTTCTGATTCAGCAGTTACTGTACTTGGCATGTTCTTTGCAGCAGCACTTTGCCATAACTTCGGACTTGCATCAAGCGGAACAGCTATGAATGCAGAGACAGGCGAACTCGTTGCAGGAGCCGTAACGCCGAATGGAAAAGTTGCTTGTATTATCTGTATTATCGCATGCTTTATCATTGCATTTACAAACAAAAGAGAGCAGGCAAAATAGTCAGAAACTGCAAGATATAGATGGATAATCCATAAGAAATATGATATGCTAGGAAGGCAGGTAAAAAATATGAAAGAAGTAGATGCAAGAGGACTTTCGTGTCCGGAACCGCTGATGCTTACTGCAGAGGCACTGAAGAATGCAAACGGACCGATCAAGGTTCTTGTGAGCGAACCTCACCAGAAGACTAATATCGAGAAGTTTGCGAAGGACAAAGGAAAGAAGGCAACTTCTACCGAGAAGGGCTCTGAATTTGAAATTGTGATTGAATAATGAGAAAAAAAGAGTTAAAGCTGGTTATCACATTCCATACAACAGCGGATGCGATGGCGATGGAAAAAGAATGTAAAAAAGTTGGTGCACAGGGACGTATGATTCCGGTGCCGAGAAGTATTTCAGCAGGATGCGGGCTTTCCTGGTGCGCACCACTGGAATGCAGGGAAGAACTGAAAAATGTCATGCAGGGAATCGGTCTTGAAGAAGAAGAAATCCACGAGTGTATGGTATAAGAAGAGGTAAAACGAGGAAACCGCAAGATGAGGAATCATTTTTGCGGTTTCCTTTTTTGTTTTATTTAACAGGAAATTCTGAAAACATATTTCTAAAATCATTTACTGAGAATATTCGTGGAATAAGAAAAATAATTCTTTACATTTAGACTGATTTTGGATACATTATTAGTATATCCTACTAATTAACTGCGGTATGGTGGAGGGGAAGATGAAAGGATTATCAGAAAAGCGGTTGAGCGATTATATGGCAGAACAGATTGCGGATGAAATTCTGGCGGGCAGGATAGAAGGAGGAAGCCAGTTAAAGCAGGAAGAGCTTGCTGAGGTATTTGGAGCATCCAGAATCCCGATCCGTGAAGCATTTCAGGTTCTGGAGAGTCAGGGGCTGATCGTGAGGCTGGCAACAAAAAGAATTTATACGGTTGAGCTGGATGAAGAGCAGATAGAACTGATTTTTGAGATGATCGGGGAAATCCTCAAAAAAGCGGTTCAGCATGTCCTGAATACGAAAAGTCAAACAGAGGAAAAGGAAGTATTTTCGACGGGAACAAGACCGGACCAGTTGCTTCTTGCACAGATGGAGAATGGATATCTGACGAATCTGCTGAAAAATGCTTCGGAGTGTTATATCCGGTTTGCCACAAAATGTAAAGAGACGGATGGAAAAAAAGAGACAGAAAAGGCAATCTGCGAAAAGATAGCAGGTGCATTAAATGGTGCGGAAAAATATACAAAAACATTTGCAAAAGCGGTCAATAGTGAGATTGACAGATGGGTATTGCTTCTGGCAGAGCAGGTGAAGGAAGAAAGAAGGAAGAATAGATGAATGGTTTAAAACCGATCAAGATGCCGTCAGCGAAGGAAAAAGTTGCTGCGGAGCTTAGAAAAGCAATTTTATCAAGGCAAATGAAAGAAGGAGAGATCCTTTCACTCGACAGTGTGGCATCTCAGCTAAATGTGTCGGCAATGCCGGTAAGAGAAGCATTTCAGATTCTGGCAAGGGACGGGCTGATCCAGCTTCGGAAGAATAAAGGGGCAGTCGTCCTTGGAATCACGGAAACCTATATCCGGGAACATTATCAGCTCCGCGCGATCCTTGAGAGTGCGGCAGCAAAGCTTGCAGCAGAACCGGGAACAGATATTGCGGAAATAGAAGATGTCTATCAGGAATCTTGTGAGGCACTGGAAAACGGGGAATCCCAGAAATACACGGATCTCAACCGTGCATTTCACAATGAAATCTGGAGTGCGGCAGGTAATGGAAAGATGAAAAAAATGATCTCCGAACTTTGGAACGGACTTTCTATGGGAAGTATGGTTTCAGAAGGTGATTATGCGAAGGTATCGATCAAAGAGCATGGAAGGATTCTGAAAGCACTCCAGGAGCATAATGTCGAAGCGGCAGAAAAAGAGATGTATGCGCATATCATGCGAAGCCGCGATGATATGCTGACGTATTACAAGTAGATAAGTGTAAGAAAATAAAAGATATACACAGAACATAAAAAGATTTTGAGAGTATAGATACTTCTTGAAGTCTTTTTTATTTGCAAAAAATTTCATTTCGTGCAATATGACAGAAGAATCTTAGTCAGAATATACAAAATAGAATATGCAGAATTATGCTATCCGCCAAAATGATAAAAAGTAATTGACATTTTGGTGTCGATGAATTATATTAAAATCAAGATTTGGATACAAAATCAGATATCAAAAATCAGACATCAAGTAAAAGACATCAAGAAAAGAAACTAAAAAGAGAAATGAGGAGGTAGCAAAATGAGTCAGGTAACTATCACATTATTGTTCCTGCTGTTTGCGATCGTGATGTTCATGTGGGAAAAAATTCCGTTAGGACTGACATCCATGATTGTCTGTGTGGGACTGGTAGTCACGGGAGTTCTGGACTGGAAGACAGCATTTTCAGGATTCATTGACAGCAACGTCATCCTGTTTGTTGCGATGTTCATTGTAGGTGGCGCACTTTTTGAAACAGGAATGGCAAACAAAATAGGGGGAGTTGTAACACATTTCGCCAAGACAGAGAAGCAGCTGATCGTTGCGATTATGGTCATCGTAGGCGTGATGAGCGGTTTCCTTTCCAACACAGGAACAGCCGCAATTCTGATCCCGGTAGTCATCGGTATCGCAGCAAAGTCGGGATATTCAAGATCAAGACTTCTGATGCCGCTTGTATTCGCAGCAGCGATGGGAGGTAACCTTTCTCTGATCGGAGCTCCGGGTAACATGATCGCACAGTCACAGATGGAAAGCATCGGACTGAAATTTGGATTCTTCGATTATGCAAAAGTAGGTGTACCGATCCTGATCGTCGGAATCATTTATTTCGCACTGATCGGATACAAATTTCTTCCGAACAAGACAGATGCATCTGGAGACAGCATTTATGATGAGGTACAGGATTTCAGCAATGTACCAAAGTGGAAACAGACACTTTCCCTGGTTATTCTGATTCTTACACTTCTCGGAATGATCTTTGAAGAACAGATCGGAATCAAGCTTTGTGTAACGGGTTGCGTCGGAGCAATTGCCCTGATCCTTACAGGAGTTATCAGTGAGAAAGATGCACTTCTTTCCATCGATCTGAAGACGATCTTCCTGTTCGGTGGAACACTTTCCCTTGCAGCAGCGCTTGATCAGACAGGGGCAGGAGAGTTGATTGCTGACAAAGTAATCGGACTTCTTGGAAAGAACCCGTCACCTTATGTACTTACATTTGTAATTTTCATGCTGTGCTGTGTACTTACCAACTTTATGTCGAATACAGCAACAACAGCACTTATGGCACCAATCGCTGTGTCAATCGCACAGGGAATGGGAGCAGACCCAAGCGCAGTACTTATGGCATGTGTCATCGGAGGATCATGCGCATACGCAACACCGATCGGAATGCCGGCAAACACAATGGTTGTCACAGCCGGAGGATATACATTTAAAGATTATGCAAAAGCAGGTGTGCCGCTGATTCTGGTATCCACCGTAGTAAGTATGATCTTACTTCCGATATTCTATCCATTCTTCCCGTAAGAAGGGATAACAAAGTAATTAAATTAAATGCAATATAAAAAGAGGAGGATTTTAAAATGTCTAGAGAAGAACAGGTAACACAGCTTACAGATTACATGGCAAAGTTCATTGCACACGTTGCCAAAAAACTTCCAGATGATGTCATCGCAAAACTTCAGGAACTCAGAGAGAAAGAGGACAGCCCGCTGTCTAAGGTAATCTACGATACCATGTTCCGTAACCAGGAACTCGCAGTAGCTCTTAACAGACCAAGCTGCCAGGATACAGGTGTCCTTCAGTTCTGGGTAAAATGTGGAACAAAATTCCCACTGATCGATGATCTGGAAGCATTACTGAAAGAAGCAGTAGTAAAGGCTACATTCGAAGCACCGCTTCGTCACAACAGCGTTGAGACATTCGATGAATATAACACAGGAAAGAACGTAGGAAAAGGAACACCGACCGTATTCTGGGATATCGTTCCAAACTCTGACAAATGTGAAATCTACACATACATGGCAGGTGGCGGATGTACACTTCCGGGAAAAGCTATGGTTCTGATGCCAGGTGAAGGATACGAAGGTGTAACAAAATTCGTTCTCGATGTTATGACAAGCTACGGACTGAATGCATGTCCTCCGCTTCTTGTAGGTGTAGGTGTAGCAACTTCTGTAGAAACAGCAGCTCTGCTTTCCAAGAAAGCTCTGATGCGTCCGATCGGCTCTCACAATGATAACGAAAGAGCTGCAAAGATGGAAAACCTTCTGGAAGACGGAATCAACGCAATCGGCCTTGGACCACAGGGAATGGGCGGAAAATACTCAGTAATGGGTGTTAACATCGAAAATACAGCACGTCATCCATCTGCAATCGGTGTGGCCGTAAACGTAGGATGTTGGAGTCACAGAAGAGGACACATTGTATTTGACAAGGACCTTAATTACACAATCACAACACATTCGGGGGTGGAATTATAATGGTAGAAGTAAAAGACGGAAAGAAAATTTTAACAACACCAATTTCAGCAGAGGACTTAAAAGACATTAAAATCGGAGACATCATTTACCTGAACGGAAGTATGACAACATGCCGTGATGTTGCTCATCGCCGTCTGGTAGAAGAAGGAAGAGAACTTCCTGTAGATGTAAGAAACAACGCAATTTTCCATGCAGGACCGATCATCCGTCCATTGGAAAATGACAAATTCGAGATGGTTTCCGTAGGACCGACAACCAGTATGCGTATGGAAAAATTCGAGTATGAATTTGTACAGAAATCTGGTGTACGTGTGATCATCGGAAAAGGTGGAATGAAAGAAAACACCGAACGTGCATGTAAAGAGTTCGGAGCAATCCACTGCGTATTCCCGGCTGGTAATGCCGTAGTAGCAGCAACAGAGGTTGAAGAGATCGTAAGAGCTGAGTGGAGAGATCTCGGAATGCCGGAAACGCTCTGGAACTGCCGCGTAAAAGAGTTTGGACCACTGATTGTATCCATCGATACAGAAGGAAACAACCTCTTTGAAGAAAGAAAAGTAATCTACAATAAGAGAAAAGACGAACAGTATGAGATAATCAGCAAACAGGTTGGATTTATCAAATAGTCATACTGAAAAATATGGAACCCATACTTGCTTAATTAAAATAATAATCAAATATTCTGCCAGATATTTGGTCTCGTTATGAAGAAGTGCTGCAAGCCGATGAGAGTGATCGGTATTGCAGCACTTTTTCGTAATGCTTTTTTACAATGTTTTTTCCATTTAGAGACTAGAATATGGTATACTTATAGATAATGGAAAAATTTATGAATTTACAGAAAGGCAAGGCATGCAGTTACGTTTTGAAATTCCGGAGGCTTTCTGGAGTCTGTTTCGTTCTGTGAACAGAGAGACATACATTGAGGCTTTGATGGCGATCAATGAAGAATACCAGTACAGCAATTATTTCCTGACTAGGGAAGTCTGTATTCAGGTGCTTCGGGATCTGTATATGAAGAAACAGATCGAACTTAAACGAGAAGAAGATGAGACTGAGTTTGATATGTTGGAGACTCCGTCGGCAAGAATTCTGAACTGGCTGATCCGAAAAGGATGGCTGAAGAAAATTGAAGATTATAATACATTGGTGACGAATATCGTAATTCCGGATTATGCAGCAATATTTGTGGATGCCTTTGAGCGGCTTTCTACGGAGGACCTGGAGGAGACAGAGATCTATATCCAGAATGTCTATGCGACATTGTTCTCGTTTAAAAATGATCCGAGGGTGAATCTGAATATGCTCCGGACAGCACTTATCAATACCAGACGGCTCAACAAAGCACTGCAGGATATGCTGCATAACATGGATAAATTTTTTGCAAGGCTTCTGGAACAGCAGTTTTACGGGGATCTTCTGAAAGAGCATCTGGACGGATATGTGGAAGAGATTGTCCGGAAAAAATACCATATACTGAAGACTTCGGATAATTTTTATATCTATAAGACAGATATCAAAGAATGTCTGCGTCAGATGCGGGATGATGAGGAATGGATCGAGAAGATCCGTGAGCGCGCCCGTGCAACCGGAGATACGGGAGAAGATGTGCTGGAACTTCTGGATATGATCGAGAGAGGCTTTGATGATATCGAGCACCGCATTTCCAATATGGATAAGGAGCACAGCAAATATGTGCGTGCGACGGTGACAAGACTGAATTATCTTCTGAGCGGAGAGAACGACACGAAGGGATTGGTTATTCAGCTCCTGAACCGGATGTCAGAGGATGACTATGAAGAGGTCATTCAAAAGACGGGGGAGAAGATGAATCTGTCTTTGGTCGAAATCCTGTCAGAAAAATCTCTTTATAAGCGAAGAAAAAACCGGAAGGATTTTGTAAGTCAGATGGCACCGGAAGAAGAAGTGGATGATCTGGACAGGGAAGATGTGCTCAGATTGAACCGGATCAAGCGCAGATTCAGCAAAAAGCAGATTGAAGAATTTATCGAAGAGCATATAGAGAAAGATGTGCTGGATACAGAAAAACTTTCCCTTACATCAGAGGAGGATTTTGAAAAGCTGATTCTGGCATATGACTTAAGTACCCGTAAGAACAGCAAATATAAAACGCTGGAAGAGGATGCGGAGACGATTGAAAAGAACGGATACCGTTATCCTGCACTGAAGTTTGTAAGAAGACATTTATAGAAAAAGAAGACAAAATTGGAGAGAATGAATGATAGAATATTTTGAGCAGCTTACGCAGGAAGAACAGGAAGATCTGACAGATGTGATCAGGCTTCTCTATAGACAGACATTTCTTCTGGAGAGGAAGTTTGACAAGCGTGCGGGCAGACTCCAGTATCAGAGAGAGTACCGTATCTGCGAAAAGCACATTGATTTTCTGAAAATGTATTTCCAGATTGCCGGCATTACGTTATGCGAGAATGTACATCTGGGTCTGATCTATATTCAGGATGAGATGGTTTGGGGAGAAAAGCTTCCGCGTCTTGCGACTATTTATATATTATTGCTGAAACTGATCTATGATGAGCAGATGGCATCGGTTTCGTCGAGCAGCCAGATTGTGACAACCTTGGGGGCACTCAACGGAAAAGCAGGAGATTTTCGCGTGCTTCGCAGTATCCCGTCACCGACCGAGATGAAAAGAACTATTGCCATGCTGAAAAAATACCAGCTGATCGAGCCATTGGATGTACTGGAAGAGTTAAATGAAAGTACAAGACTTCTGATCTATCCGTGTATCCATGCAGTATTGCAGGGAGATGCGGTGAGAAAAGTTCTGGAATCATTTGGAAGCAGCCGGGAAGAAGAGGAGGAGACTCTTGGAGACATTGGATAACAGGCAGCCGTTCTGGGCGATTTCAAAAATCTGCCTGAACAACTGGCATTATATAGACAGAAAAATACTGACTTTGAGTGAAGGGATCAATTTTTTCACCGGGCATTCCGGAAGTGGAAAATCAACGGTTATCGATGCAATTCAGATTGTGCTCTATGCTAACACGGACGGACGTGGATTTTTTAATAAAGCGGCAGCAGATGATTCCGACCGTACCTTGATCGAGTATTTGCGCGGAATGGTAAACATCAGTGAAAATAATGAGTCCCAGTATCTGCGAAATAAGAATTTTTCCAGTACGATCGTGATCGAGCTGGAACAGACGAGAACCCATGAGAAACAGTGCGTGGGCGTTGTATTTGACGTGGAGACAGAAACAAATGAGATCAACCGACTGTTTTTCTGGCACAGAAGCGGTCTACTTGCGAATGCTTACCGGGGAGAAAAGAGATGTCTTTCTACTGCGGAAATAAGAGAATATCTGCAGCGTACCTTTGGTGAAGAGGCATTCTACTGCGGACCGAGCAATGAGCGTTTCCGCCGTCAGCTTTATGATGTGTATCTGGGCGGATTGGATAAAGAAAAGTTCCCACGTCTTTTTAAGCGGGCAATCCCGTTTCGGATGAATATCAAGCTGGAAGAATTTGTAAAAGAATATATCTGTATGGAACAGGATATCCAGATTGAGGATCTGAAAGAAAGTATCATGCAGTATGGCAGGATGCGCAGCAAGATTGAGTCAACGATGGAAGAGATTGAGGAACTGAAGAAGATCGATGGAATCTATCAGGATTTTGATGATAAGCGAGAAAAAAGCAGGGAATGTGACTACCGTCTTACCCGTCTGGAAATGCTCCGGCTGCAGGCGGACATCCAGGGACTCCATGATAAGATTAAAACCAGAGAAGAAGGTATCAAGGTACAGGAGCATACGAAAGCCGAGCTGATGCGCCAGAGTGGAGAACTGCAAAAGGAGCATGAGGAGCTGTTACTTCGTCTGAATAACAGTGGTTATAAAGCACTGGAAGCAGAACTTGCAGGACTTAACGAGTCTCTGGAACATCTGGGAAAAAGCAGGGCGAGTCTCACAAAGACAGCACAGAGACTTGCAGCATGGAAAGAACAGGAGATTACGTCCAACCAGACCATCTGGGATATTGATAAATTTGAAGCCGGTACGATTTCGGAGGGCGAACTTACAAGGCTGAAAGAAAATATCGCACAGATGCGTGCGGAGATCGAAGAAGAACGTCGGGATACGGACAGTACACTTCGTCAGATCAAGAAAGAAGAACGGGAAGCCAAAGAAGAGCTAAAAGAGCTGAAACAGGGAAGAAAAGCATATCCAAAAGAGCTGGAAGAAGCAAGGCTGGAACTACAGAACCGGTTGCAGGAGAATTGTGGAAAATTTGTTTCCGTGCAGATCCTCGCAGATCTTCTGGAAATCCGGGATGAAAGATGGCACAATGCAGTGGAAGGTTATATGGGAAATAATAAACTTCTGCTGATCGTAGAGCCGAAATACGCAAAAGCGGCAATGGATATTTATCAGGAGATGGATAAGAAGAAATTCTTTCGTGCTGCAATTCTGGATACGGAAAAGGTTATGGAAGAAGAGCACATTGTCCGGCAGGGCGCTCTTGCAGAAGAAGTAAAAGCAAAAGAAAAATACGTGCAGTCTTACATCAATTTCTTTCTTGGTAATGTTATGAAATGTGAGAACATTGAGGAACTCAGGGAGTGCAGGATTGGTGTGACACCGGACTGTATGCTGTATCAAAGCTATCGTCTGCAACATATTAATCCGGAAAATTATACGAGACGTGCTTATATCGGAGAGATTAGTCTCCGTCAGAGGATCCGGCAACTTCAGAAGCACTGTGATGAGCTTCAGGAGAAGAGGCTTCCACTTGCGGCACTTGTGGAAGAGGCAAAGAAACTTCTGGAACTGGAAGCAATGCCACTTCCGACAGAGGATTATATCAGCCAGATCCTGGATGCAAAGGCGATAAAGGGAAAAGAAACCCGTAAGAAAGATTTACTTGAAAAGCTGCAGAAACTGCGTGCAGAATCAGTCGATACTCTGGAAGCACAGATGAAAGAAGTGCAGGAAAGACGGGATGCAAAGCAGAAAGAGATCACGAAGACAGAGAAAGAAATCTGGAAAAACGGGGAAGAAATCGAAAAATTCAGAAACAGTATTACAGAGTCGGAATTTGCACTTTCTGGAATCCAGAAAGAATTTCAGGAAAACGAAAGGTTTGAAAAGCAGTTTGAAGAGTATCTGGAAGCACAGAAAAACAGAAACTATATTTATTTAAAAGAGGCAAGTGCAAGGCAGCTGCAGCAGCTTGGAAAGAAAAAAGAAGAGATCTATCAGGAGTTGGTGGCAGCCCGCAGTGCTTATACCAAAAAATATACGCAGCGTAATTTCTCAGTGGTAGAAGAAGATAATAAGGTTTATCAGGAGCTTCTGGAAAGCCTGTCGTGTGATAATCTGGAAACCTACCGGCAGGCAGCGAATGAACAGGCAAAGGCAGCGGTCGAGCACTTCAAGGATGACTTTGTTTTCAAGATCCGCAGTGCGATCCGCGAGGCCTACCAGAGAAGAGATGAGCTGAACCGGATCATCAGCCGGCTGGATTTCGGAAAAGATAAGTACCAGTTTGTGATCACGAAGAATAAGGGTGCAGACGGAAAGTACTATAAGATGTTTATGGATGATACCCTGCAGATCAATCCGGCACAGCTTTCAGGTTCTATTGAGAACCAGATGAATCTGTTCACGATGGAGCATGAAGAAAACTACGGTGATATGATGAATGAACTGATCGGCATATTTATCCCACCGGAAAATGCTACCCATGAGGAACTGGAAGAGGCAAAGAAAAATATGGACAAGTACGCGGATTACCGTACTTATCTTTCGTTCGACATGCAGCAGATCGTCCAGGGTGAGGAAGATATGAAAATCGGTCTTGGCAAGATGATCCGCAAGAATTCCGGAGGAGAAGGACAAAATCCTCTTTATGTTGCACTTCTTGCAAGCTTTGCACAGATTTACAGGATCAATCTTTCCCCGAAAATCCACAGGAATCCGACACTCAGACTGGTCGTTCTGGATGAGGCATTTTCAAAAATGGATGCCGAGAAGGTGGCAAGCTGTATTGCGCTGATCCGTGGACTTGGTTTCCAGGCGATCATCAGTGCCACAAATGATAAGATCCAGAATTATCTGGAAAATGTTGATAAAACCTTTGTATATGCCAACCCGAATAAACGGCATATATCAATTCAGGAATTTGAAAAAACCGAGTTCGCACAGCTTGCGGATGAGGAAGAACAGGGGTGATAGAAAATGTATCTGGTAGACAGGATTATAGAAAGATGTGAGAACAGCAGCCGAGACTGGCGGGAAGGAGTGACTGGAGGGAGGACTCTTCGGATCACACAGGAGGATTATGATGCCTGTGGGAAAGAAGAGCTGATCGAAGAGGTGCAGCGTCTGGAAAGAGCAGGACTTCTGACTGTGAAAAAATGGGTTGTCCCAGACAGTGATGTAGAGCTTGTAGCATATCAGGTAGAGCATCTTCCGGATTTTTACCGTCTTGCAGACAGCGAAAGTGGAGAAGAATACTGGCCGAAGCAGGCGAAGGTAAATTATTATATACGTATGATTGACCAGGAGCTTTCGGAAGGCTTTCAGAAAGAATGGATCGAGAATTATCTGGAAAAGCTGAAAGAGCGGATCGCAGAAGGTGATCTGCCGAAAAATATAGAGAAGCTGGAAAAATATCTGGACTGTTACCGGGGACTGGACTCTCTGGAAGAACCGATGATGAAGCGGATTTTCAGTAAACGCTATCTGAAGGACAGCAAGATCTTCGAGCGGGAGATGGAACGAAATGTGGTGACGGCTGCAAGGAGATATTGCCCGGAGATTACGGCAGATATGGATATCCAGACGGTTCTGGAGCAGCTGCTGATCGAAGAAAATTCCCAGGAACTGGCAGTTAAAGGACCGCTTAAACTGAAGATCTGGAAAGGATCAGAAGCAAAAAGAGTGGATCTTTCCGATTTTACATATGGAGTTGTGCTGAACAGCCAGACAGTCAAGCATGCAATGGTTGAGGTAGAGCAGCCGGCACTGAAAAAAATCGTGACGATCGAGAATAAGACGAATTACCTTGCGATGGAATATGATCCGGAGATCCTTTATATCTACAGTCATGGATATTTTTCACCACTTGAAAGAGAATTTCTGAAGAAGCTGCAGAGAGTGATTGAAGGGAAAGACGTGGAAGTATTCCACAGCGGAGATATGGATTACGGTGGAATCCGGATTTTTGAATATATCCAGAAGCATATTTTCCCGGGAATAAAGCCATTGCAGATGGATGTGGAGACCTACGAGAAATACGAAGAATATGCGAAAACAATCTCGAAAGAGACGATGGAAAAGCTGGAAAAGGTAAATGTTCCACTTTTGGAGGAGTTAAAAGAAAAGCTTCTTGAAACAGGAAAGGGAATCGAACAGGAAAGCTTCCTGATTGAAGAATAGAGTACAGTGCATAAGGAAAAAATGTGGCAGTGAAAAGAAAAAGACCAGAATGCCCTGGTAGTGGGGCGGGTTCTGGTCTTTTTGTGTATACGATGAGCCAAGTGCAGATTTGTGCTTGCACAAGGATCTGCATTTGACGAATGTACATCATCGAGCTGTTAAGCGAGATGATGTACAAAGTATAAGAATCGAGTAGGAGTCAGCCTACTCGATTGTAGTGCGATGATCCATGTGCAGAAGGGTGTCTATACTGTCAATGAAAAAATGACAGAATTAAAAACCTTCTACAAACTGGTCAAGTACATGTGGGAGAAGCTTGTCACTGTATGCGGTGAGAGAATACTTGCCTTTGCATAATGCCCAGTCATAAAGAACAGCACGTTCGTACATTGCATAAATCTTCAGAAGTTCATCGGTAGTACTGGTGCCGTTGAATTCTCCATTTTTCAGTGCAGTGCTGATTGTCTCAGTGAGCCACACGAAATAGTAACGATCGTTTTCAAGAAGGGAGCGCTTATCTTTTGTGATCAGTTGGGACGAGTAGAGGGAGGCTAAAAGCCCGACATCGACACTGGTCTCAATCATATGAAATAGTTCATGGTTAAAAAATAACAGCTTGTCATAAGCAGAAAGATCCGGATCTACGATTCCTGCAAGCTCTTCATACTTTTCGTCAAACAGATAAGAAAGTGTGTTGAGAAGAGCTTCTTTTCCCTTAAAATAGTGGTAAAAGGTTCCTTTTGAGGTCTTAGAAGCCGAGATGATCTCATCAACAGTGGTCTGTTCATAACCATGCTTGTAGAATAGATTCCACGCGGCTTTTATGATACGGCTTTTGGTGGAACTTCTTTTCTTTGGCATGAAAATTCCCCTCCTTTGAAAATAGTAATCTTTTTTTATTATAGCAGAATGGACATGAAATAACAAGAAAGTAATTTGTTTACAAAAAAAGAAGACAAAGCCATATACATAGCTCTGTCTCCTGAAAGATTTTGACTTAACGGCCTACTTTGAAGCCATATTTTAACGGATCATCTGGATCGATCACATAAGTAGCTTCCCCTGTCAGATAAGCACTTCCGGTAATCTGCGGAATAACGGCATCATAGTCGGCAACCTTTGTAGTGTCTAAGATTACGCCTTTGAACTGAGAGCCGATAAAGCTTTCATATACGAAAGGCTGTCCGACTTTGATTTCACCTTTTTTGTAAAGGGTGGCGAGCTTTGCGCTGGTTCCGGTTCCGCAAGGAGAACGGTCGGCCATATGATCTCCGAAGATAACGACATTACGTTTGTCACATCCAGGAGTATCGGTAGAGCAGTAAAGCTCTGCAAGGTCGACAGTTGTGATATCAAGTTCCGGATGCTGGATCTCTACTTCGGCATTGACCTTTTCAATCAGCTTCATACCGAAATCGGTAAGCTGTGGGATTGACTGTGGATCTACGTGCCATCCGAACTGTTCGATATCAACAAGTGCGAAGAAGCTTCCGCCGAAAGAAATATCATAGTGAACTTCTCTGCCATCAACTTCTGTGGTGAGGTTTTCTTTGTAAAGGAAAGCCGGTACATTAGTAAGTGTTACATTAAGTACCTTTCCATTTTTGACTTCTGCTTTGGTACGGATAATTCCTGCAGGAGCATCCAGAACAACTTCTGTATAAGGTTCTACGGCAGGAACAAGTCCTGTTTCGATGATTGCTGTAACCGAACCGATTGTTCCGTGGCCGCACATATTCAGATATTCTCCAGTGTCCATGAAGATCACACCAAAATCAGCTTCCGGGTGGATCGGATCTGTCAGAAGAGCACCAAACATATCATGATGTCCACGTGGCTCAAACATCAGAGCCTGACGGTATTTGTCGTAATGCTTTGCAAGAAAGTTCTTACGTTCGATCATGGTATCCCCTTCAAGCTTCGGGAAACCTGATGTAATGATTCTTGTAAATTCCCCAACTGTATGTGTGTCGATCGCATGGAAAGATGCCTCAAATGCGTCAAGATTCAGTTTTGGATTGATTTCCATTTTTAATATTCCTCCTTAGTTGAAAGACCAGACCAGAGTCTAGTATGCAGTTCAGTTTTCTTTAAAAATATTATGTACGAAAACACTTGAAAAGTCAATGGTAATTTGCTATAATAAATAAGCTTGATTGGAATAATCAATATATGGGGGTAGATGGATAACTGGTGTGTCTCCTGGTCTTCAAAACCAGTGTGGGGCGTTAGGAGCGTCCTGGGTGGGTTCGATTCCCACATGCCCTCGCCAAAAAGAGAGGTTTTTGGGCGAAAAGCCTTAAAAAGATAAAGAGAAAAGCTGCTGTATTGTTTGTGGGGAAACAGTACGGTGGCTTTTCTTTTTTGACGTAAATCCTCTTGACCAGAATACTTATAGATAATGCGGATAAGTAAAATGAGAAAAAATAGACAATCTGTAAAAATAGGACAGAACCGATGAAAAAAATAAATAGATTATATATAAAAAAGATATTGAATTTTCAAGTAAAATCATATAGACTATAGTACAGATCAATCACTAGACTAGATTCTAGTATTGAGTCCAACATGAAAAGTGAAAATCTATAAATGCTATTGAAAAAAATATATCTATTTGTTAAACTATAGTCAAATACGCGTAGGACAAGATAAGATATAGATTTCGACGTAGAGGAGAAAGGAAGAGAAGAGACATGGCAAACTTACAGATTTTGCTGCGTCAGCATGTAGGAGCTCCTTGTGCACCGGTTGTAAAAGCCGGAGACAGAGTAGAAAAAGGGACTCTGATTGCAACACCGACAGGCCTTGGAGCTAATATTTTTTCAAGTGCATATGGTGTGGTAGAAGACGTACTGGAAGACCGTATCATCATCAAGCCGGATGAAGAACAGAAGGATGAATATGTAAAGATTCCGGAAGGCAGCAAGCTTGATATGGTAAAAGCGGCAGGTGTTGTCGGAATGGGTGGCGCCGGATTCCCGACAGGTGTAAAACTCGGAACAGATCTGCAGGGAGGATATATCCTTGTAAATGCAGCGGAGTGTGAGCCTGGACTTCGTCATAACATTCAGCAGCTGGAAGATGACTGTGCGAAAGTTATCCGCGGAGTAAAACACTGCATGGAGATTTCCAATGCATCAAAAGCTATTTTTGCAATTAAGAAGAAAAATGAAAAAGCAGTAAAGGCACTGCGCGAGGCATTAAAAGATGAAGAGGCGATTACGATCCACTTACTTCCGGATATTTATCCGATGGGAGAAGAACGTGCGGTTGTAAGAGAATGTCTTGGAATCGAACTGAATACAACACAGCTTCCGTCAGCAGCGAATGCAATTGTCTGTAATGTAGAAACTCTTGCAAGAGTTGCGGAAGCAATTGAAGAGAGAAAGCCATGCTTTTCTAAGAACCTTACTGTTATCGGTAAGATCAATGGCGGTAATGAGCCACATGTATTTATGGATGTACCGGTCGGCACAAGCGTTGGGGAAATGATTGAACGTGCCGGCGGTATTGATGGTGTATATGGGGAAATCATCATGGGTGGTCCATTTACCGGACATGCTACTACAGAGGATGCACCGATCACAAAGACAACTGGTGGAATCATTGTTACAATTGATTTCCCGGATCTTCATGGTGCAAGTGTAGGTCTTTTGGTATGTGCCTGCGGTGGTAGCGAAGAACGTATGAGAGATATTTGTCAGAAGATGAATGGTGTAGTGAAATCAGTAGCCAGATGTAAACAGGCAATTGAAAACAAACCGGGAGCTCCGCTTAAATGCGAAAGACCTGGAAACTGTCCTGGACAGGCTAAGAATAATATCCAGTTCAAGAAGGATGGATGCGAGTACATTATTATTGGTAACTGCTCAGACTGTTCAAATACAGTAATGGGATCAGCACCGAAGATGGGACTTAAGGTATTCCACCAGACAGACCATGTAATGCGTACAATCGGACATCCACTTTACAGATATCTGCGTGTTTCAAAACAGGTAGAACAGTTACCGGAAGGTAAATAGATAAGTTGATACCTCACTTCGGTGAGTGTATAAATAGTTAATTGAGTTATTGTTAAATTAACAAGGAGGAAATTATTATGTCAATTACAGCGGAAACCGCAAAAGAACATGCAAAAGATCCTGCAGTATTATGCTGTAGAGCAGAAGGCGGCATTACAATCCAGGCTGCAAACCTTGAAGATCCGGCTATCTTTGATGATCTGGTAGATTCAGGACTTCTGAAACTTGATGGAACACTTACAATCGAACAGGTACTTGGAGCAAAGCTTGTTAAGACCTGCGATTCTCTTACACCACTTACAGCTGATCTTGTTGAAGGCGCAAAAGCACCTGCAGCAGAGGAAGCACCGGCTGAAGAAGCAAAAGAAGAAGTGAAAGAAGAAGCACCAGCAGTTACTGCAAATCCTACAGCAAATGTACAGAAAGTTGGCGGCGTGTTAAAAATCCACATTGGAGAAGGCAAAGATATCGATATCGAAATGCCGATGGGTTTTAATAACGGTGTTGCAGTAGCGGAAGTACCGGCAGAGGTAGAATTACCGGCAGGCGTGGTTTCAGGCGCAGCACCGACAAAAGAGCTGGAACCGAAAGTCGTAAGAAGCGTTACCAGAAAGCATTATAAAATTACAGAAGTAAAGCGTGGACCGGAGACAAAGATCGAAGGAACAACTCTTTACATCCGAGAAGGAATTGAAGAAGAAGCAGTTGCTTCACAGGAACTGGTTCATCAGTTAAAGATTGATATCATTACACCGGATCAGTACCATACTTATTCTAATACAATCATGGACGTACAGCCGATCGCTACAAAAGAGGGCGAAGACGAAATCGGTACAGGTACAACAAGAGTACTTGATGGCGTTATCATGATGGTTACCGGAACAGACGACAATGGTGTTCAGATTGGTGAATTCGGTTCTTCCGAAGGATACCTGGATGAAAATATCATGTGGGGACGTCCGGGAGCTCCTGATAAAGGTGAGATCTTCATCAAGACAGAAGTTATCATCAAAGAAGGAACCAACATGGAAAGACCTGGCCCGCTTGCTGCACATTCTGCAACAGACGTGATCACACAGGAAATCCGTGAAGCTCTGAAGAAAGTAGAAGACGAAAGCCTTGTAGTAGATACAGAGACATTCAATCAGGTAAGAAGACCTGGTAAGAAGAAAGTCGTTATCGTAAAAGAAATCATGGGACAGGGTGCTATGCATGACAACCTGATTCTTCCTATGGAACCAGTCGGAGTACTTGGCGCAAGACCAAACGTTGACCTTGGAAACGTACCGATCATGGCATCTCCACTGGAAGTACTTGACGGATGTATCCATGCACTTACCTGTATCGGACCTGCATCAAAAGAAATGTCAAGACATTACTGGAGAGAACCACTGGTTCTTGAAACTCTCCATGATGAAGAAGTTGACCTTTGCGGTGTTATCTTTGTAGGTAGCCCACAGATCAATACAGAGAAATTCTATGTATCAAAACGTGTTGGTATGATGGTAGAAGCTCTTGATGTTGATGGCGCATTTGTTACAACAGAAGGATTTGGTAACAACCACATCGATTTCGCGAGCCATATCGAACAGATCGGTATGAGAGGAATTCCGGTTGTTGGACTTTCATTCTGCGCAGTACAGGGAGCACTTGTAGTTGGAAACAAATACATGCAGTACATGGTAGATAACAACAAATCTGAATCAGGAATCGAGAACGAAGTTCTTGCTTGCAACACGCTTTGCCAGGAAGAAGCAATCCGTGCACTTGCTATGCTGAAAGCTGGAATGGCTGGAGAAGAAGTGAAGAAGGCAGAAAGAAAATGGAATCCGAATGTAAAAGCAAATAACATCGAACTGATTTCAAAGACTATGGACAGAACAATTGAATTGGTTAAGAACGAGCAGTCACTGCCGATGAGCCAGAAGAGAAAAGAAAAATACGATTAAGGTGAATGACTATGAAATATGGCGATAAGATCATCTATATGGAAGGCGTAATCGTAGAGATCCATGATGGATGTGTTGGAATCGATTTGAAGGGACGATTAGGTTATCTGAAAATCCCGATGAGAATGCTGATTACGGATTATCCATTAGTGGTAGGACAGGAAGTTGGATGGAATATGAGTTTTGTCGAACAGCTTGGACCGGACGCCAATGAAAAATATGTTAGTAACCTGCAGACGTATCAGAGACGTCAGGAAGAAATGAAGTCTCATAAGAAGAATGATGAAGTGTAATTATATCAGGAGGAAATAGACATGAGTTTGACCGTTGTTAAAGGACTTCAGTCAGAAATCTTTGTTCCGGTAACTCCGCCGCCAGTATGGGCTCCGGTGAAAAAAGAACTGAAGGATATGACAATTGCCCTCGCCACAGCAGCAGGTGTGCACCACAAGGATCAGAAGAGATTCAACCTTGCCGGTGACTTTACCTGGAGAAAAATAACAGATAAAATGCCGTCAGATGAATTAATGGTATCTCACGGTGGATATGACAACAGTGATGTAAACAAAGACATCAACTGTATGTTCCCGATTGACCGTATCCATGAGCTTGCTAAAGAAGGATTTATCAAAGCATGTGCACCGGTACATGCTGGATTCATGGGTGGTGGCGGAAACCAGGAAAAATTCAAACATGAAACTGGTCCTGCCATTGCAAAGATGTTTGTAGAGGAAGGCGTAGACGCAGTTATCCTCACCGCTGGTTGAGGTACCTGCCACCGCTCTGCAGTTCTGGTGCAGAGAGCGATTGAAGCCGCAGGAATTCCTACAATTATTATTGCTGCGCTTCCGCCGGTTGTTCGTCAGACCGGTACCCCACGTGCGGTTGCTCCGCGTGTTCCTATGGGAGCTAACGCTGGTGAACCACACAACGTTGAGATGCAGACAGGCATCGTAAAAGCAACTCTGGAACAGCTCGTGAAGCTGGATACTCCAGGAAAAGTTGTTCCGCTGCCGTTTGAATATGTAGCGAAAGTATAATCAAATAGTAAAAAGGGGACATCCCCGGCAGGATTGGGGCGAAAGCTCTGATTTGCCGGAGATGTCCTTTTTATTTAACTGGATATTTTGATAAAATTTCCTGTTAGATAAAAGGTGCTACGTGCCTCAAATGTGCCAGGGCGCATTTGGGTTCAATTTAGAATTGAGGATGATTATATGGAGAAAGAAATAGATCTGCGCCGGCTTGTGATCAAAGCTTTCCATATTACTGAGGTGGAAGAAGGCGGAGAAAATAGAGTGACAGCATCTGGAAAGATGACGATCGAGAAGAAAATACTGGATGAAATTTTACCGAAATATCCACAGCTTTCCAAATTAGATGTACAGATTATAAGACCTGGAGAACATGACCGTTATACCAATACGATGATGGATATCATTCCGATATCGACCAAAGTACTTGGAAAGATTGGGGACGGGATTACGCATACGCTCACCGGCGTTTATGTAATCCTTACCGGTGTAGATGAAAACGGAAAACAGGCACACGAATTTGGGTCCAGTGAAGGCAATCTGAAAGAGAAGCTGTATCTGAACCGTGCGGGTACTCCGGGGGATGATGATTATATTGTGTCATTTGATGTTGTTCTGAAACCTGGAATGGGACAGGAAAGAGAAGGTGTACTTGCAGCTCACCATGCCTGTGACGAGTTTATCCAGATTTTCCGGGAACAGATGAAGAAGTTCAGGGGCGATCTCTGCACAGAGAGACATGAGTACCATGATGTAGTTCGCCCAGGAAAAAAACGTGTTTTGATCGTAAAACAGGTTGCCGGACAGGGTGCGATGTACGATACTTCGTTATTTGCAAAAGAGCCTTCGGGAACTGAAAACGGTCGCTCGATCATTGATATGGGAAATATGCCGGTGATCGTTACACCAAACGAATATCGTGACGGAATTATCCGTTCTATGCAATAGGAGGTGCGATTATGGGAATTGGACCATCGACAAAGGAAACATCACTGCACCATTTCCGGGATCCTCTTCTTGATGTGGTATCATCGGATGAAGATCTGGATCTGATGGGAATCATAATTGTTGGAACGCCGGATGATAATACAGATAAATTGCTTGTTGGAACCCGTGCGGCAGTATGGGCGGAAGCTATGCGGGCAGACGGAGTTATCCTGTCGTCCGATGGATGGGGAAACAGTGACGTAGATTTCGCAAATACGGCTGAACAGATAGAAATCAGAGGAATTCCGGTAACCGGGCTGAAATTCAGTGGTACAGTTGGCCAGTTTGTGGTAGAAAATGATCATCTGGGAGAAATTCTGGATATCAATAAAAGTGAAGAGGGCATTGAGACAGATGTACTCGGAGAAAATAATGTGACGGAGCTGGATGCGAAAAAGGTTACTGCAATGCTGAAGCTGAAAATGCGGAAAAATGAGAAGCGTTAAGGTTTTGAAATTTGAAGAAAACTGTCAAAAGTAAAGCTGACAGGGAAAGAAGATATAGAAAAGTCCTGTTGAGAATCCGGATTTGATATTCAGATTCTGACAGGACTTTTGCTGTTTAATTTTCTGCGGTATCTTTGATAATATGGTTACGGATGATCGCGCGGATACTTTCGTTAAGATATGGCTTCAATTCTTCAAACGACATCGGATCGTTGTCCAGGATCGTGCTGTATGAAGTAGAACTTGCAAGTTCTATGATCAGAAACAGCATAGTTTCCGGCGCACGAAGTTTGATTGTCGGATGATCCAGAAGGATATTACTAAAATATGCAAGAATTTCACCCTCATCATCCTGCGTATTATTGGTGATAGCCTGTCTGAAAATGCCCCAGCTGAGATTCTTAGAGATAAATCTCAGAATCAGTTTATTTTTCTGCATGGCATTTAAAACGTAATCTACAATAAAAATAATCTTATCTTCGAATTCGGGGATGTCGGCTGTCTCCAGAGCTTTGTGTGCTCTCTGGAAAAGTCGGCTGGCTGTCCGTGCGATCAGCCGGTCGCGTATCTCGTATTTGTCTGCAAAATATAAATAGAATGTTCCCTTCGCAACTCCGGCTTTTTTTGCTATATCACTGATTGATGTTTTCTCAATTCCCTGATTCAGAAATAAATCGTATGCGCTTTGAAAGAGAGCATCCATTTTCTGATGCTTGTTTTCATCTATTTTTCCCATGATTCATTCCTCTTTTCCTTTGAATTATCTTTATTATAAAATCAAAATGACTCAACGTCAACTTTTTTGTAGAAAAATATTGACTTGTGGTCATTTTTGAGTTATAGTAAGTGCGAGCTAGAAAATGACCAGTAGTCAAAAAAGAAGAAAGCATACCGACAGGAAAGTCAGTAGAGGCTTACAGGAGGTTTTTAAACATGAAGAACAGGGAATACAGAGTATTAGTTACACTTGCACTTATGGCATCACTTGTAGTTGGAAATATTGCAGGAACATCTGTAAATGTGCAGGCGGCAGATAATAAAGATAAAAGTACAGAGACAAAGAAAACAAGCGAAACAAAAACAAGCAGCAGCGCAACACCTACAAAAGATGAGACTGTATATGTAAAAGTAGATGACGCGGGAAACCAGAAAGATGTTACGGTATCGGATCAGCTGAAAAATATTTCGAGTCTTGGAACCATTGATGATGTATCAGATTTGAAAGACATCAAGAATGTAAAAGGTGATGAAACCTTTTCTGAAAATAACGGTAAACTGGTATGGCAGGGAGATAAGAAAGATATCTGCTATCAGGGAACAACCACAAAGAAGATTCCTGTAGGAATGAAGGTTACTTATGAACTTGACGGAAAGAAAGTCAGCGCAGATGATCTGGAAGGAAAGAGTGGACACTTAAAGATTCATTATGAATATCAGAATACAAGTGCTGACAGCGGGAAATACACACCATTTTTGATGGCAACCGGACTTCTGATGGATGGAGAGAAGTTTTCAAATGTAACTGTTGACAATGGGAAAGTAATCTCAGATGGTGACAGAGATATCGTGATCGGAATGGGGCTTCCACAGTTGAAAGAACAGCTTACATCAGTAAGTAGCAAAGTGGATGACCTGGATATCCCGGATTCCTTTACAGTAGAAGCAGATGTGACAGATTACGAAAAAGTAGAAGCCGTTACAGTTGCAACAAACGAAGTGTTCAATGAAGTAGGTGCCGATAAATTTGACAGCCTGGATGAACTGAAGGATTCTATGACAGAACTTCAAGATGCATCGAACAAACTTGTCAGCGGCTCCGGAGAACTGAAAGAAGGACTGGATACACTGCTTTCTTCATCAGGAACATTGGCAAGTGGAGTAGATCAGCTGGCAAGCGGCGGAAAGGAACTGGCAAGTGGAACAGGAAGTCTGGTCAGTGGGGCAAACACATTGGCCGATGGAAGTAAGAGTCTTGCAAAAGGAACGAGTCAACTGGCAGATGGTACAGAAAGTTTGAAAACAGGGGCAGCACAGGTTGAGGCAGGAGCACAAAATGCCAGTGCGGGAGCAGCTAAACTTGAAAGCGGAGCAAAAGATCTGAATAATGGAATTGCACAAATGCAAAACCAGGTTGGTGCAGGTGTGGATTCTTTGAGCAGTGGTGCAGAACAACTGAATGGTGGAATTAAACAGGCTAAAGCCGGAGCAGAAAATCTGAAAAATGGAGCTGCAAGTGCTGCAGAAGGTGCGCAAAGTGTAAGTGGTGGAATTACACAGGCACAGACAGGAGCCAGCGGACTTGCGGACGGAGCGGCAAATCTTAAAAGTTCACTTGATCAGATTGCGGCAGGGAATGATAATTCAGCAATGATTGCAGCACTGACAAGTCTTCTTGAGTCAGCAACACCGGAGCAGCAGGCTGTACTGAATAATGTTATAAGTGGACTTCAAACACAGCAGCAAGCTGTGAACAGCGGAATTACCCAGGCATCAGCAGGTGCGAATGAACTTGCAGCAGGTGCGAAAAATTTATCTGATAACCTCAAAAGCATCGGATCCGGAGCAAGTCAGGTTGCTGCAGGATTACAAAATATACAAGGAGGAGCCGGCTCGTTAGAAGAGGCACTGGAACTTCTGGGAGCTGGAGCAACAGAGCTTCAAGGCGGTGTTGGAAGTATGAAGACTCAGCTTACAGCTGGAACAAAACAGCTCTTAGATGGAAGTGGAAATTTACTTGCAGGAACACAAGATCTGAATTCGGGACTCGGAACATTAAGTGCCGGAGCTTCACAAGTAAGTGCGGGAAGTGCTACTTTAAATACGAATATGAAGACAGCAAATGCCGGAGCACAGACTGTTGCAAATGGATCTGGTCAGCTTGCAGCAGGTGCACTTAAACTTGACAGCGGAGCTGCCGCACTTTCGACAGGTCTTAACACTCTTCAGAGCAACATAGCACCATTGATTTCCGGTGTTGAGAAACTTGATTCTGGCGCAGCCGAATTAAACAGTGGTATGATTCAGTTTAATGAAGAAGGAATTAAAAAGCTTGTAAGCGTATTTGATGGCGATATTGATGAACTTCTTAATAAAGCAAATGAACTTCTTGATGCATCTAAAGAATATAAGAACTTCTCTGGAATTGCAGATGGAATGGATGGAAGCGTGAAGTTTATTTTCGTGAGTGAAAAATAAAGTATAATAAAGAGCGGCTGGGAAATCATATAATCGATTTTCCAGCCGCTCTTTGAAAATATTCCTGTGAATGGAATTAATATCTCAGTTGAATCCCCTGCTCCTCAATCCAGTCTTCGAGTTCATCCTGGGAATCAGCGGCCCATTCGGAGTTGGAGCCTGCTTTGAATTCATCTTTCAGATCTTCCTGCACCAGCTCTTTTGAAAATACGGGTTTCTCGTCTGTACGGGGATCTTTCGGGTTATCTATCGGTCTTGAACTACTCATATTTTCACGTCTCCTTTACTTTTGGAAAGAAAAAACATGACCCCTCGAGGTCATGTCTTTTCTTTTTGGTATGTCATTGAGAGGTTTTTCCTCGTTGCATTGCAGTTTGCCTTATATACAAAGCTGGGGAATGCTCCTACAAAGAGGATGTATATATAAATTGGAGTTTTATCATTGCAAGATCATTCTTGGGGGAAACGACCGGCAACAATATAACTGCAATAACAACCAATGTTGTAGCTTAATCAAGTCTTTATTAAAAAGCGGTATCCTTGTGTTGGAAACCGCCCTTGGTTTAGCTCTCTGATTAAGTTGGTTACACTATATCACTTTATCACGGTAGTGTCAACAAGAAAATGGTAAATTTATGAATAAATTATGCACTAAAATCTGTACAAAGCGGTCAAGCGTAAGTCTACTGTAGATTAGCGGTACTGGATCAGTTCCTGGACAGGTTTACGTGCTGGTGCGGTCGGTTGGATGGCTGGATGACCGATCGCAATCAGGGCAGATACATTCAGAGTATCGTCAAGACCAAGTAGTTCTTTTACCTTTACCTCATCGAAAATACCCATGACAACCGAACCGATTCCGCATTCATGAGCAGCGAGCTGGAAGGTCTGCGCAGCGATACCGGCATCAAACATTTCCCATTTATCCTTTTTTGAGGTGGAATAAGCTCCGTCCTTTTCGTAACCGCTTTTCCCCGGAACGGAAGCGAGAACAACCAGTACCGGTGCACCAAGAATGATGCCTGTATTCCATTCAAATCCCATAACAGCTTCTCTGGCAATCCTGTCTTTGAGAGCTGTTTCTTCTATTATAATGTATCTTGCTGTCTGCGTATTCTTCCAGGATGGAGCGTAGGCACTTGCTCCTACGATTTTCTCAATCACTTCATGTGAGACAGGATCCTCTGTAAATTTGCGGATCGTTCTTCTTGTTTTGATTGCATCTAATGTCTGCATAATATGCGTCCTCCTTCTATTTTATATAAGATGATGTGGGAAAAGATCGAAAGACAGGCTGCATTTAGCGAAGAAGCCTATGGATCTGGTACCCCGCTGAATATGAGAATATTATACCGCAAAAAGGGAATAAGAAAAATAGCACAAAAGGAGAAGATTTTTCAAGAAAATTTTGTATGAAAAAAAGTACAAAAAATAAAATAAAATGCTTGCAAAATGCAGAAACATCGGGTATACTAAAAAAGCTGTGACATGATAGCAAAGAAGCGCGAGGTTGCTGCCGAGAAGAATGGCAGGTTTTCCGTGGAGCGAATGTCAAGTTAGGAAACTGGCGACAAGTCACTGTACGAAATCATAACAGCTGCTGAGATGCAGTAACAACGTGTGAGTTTCTCACGACACACACGGGGAAGTGTACAGTCACCGCTTGTCGTACTGAGGTTTAAGTACGAAAAGGAGGCGACTTTTTTTATGGCAAGTCAAGTAATGAGAATCACATTGAAGGCATATGATCATCAGCTTGTAGATGCATCTGCCAAGAAAATTATCGAAACTGTAAAGAAAAATGGAGCAAAGGTTAGCGGACCGGTACCGCTTCCGACAAAGAAGGAAGTTGTAACAATCTTAAGAGCGGTTCACAAATACAAAGATTCCAGAGAACAGTTCGAACAGAGAACTCATAAGAGACTGATCGATATCATTGCACCGACACAGAAGACTGTAGATGCTCTGTCAAGACTGGAAATGCCAGCTGGTGTATACATCGATATCAAAATGAAGAACAAATAAGTTCTAATAAATTAAAACACAGTAGTTCCTAATATTTAGGATGAACACCCATAAGGGCGTTCCGCTGTAAATCACAGGAGGTAAAATAAAATGAAGAAAGCTATCTTAGCTACCAAAGTCGGAATGACTCAAATCTTCAACGAAGATGGAGTGCTTACTCCGGTAACTGTTCTTCAGGCTGGACCATGTGTTGTAACACAGATCAAAACCGTTGAAAATGACGGATACAGCGCAGTTCAGGTTGGATTCGTTGACAAGAAAGACAAAATTGTTAACGTTGACAAGAACGGAAAGAAAGAAATCGTGCACAGACACGGTGTTACAAAGGCTGAAAAAGGACACTTTGATAAAGCTGGAGTAACAGGAAAGAGATTTGTAAGAGAATTCAAATTCGAGAACGCTGATGAATATCAGTTAGCTCAGGAAATTAAAGCAGATATCTTTGAAGCTGGCGACAAAGTAGACGCAACAGCAATTTCCAAAGGTAAAGGATTCCAGGGTGCTATCAAGAGACACAACCAGCACAGAGGACCTATGGCTCACGGTTCTAAGTTCCATCGTCATGCTGGTTCCAACGGTGCTGCATCTGACCCGAGTAAAGTATTTAAGGGCAAAAAGATGCCAGGACACATGGGAGCAAAGAAGATTACAATTCAGAACCTTGAAATCGTAAGAGTAGACGTTGAAAACAACCTTCTTCTGGTTAAGGGCGCAGTTCCGGGACCAAAGAAATCTCTTGTAACGATTAAAGAATCTGTAAAATCTATCTAAGATTGGCACTAGGAAAGGAGGAACATACAGATGGCAAACGTATCTGTTTACAATATCGAAGGTAAAGAAGTTGGAACAATCGACTTAAATGATGCTGTATTCGGTGTGGAAGTAAACGAACACCTTGTACACATGGCAGTTGTAAGCCAGCTTGCAAATAAACGTCAGGGAACACAGAAAGCGAAAACTCGTTCAGAAGTTTCCGGCGGCGGAAGAAAACCATGGAGACAGAAAGGCACCGGTCATGCAAGACAGGGATCTACAAGAGCTCCACAGTGGACAGGCGGTGGAGTAGTATTCGCTCCGACACCGAGAGATTACTCTTTCAAACTTAACAAGAAAGAAAGAAGAGCAGCTCTCAAATCCGCTCTGACATCAAGAGTAGAAGAAAAGAAATTCATCGTTGTTGATGAAATCAACTTTGATGAAATCAAGACAAAGAAATTCCAGGATGTTCTTAATAACCTGTCAGTATCCAAAGCTCTCGTAGTTCTGGAAGACGGAAACAAGAATGCAGAACTTTCAGCTAGAAACATTGCTGATGTTAAAACTGCTAAGACAAACACAATCAATGTGTATGACATCCTGAAATACAATACAGTAATCGCAACTAAGGCTGCTGTACAGGCAATCGAGGAGGTGTACGCATAATGGCAAACATTCAGTATTATGATGTAATCCTTAAACCGGTAGTAACCGAAAAGACAATGGCTCTTATGGCTGACAAGAAATACACATTCCTTGTACACACAGAAGCTAATAAGACTCAGATCAAAGAAGCTGTAGAAAAAATGTTCCCAGGAACAAAAGTTGCTGGCGTTAACACAATCAACATGGACGGAAAGAACAAACGAGTTCGCGGAACCATGACATTCGGAAAAACAGCTAAGACAAAGAAAGCAATCGTTCAGCTGACAGAAGAATCAGCAGAGATCGAAATCTTCCAGGGACTGTAAGAAACTGGAACCTAAACGGTGCAAATCCGTGACAAAAATAACTAGCAAAATGCGAAAGGAGATAGAGTAATGGGAATTAAAACATACCGCCCATATACACCTTCCAGAAGACATATGACCGGCTCTGATTTCTCAGAAATCACAAAAACAGCACCGGAGAAATCTTTAGTAGTTTCTCTGAGCAAGACTGCCGGACGTAACAATCAGGGTAAAATCACTGTTAGACACCGCGGAGGCGGAGTTAAGAGAAAATATAGAGTAATCGACTTCAAACGTAAAAAAGACGGAATTCCGGCAACTGTAATCGGAATCGAATACGATCCGAACAGAAGTGCTAACATCGCACTTATCTGCTACGCTGATGGAGAAAAAGCTTACATCATCGCACCAGAAGGACTTACAGACGGAATGAAAGTTATGAACGGACCAGAAGCAGAAGTAAGAGTAGGAAACTGCCTGCCGCTTTCAGCTATCCCGGTTGGTACACAGGTTCATAACATTGAGCTTCATCCTGGAAAGGGCGGACAGATGGTTCGTTCAGCAGGAAACAGCGCACAGCTCATGGCTAAAGAAGGAAAGTATGCAACACTTCGTCTTCCTTCAGGAGAAATGAGAATGGTTCCGATCGAATGCCGCGCATCAGTTGGTGTTGTTGGAAATGGCGATCACAACCTTGTAAACATTGGTAAAGCAGGACGTAAACGTCACATGGGTATCAGACCTACAGTTCGTGGTTCCGTTATGAACCCGAATGATCATCCGCATGGTGGTGGTGAAGGTAAGACTGGAATCGGTCGTCCGGGTCCGTGCACTCCTTGGGGTAAACCGGCACTTGGTCTTAAGACTCGTAAGAAAAACAAACAGTCTAACAAGCTGATCATCAGAAGAAAAGACGGTAGAGGAATCAAATAGTTAATTTTCAAGGAGGTTAGAACCTATGGCTCGTTCACTTAAAAAAGGACCATTCGCAGACGCAAGCCTGCTTAAGAAAGTGGAAGCAATGAACGCATCAGGAGACAAGGGTGTTATCAAAACATGGTCTCGTCGTTCTACAATCTTCCCGATTATGGTTGGACATACAATCGCAGTTCATGATGGAAGAAAACATGTTCCGGTATATGTAACAGAAGATATGGTTGGACATAAACTCGGAGAGTTCGTAGCAACCAGAACATACAGAGGACATGGAAAAGACGAAAAGAAATCGAAAGTTAGATAATATTTAACGTATTGAAAGGAGGTTTCATCCCATGGCAAAAGGACATAGAAGTCAAATTAAGAGAGAAAGAAATGCAAACAAGGACACCAGACCTTCAGCTAAGTTATCTTACGCCAGAGTTTCTGTTCAGAAAGCATGCTTCGTATTAGATGCCATCAGAGGTAAGGATGTAACAACAGCGCTTGGTATTTTAACATACAATCCAAGATACGCTTCAAGCATTATAAAGAAATTATTGGAATCAGCTATCGCAAATGCTGAGAATAACAACGGTATGAGTGTTGAAAACCTTTATATTGAGGAATGCTACGCAAATAAAGGACCAACAATGAAGAGAATCAGACCGAGAGCACAGGGCAGAGCTTACAGAATCGAAAAGAGAATGAGTCATATTACACTTGTGCTTAATGAAAGATAAGGAGGGCAATAATGGGACAGAAAGTTAATCCTCATGGCTTAAGAGTCGGTGTTATCAAAGACTGGGACTCTAAATGGTATGCAGAAAAAGATTTTGCTGACTATTTAGTAGAAGATCATAAAATCAGAAAATTTCTGAAGAATAAATTATACAGCGCAGGAGTTTCTAAGATTGAAATCGAAAGAGCTTCTGATCGTGTTAAGATCATCGTTTATACTGCTAAACCGGGTGTTGTAATCGGTAAAGGCGGTTCTGAGATCGAAAAAGTAAAAGCTGAACTTCAGAAAATGACAGATAAGAAAGTTATCGTTGACATCAAAGAAGTAAAAAGACCTGACAAAGATGCTCAGCTCGTTGCTGAAAACATCGCACAGCAGCTGGAAAATCGTATTTCCTTCCGTCGTGCAATGAAATCTTGCATGTCAAGAACTATGAAATCAGGAGCACTTGGTGTTAAGACATCCGTATCCGGACGTCTCGGCGGAGCTGATATGGCTCGTACAGAGTTCTACAGCGAAGGAACTATTCCGCTTCAGACACTGAGAGCAGACATTGACTATGGCTTCGCTGAAGCAGACACAACTTACGGAAAAGTTGGTGTTAAGGTATGGATTTACAAAGGCGAAGTACTTCCAACAAAGGCAGGTAAGGAAGGGAGCGATAAATAATGTTAATGCCAAAAAGAGTAAAACGTAGAAAACAGTTCCGTGGCTCCATGAAAGGTAAAGCATTAAGAGGAAACAAGATCACGAACGGTGAATATGGTCTTGTAGCAATGGAACCATGTTGGATCAGATCTAACCAGATTGAAGCTGCCCGTATCGCTATGACACGTTACATCAAACGTGGTGGTAAGGTTTGGATCAAGATCTTCCCTGATAAACCAGTAACAACGAAACCGGCTGAGACACGTATGGGTTCTGGAAAAGGAACTCTTGAATACTGGGTAGCTGTAGTTAAGCCAGGACGTGTAATGTTCGAACTTGCAGGAGTACCTGAAGAAGTTGCGAAAGAAGCATTACGTCTTGCTATGCACAAATTACCATGTAAATGTAAAATCGTTTCTCGTGCAGACTTAGAAGGCGGTGATAACAGTGAAAATTAAGACATTTGTAGAAGATTTAAAAGCAAAATCTGTTGCAGAATTAAATGAAGAATTAGTAGCTGCTAAAAAGGAACTCTTCAATCTGAGATTCCAGAACGCAACAAATCAGTTAGATAATACAAGCAGAATCAAAGAAGTAAGAAAGAATATCGCAAGAATCCAGACAGTGATCACAGAAAAAAGCCAGAATGCTTAATTAGGTGATATTCAGAAAGGAGTATAACCGTGGAAAGAAACCTGAGAAAAACGAGAGTTGGTAAGGTTGTAAGCAACAAGATGGACAAGACAATCGTCGTTGCAGTAGAAGACCATGTAAAACATCCGCTTTACAATAAGATCGTAAAAAGAACTTACAAACTGAAAGCGCATGATGAAAATAATGAATGCAATATTGGTGATAGAGTAAAAGTTATGGAGACAAGACCGTTATCTAAAGATAAGAGATGGAGACTTGTTGAAATCGTAGAAAAAGTTAAATAGTTTGACTTTGATAAAAGTATAAGGAGGTTTACCTGCATGATACAGCAAGAAAGCAGATTAAAAGTAGCAGATAATACAGGTGCTAAAGAATTACTCTGTATCCGTGTATTAGGCGGTTCTACAAGAAGATATGCAGCTATCGGTGATGTAATCGTTGCTTCGGTTAAAGATGCAACACCAGGCGGCGTTGTTAAAAAAGGTGATGTCGTTAAAGCTGTAGTTGTTCGTACTGTAAACAGCACTCGTCGTAAAGATGGATCATACATCAGATTCGATGAAAATGCTGCTGTTATTATTAAAGATGACAAAAACCCAAAAGGAACTCGTATTTTTGGACCTGTAGCCAGAGAACTTCGTGAGAAACAGTTTATGAAAATTGTTTCACTGGCTCCGGAAGTACTGTAAGGAGGTTCGAGTATGTCAACAATGAAGATCAAAAAAGGCGATACCGTTAAAGTTATCGCTGGAAAAGATAAAGACAAAGAAGGCAAAGTAATCGCAGTAGATCAGAAAAACGGTACAGTCCTGGTAGAAGGCGTTAACATGAGAACAAAACATGCTAAACCAAGCGCTTCTAATCCGGAAGGCGGAATCCTTCATCAGGAAGGACCGATCGATGCATCTAACGTAATGTATGTTCACAAGGGAAAAGCTACAAGAGTAGGCTTCAAACTTGATGGAGACAAAAAAGTACGTGTTGCAAAATCAACAGGCGAAGTAATTGATTAGTTCTAGGAAGGAGGTCAAAGGCTTTGAGTAGACTTAAAGAACAGTACCAGAACGAGATCATTGACGCAATGATCAAAAAATTTGGTTATAAGAATATTATGGAAGTGCCGAAGCTCGACAAGGTTGTTATCAACATGGGCGTTGGCGAAGCAAAAGACAATGCAAAAGCATTAGACTCAGCTGTAGCTGATATGGAAAAGATCACTGGACAGAAAGCAGTTCTGACCAGAGCTAAAAATTCAGTAGCTAACTTCAAAATCCGTGAAGGAATGGCTATCGGATGCAAAGTTACTTTAAGAGGAGAAAAGATGTATGAGTTCGTTGATCGTCTCATCAACCTTGCACTGCCTCGTGTACGTGACTTTAGAGGAGTTAATCCGAACGCATTCGACGGAAGAGGTAACTACGCTCTTGGTATCAAGGAGCAGCTTATCTTCCCAGAAATCGAATATGATAAAGTAGATAAGGTTAGAGGTATGGATGTTATCTTCGTAACAACTGCTAATACAGACGAAGAAGCACGTGAATTGTTAACACAGTTCAACATGCCATTCACAAAATAAGGAGGAAATTTTCATGGCAAAGACAGCAATGAAACTGAAACAGCAGCGCAAACAGAAATTCTCTACAAGAGAATATAATCGTTGCAGAATCTGTGGACGTCCACATGCATATTTAAGAAAATATGGAATCTGCCGTGTATGCTTCCGTGAACTGGCATACAAAGGTGAAATTCCGGGCGTAAAGAAAGCAAGTTGGTAGAAAAGGAGGATAATCCACAATGACTATGAGTGATCCAATTGCAGATATGCTTACAAGAATCCGTAACGCAAACACTGCAAAACATGATACAGTAGATGTTCCGGCTTCAAAGATGAAGATCGCTATCGCTGACATTCTCGTTAACGAAGGATACATCACAAAATATGACATCGTAGAAGAAGGAAACTTCAACACAATCCGCATCACATTAAAATATGGTGCAGATAAGAACGAAAAAGTTATTTCTGGAATCAAAAAGATTTCTAAACCAGGTCTTCGTGTTTACGCTGGTAAAGACGAACTTCCGAGAGTACTTGGAGGACTTGGAACTGCAATCATCTCTACAAACCAGGGCGTGATTACAGACAAAGAAGCCAGAAAGCTCGGCGTAGGCGGAGAAGTTCTTTGCTTCGTATGGTAATAACCAGATAAAATGGAGAAAACGAATGAAATCATATTTCCTGTGATTTCATTCGATACTCAATAAATTGCAACTGAAAACAGAGCAGCCATAAGGTGCTGTTCCGAAAATGTAAGTGTAGGAGGTAAAAGGTATGTCACGTATCGGAAGACATCCAGTAGCGATCCCGGCAGGCGTAACTGTTGAAATCGCAGAGAAGAATGTAGTGACTGTTAAAGGTCCTAAGGGAACTCTCGTAAGAGAACTTCCAGTTGAAATGGAAATCAAAAAAGAAGGCGAAGAAGTTATCGTAACAAGACCGAACGATCTCAAGAAGATGAAATCTCTTCATGGTCTTACAAGAACACTGATCAACAACATGGTAATCGGTGTTACTGAAGGATATGAAAAAGTTCTTGAAGTAAACGGTGTAGGTTACAGAGCTTCCAAATCAGGAAACAAATTAACATTGAATTTGGGATACTCTCACCCGGTTGAGATGGAAGATCCGGAAGGAATCGAAACTGTTCTTGACGGACAGAACAAAATCATCGTTAAGGGAATCAGTAAAGAAAAAGTTGGCCAGTACGCAGCTGAAATCAGAGATAAGAGAAGACCGGAACCTTATAAGGGCAAGGGAATCAAATATGCTGATGAAGTTATCAGACGTAAAGTTGGTAAAACTGGTAAAAAATAAGTAAGGAGAGTGTGAACAAATGGTTAGTAAGAAATCAAGAAGCGAAGTTCGTGTAAATAAACATAGAAAACTGCGTAACCGTTTCAGTGGTACAGCTGAAAGACCGCGTCTCGCTGTGTTTAGAAGTAATAATCATATGTATGCTCAGATTATTGACGATACAGTTGGAAACACTCTGGTTTCCGCTTCCACTCTTCAGAAAGATGTGAAAGCAGAACTGGAAAAAACCAACAACGTTGAAGCAGCAGCATACCTTGGAACAGTAATTGCAAAAAAAGCAATCGAGAAAGGTATCACTTCTGTTGTATTTGACAGAGGAGGATTTATCTATCACGGAAAAATCAAAGCATTAGCAGACGCAGCAAGAGAAGCTGGTTTGAATTTCTAGAAGGAGGACGGACACATGAAACAGGAACGTATTGATGCTAATCAGTTAGAACTTACCGAAAAAGTAGTATCAATCAAACGTGTTACCAAAGTTGTTAAGGGTGGTCGTAACATGAGATTCACAGCTTTAGTAGTTGTTGGCGACGGAAACGGCCATGTTGGTGCAGGTTTAGGAAAAGCAGCTGAAATTCCGGAAGCAATCCGCAAAGGAAAAGAAGATGCTATGAAGAAACTTATCAAAGTTACTTTAGATGAAAACGACAGTATTACACATGATTATATTGGAAAATTCGGAAGTGCTTCTGTACTTCTGAAAAAAGCTCCGGAAGGTACTGGTGTTATCGCAGGTGGACCGGCTCGTGCCGTAATCGAACTTGCAGGTATCAAGAACATCCGTACAAAATCTCTCGGATCTAACAACAAACAGAACGTAGTACTTGCTACTATCGAAGGTTTAAGTCAGCTGAAAGCTCCAGAAGACGTAGCTAAACTTCGCGGTAAAACTGTAGAAGAGATCTTAGGCTAGGGAGGAGATTACAATGGCAAATTTAAAAATCACATTAGTAAAATCAACAATCGGTGCTGTTCCGAAACACAGAAGAACAGTAGAAGCATTAGGCCTTAAGAAGGTTAATAAGACAGTTGTCCTTCCGGATAACGCTGCAACCAGAGGAATGGTTCAGCAGGTAAGACATCTGGTAAAAGTAGAAGAAGAAGCATAAATCTTAGATAGGAGGTGTCACAATGGACTTATCTAATTTAAGACCGGCTGACGGATCAAAACATAGCGATAATTTCAGAAGAGGTCGTGGACACGGCTCAGGAAATGGTAAGACTGCTGGTAAGGGACACAAAGGTCAGAAAGCTCGTTCTGGAGCTCCGAGACCAGGTTTCGAAGGTGGACAGATGCCATTATACAGACGTATTCCTAAGAGAGGTTTCACTTGCAGAAACTCTAAGGAAATCGTTGGAATCAATGTCAGTGCTCTTGAAGTATTTGACAACGATGCAGTAGTTTCTGTTGAAACTCTGATTGAAGCAGGAATCGTAAAACATGCCAGAGATGGTGTTAAAATTCTTGGAAATGGAGAGTTAACCAAAAAGCTTACTGTTCAGGCAAATGCATTCAGCGCAGGTGCTGTAGAAAAGATTGAAGCTGTTGGTGGAAAAGCAGAGGTGATCTAATGCTACAAACATTCCGTAAAGCATTTCAGATTGAAGACATACGGAGAAAAATATTGTATACCCTTGCAATGCTGTTTGTAGTAAGACTCGGATCTCAGCTTCCGACACCGGGAGTTGATCCGACCTATATTCAGAATTTCTTTGCGAACCAGACCGGTGATTCGTTTAACTTTTTTAACGCTTTCACCGGCGGTTCGTTTGAGACGATGTCCATCTTTGCATTGAGTATTACCCCGTATATCACATCTTCCATTATCATCCAGCTTCTTACAATTGCAATTCCAAAGCTTGAGGAAATGCAGAAAGAAGGGGAAGATGGAAGAAAGAAGCTTACCGCATTAACTCGTTATGTGACAGTTGTGCTTGCTCTGATTGAATCTACAGCTATGGCTGTTGGATTTGGACGTCAGGGACTTCTGGAAAAGTTCAATTTTGTAAATGCTACAATTGTAGTTCTTACATTAACTGCAGGATCTGCATTCCTTATGTGGATCGGGGAACGAATTACAGAAAAAGGAGTGGGAAATGGTATTTCTATTGTCCTGCTCATTAACATTTTATCACGCATTCCAAGTGATATGACCTCACTGTATGAGAAGTTCATCAGCGGCAAAGGTCTTGCCAGTGGAGGACTTGCAGCAATCATCATCATTGCAATCATTCTCGTACTTGTAGTATTTACGGTAATACTTCAGGATGCGGAGAGACGAATTCCGGTTCAGTATTCGCAGAAAGTACAGGGGAGAAAATCAGTAGGTGGACAGTCAACGAACATTCCGCTGAAGGTTAATACCGCCGGAGTAATTCCGGTTATTTTCGCTTCATCTATTATGCAGTTCCCGGTTGTAATTGCTTCATTTATGGGCAAGGGCAACGGAAAAGGCATCGGAAGTGAAATCCTCAGAGGCTTAAGTTCAGGAAACTGGTGTAATCCGAATAAGATTTACTATTCCTGGGGACTTATAGTATATATCGTACTTACGATTTTCTTTGCATATTTCTATACGAGCATTACTTTTAACCCGTTGGAAATTGCAAATAATATGAAAAAAAGCGGTGGATTTATCCCAGGTATCAGACCTGGAAAACCTACTGTGGACTACTTAAATAAGATATTAAATTATATTATCTTTATTGGTGCATGCGGACTTGTAATTGTACAGGTAATTCCGTTTGTGTTCAATGGTGTGTTTGGAGCGAATGTATCATTCGGTGGAACTTCTCTGATCATTATCATCGGTGTTGTTCTTGAGACACTCAAACAGATTGAGTCTCAGATGCTCGTTCGTAATTACACAGGATTTTTGAATGTCAAAGGAAAATCTATGAAAAATAGTTTTCTTGGATATTAAAACAATTGTAGCCCGTTGTCTTTTAGAGTATAATCAAAGACAACGGGCTCTTTTGCCATTATGACATTTGAAGGAGGAATAGTAAAATGAAAATCATTATGTTAGGTGCTCCTGGTGCAGGAAAAGGTACACAGGCAAAAAAAATTGCCGCTAAGTACGGAATTCCTCATATTTCAACAGGAGATATTTTCCGCGCAAATATTAAGAACGGAACTGAACTTGGAAAGAAAGCGAAGACTTATATGGATCAGGGACTTCTTGTTCCGGATGAATTGGTCGTAGATCTTGTAGTAGATCGTGTGAGTCAGGATGACTGTACGAAGGGATATGTACTGGACGGTTTCCCACGTACAATTCCACAGGCTGAGGCGCTTGATAAGGCACTGGAAGCGAAGGGACAGAAGATGGACTATGCAATCGATGTAGATGTTCCGGACGAGAATATTGTAAAGCGTATGGGTGGAAGACGCGCATGCGTAGGATGTGGCGCAACTTACCATCTTGTATATGCTGCACCGAAGAAAGACGGAATCTGTGATGTCTGCGGAGGAGAGCTGATCCTTCGTGATGATGACAAACCGGAGACAGTTGAAAAGAGGCTGCATGTATATCATGATCAGACACAGCCGCTGATCGATTATTATACAAAAGCGGGAATTCTGAAAAGCGTTGATGGAACAGTGGATATGGAAGATGTATTCGGAGCCATTGTTTCTATATTAGGAGAGTAACAGATGCCGATTACGATTAAATCAGAAAGAGAAATTGAACTGATGACAGAAGCCGGAAGGATTCTGGGGATCGTACATAAGGAACTGGAGAAGGCATTAAAACCAGGAATGAGTACACTGGATATCGATGCATTAGGTGAAGAAGTTATTCGCAGCTATGGCTGCGAACCTTCTTTTCTGAATTACAATGGATATCCGGCGTCTATCTGTGTTTCTGTAAATGATGAAATCGTTCATGGGATTCCGTCAGCAAAGCACCTCATAAAAGAAGGTGATATTGTGAGCCTGGACGCAGGAGTGATCTACAAAGGTTATCATTCTGATGCTGCAAGGACACATGCTGTCGGTGAGGTCAGACCGGATCTTCAGAAACTGATCGATGTAACGAGGGAAAGCTTCTTCGAAGGAATAAAGTTCGCAAAAGAAGGCAATCATCTATATGATATATCCCGAGCAATCGGTGATTATGCGGAAAGCTTTGGATACGGTGTTGTCAGGGAACTGTGCGGACATGGAATCGGGACCAGTCTTCATGAATCACCGGAGATTCCGAATTTCCAGATGCGAAGAAGAGGACCGAAGCTGAAAGCCGGAATGACACTGGCAATTGAGCCGATGGTCAATCTCGGAACAGAGCGGATTCGCTGGATGAGTGATAACTGGACGGTGGTGACGGCAGACAGAAAAGAATCAGCACATTATGAAAATACAATTCTGATCACAAAAGACGAACCGAAGATCCTGTCGATTGCAGATGGAAATGTATAACAGAACAGAGGAACAGAAAATGGATAGATGGGAAACAGGAATGCTTGCGAAATCTCTGGCCGGTCATGATAAAGATAAGGTATATGTGATCGTCGGACTGGATGAACAGTTTACATATCTTGCAGACGGGGAGAGGAAAACGCTTCAGAGTCCAAAGAAAAAGAAAAAGAAACATGTACAGCTCATTAGAGAACAGCATGAGATTTCCGAAGCGGATGATGTAAAGCTGAAACGGATATTAAAAGAATATAAGATGTCAGAAAAGAAGGAGGACAAATAAATGTCTAAAGCAGATGTAATTGAAATCGAAGGAACAGTAGTAGAAAAACTTCCGAATGCCATGTTTCAGGTAGAACTGGAAAATGGACATCAGGTACTTGCACATATCAGCGGAAAGCTGCGTATGAACTTTATCAAAATTTTACCGGGTGACAAAGTTACTCTGGAACTGTCACCATACGATTTATCTAAAGGAAGAATTATCTGGAGAGATAAATAAAATATTACTTGACAAAACCAAAATCCAGGTGATATAATTTTATGCGAACTGTGCGAGGGACTTTTTCTGCGCACAGGGGGAAAATGCAGACCAGGCAAGGTATGAAAGGAGGATTTGACGTGAAGGTTAGATCATCAGTAAAACCGATTTGCGAAAAATGCAAAGTTATCAAGAGAAAAGGAAGCGTCAGAATTATCTGCGAGAATCCGAAACATAAACAGCGTCAGGGATAGGTTCTGAACACTTAATGAAAGCAAGCCACAGGCGCAGCTTGGATTTAGTGAGAAGACCGCTCCCAAGCCTTAATGACGATGAGCTCTTAAGAGCGACAGAGGAACTTAGGTGCACGGAGCATATGAATGGACAGATTTATGTAAACTTAATTAGGCGGCTGATAGAGGATACGCCAGGGTGTGTGTAGAGCGTTATCCACTATTTAATATACATGAACACCACGGGCAAGTGGTTTCTAGTATATTGCTTAAAAACCGGCGGTCATTAGCCGAGAGATCGGTTGCCGGAAAGGATGCGGATACCGAACCGCATCTGGGCTGGGATATCGGACGTGTCTGAGGCATTGGATACATTTTGAAAAGTCCGGTAGGGCTCTTTTTGATAACGGGATGCCCGCAGCCTCATTATAGGACAATGTGAAACCAAAAAAAGAAAGAAAATGGAGGAAATCACAAATGGCTCGTATTGCAGGTGTAGATTTACCAAGAGACAAACGTGTAGAAATCGGATTGACTTATATCTATGGAATCGGAAGAACAAGTGCAACCCGTATTCTCGCAGAAGCAGGAGTTAATCCTGATACTCGCTGCAGAGATCTTACAGATGACGAAGTTAAAAAGATCAGTGCAGTGATCGATGAAACTCAGACAGTTGAAGGTGATCTTAGAAGAGAGATCGCTCTTAACATCAAGAGACTTCAGGAAATCGGATGCTATAGAGGAATCCGTCACAGAAAAGGACTTCCGGTTCGTGGTCAGAAGACAAAGACCAATGCAAGAACAAGAAAAGGTCCTAAGAGAACAGTAGCAAACAAGAAGAAATAATTTCGACAAATAATAAAAAGGAAAGTGTAGGTTAGTTTAAATGGCTAAGAAAGTTACAAAAAAAGTGACAAAAAAACGTGTCAAGAAAAACGTTGAACGCGGACAGGCACATATCCAGTCATCTTTCAATAATACAATCGTTACTTTGACAGATGCACAGGGAAATGCTTTATCATGGGCAAGTGCCGGTGGTCTTGGTTTTAGAGGTTCAAGAAAATCTACTCCATACGCAGCTCAGATGGCAGCTGAAACAGCAGCTAAAGCAGCTCTGCCGCATGGTCTTAAATCAGTAGACGTATTCGTAAAAGGACCAGGTTCAGGAAGAGAAGCAGCAATCCGTGCTCTTCAGGCATGCGGAATTGATGTAACAAGCATCAGAGACGTAACACCGGTACCACACAATGGATGCCGCCCGCCGAAGAGAAGAAGAGTCTAGTCGAATTATTATAGGAGGATACGAACATGGCAGTAAATAGAGTCCCGGTTCTTAAAAGATGCCGTTCCCTTGGAATGGATCCGGTATATCTTGGAATTGATAAAAAGTCTAACAGACAGTTAAAGAGATCCAATAGAAAAATGAGCGAGTATGGTCTTCAGTTGCGTGAAAAGCAGAAAGCTAAATTCATCTATGGTGTATTAGAAAAACCGTTCCTGAACTACTTCAAGAAAGCAGATCAGATGAGCGGAATGACAGGTGAAAACCTGATGGTTCTTCTTGAATCAAGACTGGATAACGTAGTATTCCGTCTTGGATTTGCAAGAACAAGACGTGAAGCAAGACAGATCGTTGATCACAAACAGGTTCTTGTTAACGGAAAACAGGTTAACATCCCTTCTTACCTCATTAAAGCAGGTGACGTGATCGAGATTAAAGAAGGTAAAAAATCTTCACAGAGATACAAAGATATCGTAGAAGTTACAGGTGGACGTCTTGTTCCGGAATGGCTTGAATCAGATATCGAAAACCTGAAAGGAACAGTTAAAGAACTTCCTACTCGTGAAGCAATCGATGTTCCAGTTGACGAAATGATGATCGTCGAGTTATATTCTAAATAGAACGCATTCATATAAAATGCAATACTTAACGAACCTGATTCCTGGGTTCGTTAAGGTTCTGTTAGGAAATATCCTGTTTTTTATCGAAAACAGGACAAAAACTGACACCCTCAACATACAAAAACCCATAAGGAGGGACCAAAATAGTGTTTGATTTTAATAAACCTAATATTGAAATTGCAGAAATTTCAGATGATAAGAAGTATGGCAGATTTGTTGTAGAACCACTTGAAAGAGGATATGGTACAACACTTGGAAACTCTCTGAGAAGGATTATGCTTTCTTCTCTGCCGGGAGCTGCAATCAGCCAGATTAAAATCGACGGAGTATTGCATGAGTTCAGTTCTATTCCGGGCGTAAAGGAAGACGTAACTGAAATTATCATGAATTTAAAAACACTCGCAATTAAGAATTCTTCCGAGACAGATGAGCCGAAAACAGCTTACATCGAATTTGAGGGAGAGGGCGTAGTTACAGCTGCTGATATTCAGGCAGATTCTGATATTGAAATCATGAATCCGGAAACTGTAATCGCTACACTTAACGGCGGTGCAGACAGCAAGCTTTATATGGAACTGACTATCACAAAGGGAAGAGGATATGTAGGTTCTGATAAGAATAAGACAGAAGATATGCCGATTGGTGTAATTCCGATCGACTCTATCTATACACCGGTTGAGCGTGTAAATCTTACAGTTCAGAATACTCGTGTCGGACAGATTACCGATTATGATAAACTCACACTTGATGTTTATACAAATGGTACTCTTGCACCGGATGAAGCAGTCAGCCTTGCTGCAAAAGTATTAAATGAACATCTCAAGCTCTTTATTGATCTTTCTGAAGTTGCTCAGTCAGCGGAAGTTATGATTGAAAAGGAAGACGATGAAAAAGAAAAAGTTCTTGAAATGAGTATTGATGAACTTGAACTTTCTGTTCGTTCATATAACTGTCTGAAGAGAGCAGGAATCAATACTGTAGAAGAACTTACAAACAGAACATCAGAAGATATGATGAAAGTTCGTAACCTTGGACGTAAATCTCTTGAAGAAGTTCTTGCTAAATTAAAAGAACTTGGTCTTGAACTCAGCCAGGGAGACGAATAAGAAGTTCCCGTTTCGCATGTGAATACAGGCAGAAACACTGACACACGATCTGGCTAGTAAGCCCGATGAAAGCATAACCAGATGGCATATCCGCAGTAAGACCGAAGGTGCATGCCGGTATGTCCCGAATAATGGAGGATAAAAAAATGGCAAAGTATAGAAAACTTGGAAGAACAGCAAGTCAGAGAAAAGCATTACTGAGAAATCAGGTAACAATGCTTCTTCAGCACGGAAAAATCAGAACAACAGAAGCTAAAGCTAAAGAAATCCGTAAGATCGCAGAAGGTCTTATCGCTTCAGCTGTAAAAGAAAAAGATAACTTCGAAGAAGTTACAATCAAAGCTAAAGTTGCTAAGAAAGATGCAGAAGGCAAGAGAGTTAAAGAAGTAGTAGATGGTAAGAAAGTTACTGTATACGAAGAAGTTGAAAAGACAATCAAAAAAGACAATCCGTCAAGACTTCATGCAAGACGTCAGATGCTGAAAGTACTTTACCCTGTAACAGAAGTTCCGACTGCTGCAGCTGGAAAGAAGAAAAATACAAAAGAAGTTGATCTCGTAGACAAACTGTTTACAGAGATTGCTCCGAAGTATGCAGACCGCAACGGCGGATATACAAGAATCATCAAAATTGGACAGCGTAAAGGTGACGCTGCAATGGAAGTTATTCTTGAGCTTGTATAATCAAATGAGATCGAAAGCCACAGGCATTTATGCCTGTGGTTTTTTGTGTATATAGTGAGCTGGTCTGCTCGATTTCTACCTTTCTTTCTGATAAAAGTCAGTGTATAATAGAAAACATCTGAAAAGAATGTCCTTTAACAGACGTGAAGGAGGAACGACATGGGACGTGTAGGGCGATTTATTTTAAAGGTTGCGGCAGTATTGATATTGATTATATCGGCTGGTACATTTGCACTTTCTTTATTTACAGGAGAGACAAGAAATGGGGATAATCTGCAAAGCGAGTTCGATTATCTGATCACAGTGGGAATTTCACAGAGTGGAGAAGAAAGCTCATGGAAGGATGCAAATACAGCGTCTTTTATGGATACATTTGTCAAATCAAACGGCTATGAAGCGGTGTATGCAGATGCAGGTAGCGATCAGGAAAAACAGATTGAAGATGTGAAAGGATTTATAAAACAGGGTGTGGACTATATCATTCTGAATCCGATTTCTGAAATTGGCTGGGATGATGTGCTGGAAGATGCAAAAAAGGCACATATTCCTGTAATCCTTGTGAATAACGGTGTTGATACGGATGACAGCAGTCTGTATTCGTGCATGCTTGGAAGTGATTACGGAAAACAGATGAAAAAGGCAGGAAAATGGTTGGATGAATATCTGAAAGAAGAGGACGAGAAAAAGGCAGAGAAAGAAAAGGCGGCTTCTGAGACACCGACTCAGGAAGAATCGGAACAGACGGACAGTGAAGATACGGAAGTAAATACAGACAGTTCAAAAGCGACAGATAGCAGTGCATCCATTTTTGATAAAATTATGAAAAGCAGTTCAACGGCGAAGGATGAGACGGATTCGACAGAGGATGAGCAGACAGAAGAAGACATTACCATCAAGATCGCCGCGATTCAGGAATCCATCGGCTCGGAAGAGCAGCTGACGAGAGCGCAGGGATATCAGACTATGCTGGAGAAGTATTCGGACTGGGAGATGGTGGCACAACAGACCGGTGACAATTCCAGAGAAGAGGCACAGAAAGTCATGAAACTATTTCTTGAGCAGGAACCGGATTTACGGGTAGTGTTTGCAGAGAGTGACGAGATGGCACTGGGAGCCATCGATGCGATCGAGAAATCAGGAAAGACCTGTGGAGAGGACGGAGATATTATTGTGATTTCATTTGGTGGAAGCAAAGCGGGGATCGAAGCTGTAAAAGAAGGTAAATTGAATGTAACCTTTGAATGCAATCCGGGCCAGGGACCGAAAGCGGCAGAACTGATCCAGAGACTGGAATCGGATATTTCCATTGATAAGGAACAATACGTGGAAGAAACATATTTTGATGGAACTATGGATTTGGATGAAATTATAGAAAACAGAACATATTAAAGGCAGGAAGAAGAATGATAAAAGTATTTTTGGTTGAAGATGAAATTATTATCAGAAATGGGATCAAGAACAGTATTAATTGGGAAATGCATGGATATGACTTTGTCGGAGAGGCAAGTGATGGAGAACTTGCGTTACCGATGATTCTTGAAAAGAAACCAGACATCCTGATCACGGATATTAAGATGCCTTTTATGGATGGACTGGAACTCAGCGAGCAGGTTAAAAAAGTACTTCCGGCTACGAAAATCATGATTCTGAGTGGATATAATGAGTTTGATTATGCAAAGATGGCGATTAAGATCGGTGTAACCGATTATCTTCTGAAGCCAATTTCTTCAGAAAAATTGTTGGATGCAGTTAACAAAGTAGCAGAAGAAATCCGGAAAGAGCAAAGCGAAAAAGAGCAGATGAATCAATATGCCCGTGAAATGCAGGAAAACAAAGAAAGTGAAAAGTTTCAGTTTTTCAATCAGGTGTTTGCAGGAAGTATGCCATTTGGAGAATGCCTGGAGCAGGGAAAGCAACTGGGAATTGAAATCAGTGCAGAGGGATATTGTGTGATCCTCTTTAAGATCATTATGATCGATCATCCGATGGATTATAGCGAGGATATTGTAAGTGCAACTGAAAATATAGAAAATCTGAGTGAGCAGACAGAAAAGCTCCTGTGGTTCCGGAGAGGTGTAGAAGGATGGGGATTTATTGCACAGGGAGCTGTTGGTGAAGAACTGACTGCGAGAGCTCAGACATTTAGGGAAGATCTGGAAAAAGTTCTGGAAAAATATAAAAATCTGGAATATTTTGGAGGAATTGGAAGTCAGGTGGGGAGGTTCAGTGAGATTAAAAGATCCTACAATGATGCAAACAGAGCCTTTGCAGAGCGTTTTTCAAGAAGTTTGAGACAGTTTGTGAGTTATTCAGAGGTTCATCAAATGGGGGTTCAGAATGACGTTGAGATGCACAGACTCGGAACCATGGCGGAGAACCGGAAAATGCTGGAGCGTTTCCTGAAGACAGGAACGGAAAATGAAGTAAAAAGCTTTATGGATGCATATTTTGATGCAATTGGTGAGCAGAACCTGCAGTCGATGATGTTGAGACAGTATATTGTAATGGATACTTTTATCAGCGTCCAAAGTCTGGGAGACAGTTTGAACATTGAAAAAGAAGATATTGAAAGAGAGCTTGGCGATGTGCAGGAGGTATCGCAGTATGTGCAGGAACTGGAGGCAACGAGGAAGTACCTGGAAAATATAGTCAGACGAATGATCCGGTTAAGAGAGCAGGCATCGGGCAGACGCTATTCAGAAATTATTGAAAAAGCGAGAGATTATATCGGACAAAATTATATGTCAGAGAATATTTCACTGAACCTGGTGGCTTCGAGCGTCAACATCAGTCCGAGCTATTTCAGCTCTTTGTTTAGTCAGGAGGTTGGCTCAACCTTTGTAGAATATCTGACGGGTGTTCGTATGGAAAAAGCAAAAGAGCTTCTGATGTGTTCGGATAAGAGGACATCGGACATCGGATATGAGGTGGGATACAAAGATTCCCATTATTTCAGCTATATATTCAAAAAGACACAGGGATGTTCGCCGAAGGAATTCCGTTCAAGAGGAAGGGGATAAAATATGAAGGTGAAATATAAGAACTGGTCGATCAATAAGAAACTGCTTTCCATTTCGCTGTCAGCATTTCTGCCAATGGTAATTCTGGCCGCCTATTTGATCGTGTCTTTAAATAATGCGGCATCAGCTTATTCTGAGATTACAAAAAGTATTGCCTATGCCAACCGTTATGTGAAAGACTTTAAAAGTCGGCTGGATTATAGTGTGTATCTTGCTGTGGTAAGTAATAAGCAGCTTAAGGAGGTCGGAGATGGAGTTACGACGGTAAATGGAGTAGTGACGGTGAATCCATACGACTATATTACGGAGATGGAAGAGGCGTGTGATAAGATGACGCAAAATGCGACGGTTCCGCTCACCCAGTCACAGGCGGGACGTATTAAAAATTCACTGTCTTCACTCCGTTTTTGTGTACAGGATCTGGATAAACAGATTAAAGAACGGACTTCTTATGATGAGAGAATGGAATATTTTAACAGTAATGTCAAAGATCTGACGACACTGGTACAGACCGGAATCCAGGACTATGTCTATCTGGAAACTTCCAATTTTGTGACTGTACAGACGGAACTGAACCGGAATAACCGTAATTCGACCATTTTAGCGGTCGGAGTGGCAATTGTTGCGATGAGTATTTCCCTGCTGCTCAGTGGACGAGCAGCAAGAAGTGTGACAAGACCGATCCGCGATCTGTGTGATCTGACAGAGAAGGTTGCCGGCGGTGATTTTTCTGTAAAAACACAGGTCGAAGCGGGGGACGAGATTGCGGTGCTCACGCGGAGCTTTAACGATATGACAGAGGAAATCGGGATTCTGGTAGATGATATCCGGAAAAAGCAGGAAAATCTCAGAATTATTGAGAACCGACTTCTGCAGGAACAGATCAATCCACATTTCCTTTACAATACTCTTGATGCCATTGTATGGCTTGCTGAGGAAAATAAAAGTGCAGAGGTTGTGAAAATGGTAACCTCGCTCTCTGATTTTTTCCGCACAACCTTAAGCAAAGGACATGATTATATTACAGTGAAAGAAGAGCGGACGCATATTGAGAGCTATCTGGAGATCCAGCAGTTCCGCTATCAGGATATCCTGGACTATGAGATCCAGATGGATGAGGAGATCTACGGCTACATTATACCGAAGCTTACACTGCAGCCTCTTGTCGAAAATGCGCTTTATCATGGAATTAAGAATAAGCGGGGGAAAGGTAAAATCCTGATTACCGGTAAAAAGCAGGGAGATAAAATCATTTTCCAGGTCATTGACAATGGAAAAGGTATGACAGAGGAAGAACTGAATAGTCTCCGGAAAAAGATGGCAGGGACGGATACAGGAGATGAAGCGAAGGGCTTTGGTGTATCGAATGTGAACCAGAGAATCAAGTATTATTACGGGGAAGAATACGGAGTGTTCTTTGAAAGCAAGGAAAATGAAGGCACAAATGCGACGATCATCATAGCAGCTAAAAATATTCAACTTCCATCATAAAAAAACTAACTTTTTCACGGAAAAGCAGAAAATATTCTACCAAAAGAGGAAGATTTTCCGTATTAAAAGTATGAAAATTTTATTATTATAAGTACATCAAGAGGTTAAGAAAACCCAATGAAGGAGGAACATGTAAAATGAAAAAAAGAAAAGTGTTAGCAGTATTGTTATGTGCAGCGATGACAGCAGCTTTAGCAGTTGGATGCGGTGGAAGCAAAGGATCTGACAGCAGCGACAAGAGCAGTGATTCATCAAGCTCATCCGATGATGTGATCACAGTAGGTTTCTCACAGGTAGGTGCAGAATCTGACTGGCGTACAGCAAACTCTCAGTCAATGAAAGACACATTCAGCAAAGAAAACGGATATGACCTGATCTTTGATGATGCTCAGCAGAAACAGGAAAACCAGATCACAGCAATCCGTAACTTTATCCAGCAGGAGGTTGATTACATTCTTCTTGCACCTGTTACAGAGACAGGATGGGATACAGTTCTTCAGGAAGCAAAAGATGCAGACATCCCGGTAATCATCGTTGACCGTATGGTTGATGTATCTGATGACAGCCTTTACACAACATGGATCGGAACCGATGCTCTTTGTGAAGGTCGTAAAGCAGCTGAATGGCTGAACGGATTTGCAGAAGCAAAAGGAATCGCAGCATCTGATATCCATATCGCTGATATCCAGGGAACAATCGGATCTACAGCTCAGATCGGACGTACAAAAGGTCTTGAAGAAGGCGTTGACAAATACGGATGGGATCTTGTAGCTCAGCAGACAGGTGAATTTACACAGGCTAAAGGTCAGGAAGTTATGGAGTCTATGCTGAAACAGTATGACAACATCAATGTAGTATACTGCGAGAATGATAACGAAGCATTCGGAGCAATCGATGCAATCGAAGCAGCAGGTAAGACAGTTGGATCTGATATCGCTAACGGCGAAATCATGGTAATTTCTTTCGATACAACACATGCAGGACTTCAGGATGTTCTTGATGGAAAGATCGAATGCGATGTAGAGTGTAACCCACTTCACGGACCACGTGCTGAAGAACTTATCAAAAAACTTGAAGCTGGCGAAGACATTGATAAATTGAACTATGTAGATGAAGAAATCTTTGCTCATGATGACACAGTTAAATCTGTAAAAGCTACAAACAGCTTAGACGAAGAAAAAGATTTTGATGTAACACCACTTACACAGGATATTCTTGACAAACGTGCATACTAAAATGCATTAGGAAAGTCGGATATATAATTTGACAGACACATAAGGGTGAATGAATAGAGAGGCGTGGTAGATAATAATCGGAATGTGCCGGATATTTATACTACGCCCTCTTTATTGAAAAAAGGAAAGCAGGTGGAAGAGTATGGAGGGTAATGTTGTACTTACAATGCGGGATATTTCCAAGACATTTCCCGGTGTAAAAGCATTGCAGCATGTTGATTTTACACTTCGCAAGGGCGAAATTCACGCTCTGATGGGTGAGAACGGTGCAGGTAAATCTACACTGATCAAGGTTCTTACCGGTGTACATGAATTTGAAAATGGCGAGATCCGTCTGGATGGAAAAGACGGTCCGATTATTAATAAATCACCTCAGGACGCACAGAACAATGGTATCAGTACTGTATATCAGGAAGTTAACCTTTGCCCGAACCTGACGGTGGCAGAAAATCTGTTTATTGGACGCGAACCAAGAAAAGCAGGATTTATTGACTGGCGTACAATGAACAAACGTGCAACAGAATTGCTTAAGAGTCTTGAAATTGATGCTTCAGCTACCCAGAAGCTGGAAGAGGTTTCTCTGGCAAGACAGCAGATGATCGCAATCGCACGTGCAGTTGATATGAAATGTAAGGTTCTGATCCTTGATGAGCCAACTTCATCTCTGGACGATGATGAGGTTGCAAAACTGTTCAAACTGATGAACAGACTGAAAGATGAAGGTGTAGGTATTATTTTCGTAACACACTTCCTGGAACAGGTATATGAGGTCTGTGACAGAATCACAGTTTTACGAAATGGGGAACTGGTTGGCGAATACGAAGTCAAAGATCTGCCAAGAGTTATGCTTGTTGCCAAGATGATGGGTAAAGACTTTGATGATCTTGCAGATATCAAGGGAGATCATGCAGAACTCAAAGAATTCATCCCGGTTATCGAGGCAGAAGGACTTAGCCATAAAGGAACGATCAAACCGTTTGATATGACGATCAACAAAGGTGAGGTTGTCGGATTTACAGGACTTCTTGGATCCGGACGTTCGGAACTTGTCCGTGCAATTTATGGAGCTGATAAAGCAGATTCCGGTAAACTGAAAGTTAACGGAAAAGAAGTGAAGATTCATGCTCCGATCGATGCAATGAAGCTTGGTATGGCATATCTTCCGGAAGACAGAAAGAAAGATGGTATCATCGCAGATCTGTCTGTCCGTGAAAATATTATTATCGCACTTCAGGCGAAAAAAGGTATGTTCCATCCAATGAGCAGAAAAGAAATGGATGAAGCAGCAGATAAATATATTAAGATGCTTCAGATTAAGACAGCAAGCCGTGAAACTCCGATCAAGAGTCTGTCAGGTGGTAACCAGCAGAAGGTTATCATTGGTAGATGGCTTCTTACCAATCCGGATTTCCTGATCCTGGATGAACCTACAAGAGGTATTGATATCGGAACCAAGACAGAGATCCAGAAACTGGTACTTGATCTTGCAGATCAGGGAATGGCGGTTGCATTTATTTCTTCAGAAGTAGAAGAAATGCTCCGTACCTGTTCACGTATGGCAGTTATGCGAGACGGTAAGAAGGTTGGAGAAATTTCCGGTGATGAATTATCACAGGAAGGTATCATGAAAGCAATCGCAGGAGGTGAAGAGTAATGAGCACAAATAAATCAACATGGAAAAAGCTTACCTCTATGAGGCTTTTCATGCCACTGGTGTGTCTGCTTGCAATCATTATCGTAGCTACAATTACAATTCCGGGCTTCTTAAGCATGTCTCTTAAGAATGGAGTTCCATACGGATATCCGGTCGATGTGATCAACCGTGCATCCGAGCTGGTTATTTTGTCAGTTGGTATGACACTTGTTACAGCAGCTTCCGGAGGACAGGACATCAGTGTCGGAGCTGTTATGGCAGTCGCAGGAGCCGTATGCTGCCAGATCCTTTCCGGTGGGGAAGTATCTGTAAACTCTCTGTCAGCACCGATTATCGTTGCATTTCTTGCAGCACTGGTTGCTTCAGGAATCTGCGGTGCATTTAACGGATTTCTGGTTGCAAAGCTGAATATTCAGCCGATGGTTGCGACATTGATCCTTTACACAGCAGGACGTGGTATCGCCCAGCTGATCACAGACGGACAGATTACATATATCCGTGTGAAATCTTATCAGGTATTCGGAAGCTATGTCGGAAAATTCCCGATTCCGATGCCAGTTGTAATTGCAATTATCGTAGTTATCATTGCATATGTTATTTTGAAAAAGACAGCTCTTGGACTTTATATCGAGAGCGTTGGTATTAACGGAACCGCATCCAGACTGGTCGGACTTAATTCAACCATGATCAAGTTCCTTACTTACCTGATCTGTGGTGTACTTGCAGGTGTTGCAGGATTTGTGGCTTCCAGCCGTATCTACTCAGCAGATGCCAACAACATTGGTCTGAACCTTGAAATGGATGCCATCCTTGCAGTTGCCCTTGGTGGAAATGCCCTTGGTGGTGGTAAGTTCAGCCTGATGGGATCTGTGATCGGAGCTTATACAATCCAGGCACTTACAACTGTTCTTTACGGATTGAATGTATCAGCCGATCAGCTTCCGGTCTACAAGGCAATCGTTGTTGTAGTCATCGTTGTCCTTCAGAGCCCGGTATTCAAGAAATTTATTGCAGTGCAGAAAGAAAAAAGAACATCAAAGGCTGCAGTGAAAGGAGGAGCTAACTAATGAAAGCAAAAGTATCCGGAACAAAAAAGAAAATTAACGGAACGACATTCCTCCTTATGATTACAATTTTACTGTTTGTTGTAATGTACGCAGCGGGTATGATCGTATTTAACGACAAAGGTTTTGCAAAACCGCAGATGTTCCTGAATCTGTTCATTTCCAATGCAGGTCTTCTGGTTATCGCGATGGGCGAAACGATCGTTATGATCACAGCTGGAATCGATATCTCAGTTGGTTCTGTTACAGCACTTGTATGTATGGTTGCTGCAAACCAGATGGAAAATCACGGTGCAAGCGCTTATACCGCACTTCTTATGGCACTGGTGATCGGACTTCTCTTTGGTCTGGTTCAGGGATTCCTGGTATCTTATCTGGAGATCCAGCCATTCATTGTTACACTGGCAGGTATGTTCTTTGGACGTGGTATGACATCAATCATCAGTACAGATATGATTTCTATCAAAAATGCAACTTTCATGGCATGGGCTAAATACAAAATTTACATGCCGTTTGGTTCTTACAGTAAGAGGGGAAAATTCCTCCCGGCATATATTTATCCGACAGTTATCATTGCAATCATCGTTCTGATCGTAATCATAATCGTTATGAAGTATACAAAATTCGGACGTTCTGTATATGCGATTGGTGGAAATGAACAGAGTGCACTTATGATGGGACTGAATGTTAAGAGAACAAAAATGGCTGCATACCTTCTGGACGGCTTTCTTGCAGGACTCGGCGGATTCCTTTTCTGTATGAACAGCTGTGCCGGATTCGTAGAACAGGCAAAAGGTCTTGAGATGGATGCGATTTCAGCAGCCGTTATCGGGGGTACACTACTTAGTGGTGGTGTCGGAACTCCATTCGGAACCCTGTTCGGTGTACTGATTAAAGGAACGATTTCAAGTCTGATCACTACACAGGGAACACTTTCAAGCTGGTGGGTACGAATCGTACTTTCCGCACTCCTCTGCTTCTTCATCGTTCTGCAGTCTGTATTTGCAAGCCTGAAGAAGAAAAACTAAAGAAAGAACAGTACTTGAAACATTACAGGCGAAAAGAGAAAACGACGGGTATTGACGGAAACTTTTTAATTGCCTATAATAAAAAAGTAGGATTTAAACACCGGATGTTCATATCGTACATCCGGTGTTCTTTTTGTAAGTATTGAGTATAAAGGGGAAGGAGGAAGATGAGATATGAAAATAGGGATTGCGAATGACCATTCTGCAGTGGATATGAAAAAGCAGGTGGTAGAGTATCTTGTGGAAAAAGGATATGAAGTTGTCAATTACGGAACTGATTCTTATGAGAGCTGTCCTTATCCGAAATATGGGGAAAAGATTGGAAAAGCAGTTGCAGACGGAGAAGTGGATCTCGGAGTTGCAATCTGTGGAACCGGTCTTGGAATTTCCATGGCAGCCAATAAGGTTCACGGTGTCCGCGCAGCGGTGTGTTCTGAACCATATACGGCAAAGATGGCAAGAGAACATAATAATGCAAATGTGATTGCGTTCGGTGCAAGAGTAATTGGAATCGAGATGGCAAAGATGATCCTTGATACATTTCTTGGTGCAGAGTTCCTTGGGGGACGTCACCAGGATCGTGTAGATATGATTATGGCGATCGAAGAAAATCAATAGCGCGGATGAAAAACAACAAGAGCAGATAAAGGCAATGAAAAAGCTTTTATCTGCTCTTGTTGTGTATATGGTGAGCCAAGTGCAGATTGGCGCTTGCACAAGGTTCTGCATTTGGTGAAGGGAAGAGGTTACAGAAGTACGTGAATCGAAAAAAGCTTGTTATACTTGTTTTGGTGGCATCAAAAAACAATACCATATTATTTGATGTTTTATAAGAAGTGCACAAAAGATACAAAAAGAAGAATACAAGTTAGGACCTCGATGAAAAACAAATATGTATTCAAGTTGTACACATATAATAAATACAACTTAGCAAAAATATACAAAAGTTGTACGATAATTTGTAACATATTACGGGTTGAAAATCAGGTGTTTCTTAAGGTATATTAGAGGTAAGGAGAGCAGGGGATTTGTACGTAAATCAGGTGGAAAAGAAGAAAAAAGTGAAAGAAACATCAGCAAAATATGAAGGAATTGTAAGATGGATTCGAGAACAGATTGAAGCGGAAAAACTGCAGCCGGGAGAGCGGATAGAGTCGGAATACCAGCTTTGTGACCGGTTTGGGGTAAGCCGTCAGACCGTCAGACATGCGATCGCTGTTCTGGAAAAAGAAGGTATGATCGAGAAACGCCGTGGAAGTGGGACTTATATAAAGGAAAGTGGCATCATCGGGGTCAGACGAAAAAAAACGATGCAGATCGCAGTGATGACAACTTTTGTTCAGGAATATATTTTTTCTGGTATTATTCAGGAAATCGAGAACAAGATGTCACGCGCCGGATATGGAATCCAGATTTCCATCACCAACAATTCTGTAGACAAAGAACGTTTTATATTGAAAAGCATTCTGGATAAGAAAAGAGTGGATGGAATTATAGCGGAACCGACAAAGAGTGGCCTTCCTAATCCAAATCTCAATCTGTACAGGCAGATCATGGAGCAGGGAATCCCGGTGATCTTTATCAACAGCTATTATCCGGAACTGAAAGCGCCGCATGTAAGTCTTGATGACAAGATAGCAGGGAAGATGGCGACGAAATATCTGATCCAGTGCGGACACCGTGAGATCGCAGCAATTTTCAAGGCAGATGACGGGCAGGGACACAGAAGGTATGCCGGTTATATCGAAGCTTTAATGGAAGCAGATATCAGGATCGAAGATAAACGGATTGTCTGGATTGATACCGAAGATGTGCGCAATCGCAATATGCGTGAGGAGAGCAGCTGGATTTTAAGAAGGATTCAGGGATGTACGGCATGTGTATGCTACAACGATGAGGTTGCGAGCAACCTTGCGGCGACATGTCTGGAACAGAAGATCAAAGTGCCGGACAAGATGTCGATCATTGGAATCGATGATTCTGATCTGGCAAATTATTGCGAAGTACCGCTTGCTTCTGTGAAGAATCCGATCCGGGAGCTAGCGAAGAAGGCAGCAGAAGAGATCCTTGATCTTATGCAGGAGAAAGAAGTGCCGGACAGTGTGGAACTGAAACCGGAGATTATCAACCGGAGTTCTGTAAAAATCATCAAATAGAAATATTTATCAAATCAAATATATTTTATGAAAGGAAAGGTAAAGAAAAAATGAGTGATGTAAAAAGTATGATCGAAGCGGGAAAGACTTCCCTTGGAATCGAGTTTGGTTCCACACGAATCAAAGCAGTTCTGGTAGGAGAAGATAATGCACCGATTGCTTCGGGAAGCCATGAATGGGAGAACCGTCTTGACAACGGTGTCTGGACTTACACGTTAGAGGATATCTGGACAGGTCTTCAGGACTGCTACAGAGATCTTGCTGTAGATGTGAAGAAGCAGTATGACGTAGAGCTTACTACTGTCGGAGCACTTGGATTCAGTGCCATGATGCATGGATATATGGTATTTGACAAAGCAGGAGAACAGCTTGTACCGTTCCGTACATGGAGAAATACAATGACAGAGCAGGCAGCAAAAGAACTGACAGAATTATTCCGTTTCAATATGCCACAGAGATGGAGCGGAGCACATCTGTATCAGGCAATTCTGAACAAAGAAGAGCATGTAAAGGATATTGATTTTATTACAACGCTTGCAGGTTATGTACACTGGAAACTGACAGGAGAGAAAGTCCTTGGCGTTGGTGACGCATCCGGAATGTTCCCGATCGACAGCACAACACGTAACTGGAATAAAGAGATGCTTGCCAAGTTCGATGAACTGGTTGCACCGAAAGGATATCCTTGGAAAGTAGAAGATATCCTTCCAAAAGTCTTGGTTGCAGGTGAAAAGGCAGGAACACTTACCGAAGAAGGTGCAAAGCTTCTGGACCCAACAGGAAAGCTTCAGGCAGGCATTCCGGTATGCCCTCCGGAAGGTGATGCAGGAACCGGTATGGCAGCTACGAATAGCGTCAGAATCCGCACCGGTAATGTATCAGCAGGAACCAGTGTATTTGCAATGGTTGTTCTTGAAAAAGCACTTGAGAAAGTACATGAAGAGATCGATATGGTAACAACACCTGCAGGAGATGCCGTGGCAATGGTTCACTGCAACAACTGTACTTCAGATCTGAATGCATGGGTAAATATTTTCAAAGAATTTGCAGAAGCATTCGGTATGAAAGTCGATATGAACGATCTGTTCGGAACTCTTTACAACAAAGCTCTGGAAGGTGATGCAGACTGTGGCGGTCTGATGTCTTATAACTTCTTCGCAGGAGAACCGGTTGTTGGATTTGATGAAGGACGTCCGTTATTTGTTCGTATGCCAGACAGCAAATTCAATCTTGCAAACTTCATGAGAGCAAACTTATATGCATCTCTGGAAGTCCTGAAAGTCGGAATGGACATTCTTCTGAAAGAAGAGAAGGTAGCCGTTGATGAGATTCTCGGACACGGTGGACTCTTTAAGACAAAAGGCGTTGGACAGAGCATCCTGGCAGCAGCACTTGACACACCGGTATCTGTTATGGAGACAGCCGGAGAAGGCGGAGCATGGGGAATCGCACTTCTTGCATCTTACATGAACAACAAGGCAGAAGACGAAGCCCTGGATGATTATCTGGATGCAAAAGTATTTGCAGGACAGAAGGGTACAAAGATGGATCCGGATCCGAAGGATGTAGAAGGATACAATACATTTATCGAACGCTTCAAGAAGACGCTTCCGATCATGAAAGCTGCAACAGAGACTATGAAATAGAACCCGAAATATTTTACATAAACACAGTAGGAGGCTAAAGCAATGTTAGAAGAACTGAAAAAAGAGGTTTATGAAGCCAATATGCTTCTGCCTAAGTATGGACTTGTCACATTTACCTGGGGCAATGTCAGCGGAATCGACCGCGAAAGCGGGCTTGTTGTGATCAAACCGAGCGGTGTGGATTATGACAAAATGACAGCAGATGACATGGTTGTTGTAGACCTGGAAGGAAACCGCGTGGAAGGCAACTTAAATCCGTCTTCTGATACGGCAACACATCTGGAACTCTACAAAGCGTTCCCGGATATGGGTGGTATCGTCCATACACATTCCCCATGGGCAACCAGTTGGGCACAGGCAGGAAGAGGAATCCCTTGCTACGGAACCACACATGCCGACTATATGTACGGTGAGATCCCATGTGTCCGCAATCTGACAAAAGAAGAAATCGACGAAGCATATGAGAAGAATACAGGAGTTCTCATTGTGGAACATTTCAAAGGTACAGAATACATGGCAATGCCTGCAGTACTCTGCAAGAACCACGGACCATTCACCTGGGGAACCGATCCACACAATGCAGTACATAATGCAGTCGTACTCGAAGAAGTAGCTAAAATGGCAGCTCGCTGCGAAATGATCAATCCAGACGTAAAACCTGCCCCACAGGAATTACAGGATAAACACTACTACAGAAAACACGGTAAAGACGCGTACTATGGACAAGGCTAAAGCACTTAATGAATGCGAGCCGTAGGCGACACATGAATTTAGTGCGTTGCCTGTTCGGCGTACTTAGCGAGCGGGAGCGTATGCGACTGCGAGCTTAGTAAGACCGAACTTGTATTAGGAAGATAGAGTAAATCAATTAAACAAAAAGGAGAATAAAAACATGTTAGTACAGAAAGATTACAAATTTTGGTTTTGCACAGGATCACAGGATTTATACGGAGATGAATGCCTCGCACACGTAGCAGAACATTCACAGATCATCGTAAAAGCCCTCAATGAATCAGGAATTCTTCCATACGAAGTAGTCTGGAAACCAACCCTGATCACAAATGAAGTAATCAGAAGAACCTTCAACGAAGCAAATACAGATGAAAACTGTGCAGGTGTTATTACATGGTGCCATACATTTTCACCGGCAAAATCATGGATTCTCGGATTAAAAGAACTGAGAAAACCATTACTTCACCTTCATACACAGTTCAACCGTGAAATCCCATACGACACCATCGATATGGACTTCATGAATGAGAATCAGGCAGCTCATGGTGACCGTGAATTCGGACATATTTTCACACGCCTTCATAAGAACCGTAAAGTCATCATGGGTTACTGGGAAGACAAAGAAACACAGGAAAGAATCGGTGACTGGATGCGTACAGCAGTTGGTGTCATCGAAAGCAGTCATGTACGTGTTATGCGTGTAGCTGACAACATGAGAAACGTTGCCGTAACAGAAGGTGACAAAGTAGAGGCTCAGATTAAATTCGGATGGGAAGTTGATGCTTACCCGGTAAATGAAGTTGCTGACGCAGTAGCTCAGGTTGGACAGGGTGATGTAAATGCACTTGTTGAAGAATACTATGACAAATATCAGATCCTTCTGGAAGGAAGAGATGAAGCTGAATTCAGAAAACATGTGGCAGTTCAGGCTCAGATCGAACTTGGATTTGAAAGATTCCTTGAAGCAAACAATTATCAGGCAATTGTTACACACTTCGGAGATCTTGGATCACTTCAGCAGCTTCCGGGACTTGCAATGCAGAGACTGATGGAAAAAGGATATGGTTTCGGTGCGGAAGGTGACTGGAAGACAGCAGCTATGGTTCGTGTAATGAAGATCATGACACAGGGCAAGAAAGATGCAAAGGGAACTTCCTTCATGGAAGACTACACATACAACCTTGTACCTGGAAAAGAAGGTATCCTGGAAGCTCATATGCTGGAAGTTTGCCCGACAATCGCAGATGGACCGATCAGCATCAAGTGTCAGCCGCTTAGCATGGGTGACAGAGAAGATCCTACACGTCTTGTATTTACAGCCAAAGAAGGACCGGCTGTCGCAACATCACTTGTTGATCTTGGCGACAGATTCCGCCTGATCATCAATAGTGTAGACTGCAAGAAGACAGAAAAACCGATGCCGAAGCTTCCGGTTGCAACTGCATTCTGGACACCACAGCCAGACCTCAGAACAGGTGCAGAAGCTTGGATCCTGGCAGGTGGAGCTCACCATACAGCATTCTCTTATGACCTGACACCGGAACAGATGGGTGACTGGGCAGAAGAAATGGGAATCGAAGCTGTTTATATCGATAAAGATACAAAGATCAGAGATTTCAAAAATGAATTAAGATGGAATGAAGCTGCGTATAGAAAATAAATAGTAGCAGATGAATTCTAAGAAATAAACAACCGGGCAGAATCACATTTAAAAGTGAACTGCCTGGTTTTTTGCAACGCATAAAGTTCTAGGTAAAAGTAAAAGTTGAAAAACAGAGCAGTAAAAAAGTTAAATTTTACTAAAGCTATTTATTTCTCCGAAATGTGTGCTATAATGAATTGAATAAATTGCAAAGGAAAGTCATCAAGGGAAAATGCATTAAGGCAATATTGAAAGAAAATAAAAAGAAAGAGAAATAATGGGGGAAGGACATGGCGACGATTAAGGACATTGCGGCAAAAGCGGGGGTTTCCATAGCGACAGTATCCAGAGTGTTGAATCATGATGAAACTTTGAATGCGCAGGAAGAGACAAAAAAAAGAATTTTTGAAATTGCAGAGGAATTAGAATACGAAGTACGCGCACAGAAAAAACGCAGGCGAAAACTGAAGATAGGTGTATTTTATTCTTATTCTCCTGAAGAAGAACTTCAGGATCCTTATTATCTTTGTATCAGGCTTGCTATAGAAAAAAAACTGGAAGAAGAAGGATATACAAAGGTGATTGTGAAACTGGATGATTCGCCGGAGATGATCAACGGATTAGATGGTGTAATCTGTACCGGTACATTCACAAAAAAAATGGTAGAAGCAATAGAGATATGGGAATGCCCGGTTATATTTATTGATGCAGATCCAAACCCAAAGAGATTCGATTCAATTGTGGTAGACTATAGACGGGCAGTAGAAGAGATTGTTTCCTATCTGGTAGGGTGTGGACATACGAAAATAGGGATGATCGGCTGTCGAGAAGTTGATAAGGAGGGGGATGAAGTACTGGATACGAGAATACAGCATTTTCAGAACGCTTTGAAAAAACGGGGACTGTATCACCCGGAATATACAAAGTTTGGTGCTTATTATGCAAAATATGGATACAAACTTCTGAAAGAGTTTTACGAGGAAGGGAATCTGCCGACTGCCTTGTTTGTTGCGAATGATTCGATGGCAGCAGGAAGTTATCGGGCGGCATATGAACTTGGGCTTAAAATACCGGATGATATCAGTATTATTGGCTTTAATGATATCCCAACTGCGAAATACATGGTTCCTCCACTTACTACGGTGAGATTGTACATGGAGTTCATGGGAGAATATGCAGTAAAACTTCTGGAAGAGCGAATTATACATGGAAGAGAGATTTGTGTAAAAGTTTCAATCCCGACTAAACTTTATATACGTGACAGTGTTAAAAAATTTTAATAAGGTAAAAAAGTAAGAGGCTATGGAACGGAGAATGTCCTATAGTCTCTTTATGTATACAGATTGAGTGATGACAGATTGTTTTGTTATGATTTTTTAGCTAAAAATAAAGAGTTAAAATCAATTAAGTAAAAACAGACAACTTTAATTAAAATAAAAATATAGTTTTACCAAGATAAAAATTGTGAAAAGTATATAAAAATATGGTGTAAATAATAGGTAAAATAGAGAAAAAATATTTATAGGGTAAAAAGTATTTACATTTAACCGGTAAAATAGTATAGTGGTTTTACCAAATAAAATAAGTGAATCAAAGGAGGAAATGATTTATGAAGAGGAAAATTGCAGTAATGTGCGTACTTGCACTTACAGGAACAATGATGCTGACTGCTTGTGGAAACAAGAAAGACAGTAATAATGGAAAGACAAGTGACGGAAAGACAGCAATACGTTTTGCAACATGGGATGTAGCTGATGATGTAGATGCTCAGCAGAAACTTGTAGATAAATTTAATGAGGAACATGATGACATTGAAGTAACACTGGAAGCATACGGAAGTGATTTTGATACAAAGATCAGTGCAGGTATGGGATCTGGAGATACACCGGATGTTATGTATATGTGGAACTACCCGGCATATGCAGATGGTCTTGAACCTCTGGATGAGTATATCGACAAAGAAGGCGATGACTATAAGAATGATTTCTACAGCACACTGTGGAATTACAACTCATTAGACGGAACAACATATGGTATTCCAGTGGGATTTACAACACATTCACTTTTCTATAACAAAGATCTTTTTGCACAGGCTGGTGTAGAAGAACCTACAGATGACTGGACATGGTCGGATCTTCAGGCAGCTGCCAAGACAATTGAAGAAAAGACAGGTCAGAAAGGTTTTGCATTCCAGATGAAACCAGATCCGTATGATTTTGAAATGTATCTGTGGAGCAATGGAACTGCATATTGTGACGAAGACGGACAGATGGCAGGTCAAATTGATTCAAAAGAATCTCAGGAAGTATTTAAAATGTTCCAGGATATGGAAAAAGACGGATATGCAATTGCAACAGAAAAGAACGGAACTGATGAATTCCGTGCCGGTACAGTAGCAATGTATGTATATGGATCATGGTCAATTGCTTCTCTTAATGAGGATGGAATGAATTATGGTGTGGCAAAAATTCCTTCTTTTGACGGAAAGACCTCTGTAAGTATTCTGAGCTCTTCAGGACTTTCTATTTCAAAGAACAGCAAGAATAAAGATGCTGCATGGGAATTTGTAAAATACTGGACAGGCGAAGAATGCAACAAAGCAAGAATCGGTATGGAACTTCCGGTACTTAACAGTGTTGTAGAATCTGAAGGTATCATGGATGAACCAGAATATGCACCATTCTATGAGATGCTTGAGCAGAGTGATGGACATACTCCGGCAAGCTTCCTGATTGAAGACTGGTCAGAAATTTCAGAAAACCTCAGCTTATCATTTGAACAGATTTTCAATCCAAGCTCATACATGGATGTAAAAGATGTTTTAAAAGAAGCAGCAGACGCACAGTAATAGCATACAAACAAACCGGCGCCGGAACAATTTATGATTCCGGCGCCGATAAATAGGAGAGAAGAAAAATGAAGCAGAGAAAATTCCTGAAGACGGCCACACCGTATTTGTTTATTATGCCGTGGATTATCGGGTTCCTTGTATTTACAATCGGTCCCCTGATTCTGTCTTTGATCATGAGCTTTTTTGAGTGGCCGCTTACTACAGCGCCAACATTCAGGGGACTTGGAAACTATATTGATATGTTTACAAAGGACAAACAGTTCTGGAAATCCCTTATAATCAGTTTGAAATATGCGGCAATTTTCGTACCGCTTAACATGATTATTGCATTGTTCCTTGCAATGCTGATCACACAGCCGGTTAAAGGAGTAAAAGTATTCCGTACAATTTTCTATATTCCGGCAGTTATCTCAGGTGTAGCGGTTTCTATCATCTGGGGATGGATCCTCAACGGAGATTATGGCGTACTGAATTATCTGTTATCTCTTCTGGGAATCAAAGGACCGAAGTGGCTGGTTGATCCGGCATGGGCACTCCTTGCAGTTATAATTGCAAGTGCGTTTGGTGTTGGAACGATGATGCTTATCTTCTACACAGATATCAAAAATATTCCGGTTGATGTATACGAAGCTGCATCTATTGATGGAGCAGGTCCTGCAAGAAAATTTTTCAGTATTACGCTTCCGATTATTACACCTACAATTTTATTTAACCTGATTACGTCAATTATCAGTTCTTTCCAACAGGTAACATTGGTTATGCTTCTTACCGGAGGTGGACCGCTTAAATCTACCTACTTCTATGGACTGTATACATACAATAACGCATTCAAACATCACAAACTTGGATATGCCAGTGCAAACGCATGGGTAATGTTTATCATCATTCTGCTGCTGACTGCCGTGGTATTCAAGTCATCATCCGCATGGGTATTCTATGAGACAGAAGCTAAAAACAGCGGAGCAAAGAAAACAAAAAAGAAAAAAGGGGGTAGAAAGTAATGAAGATGTCTAAAAAATCAAAAATTGTAATTTACATATTACTCGGACTGGTAGCCATTTACTTTCTTGCACCGTTTATTTACATGCTGTTTTCTGCATTTAAGACAGAAGGAGAAGCAATTGCATATCCGCCGAAACTTCTGCCGGCAGAATGGCATTTTGAGAACTTTATTAATGCATGGAAATCACAGCCGTTTGGAACATATCTTTGGAATTCAATTCTTGTAACAGTTCTGACAACAGTCGGACAGGTTCTTTCATGTTCACTGGTTGCTTATGGATTTGCAAGATTTAACTTTAAAGGAAAAAATATCCTCTTTATGATCCTGCTTTCAACAATGATGATTCCATGGGATGTTACCATGATTCCGCAGTACATGGAATTCAACTTATTCGGATGGATCAATACACTGAAGCCGCTGATCGTGCCGGCATGGTTCGGATCTGCCTATTATGTATTCCTGATGAGACAGTTCCTTATGGGAATCCCGAAGGATTTTGAGGAAGCAGCACGAATTGACGGCGCAAATCAGTTCCAGATTTACTGGAAGATTTTCATGCCGATCATGAAACCTTCATTGATTCTTGTCGGTGTACTTAATATGCTGACTGTATGGAATGACTATCTTGGACCACTCATTTTCTTACAGGACAGAAGCAAATATACATTGGCACTTGGACTTGCTTCATTTAAAGGAGTTCACAGTACACAGATTATTCCGATGCTTTGTATTACGATTATTATGATTATTCCGCCGATCATTATTTTCATTATCGCGCAGAAATATATTGTTGAAGGAACCAGTGGTTCTATCAAATAGACAGGCGTATGGAGCGGTCAGGCAGACTGTATCTGTCTGACCGCTGTTGCTGTCTTATATGGGATACCACTTGAGAGGAGAAAATTATGGCAAGAAAAAAAGTAAAAAGATGGGAAGACCATCGGATTACCGGAATTGGGAGAAGAGAAGCACGAACGGCTTTTTATAAAGATTCGCAAAAGAAAATCAGTTTAAATGGAGAATGGGCTTTTAAATATGTTGATGCACCGGAATTATCGCCGGAAGGATTTGAACAGTCGGGGGCATGTGAAGGATGGGATAAGATTGATGTTCCGTCCGTATGGCAGCTTAGAGGGTATGACAAGATGCATTACACAGATGTGTTATATCCATTTCCGGTAAACCCACCGCATGTACCAGATGAAAATCCAACTGGAATTTATAAAAAGACAGTTGTATTAGATGAACAGTGGATGGAAAAAGACACGGTTCTGAAATTCCATGGTGTTGACAGTGCATTTGATGTATGGGTAAATGGAAACCATGTTGGATTTGGAAAAGTCAGCAGACTGCCTTCAGAATTTGACATTACCGGGTTTGTAAAAACAGGTGAAAATGACATTACCGTTCGTGTATACAAGTGGTCAGACGGTACTTATCTGGAAGATCAGGATATGTGGTGGTTATCAGGAATCTACAGGGATGTAGAACTGATCAATGAGGAAAAGAATGCAGTTCTGGATCTTCGTGTAAATGGGACATTGGATGACAGCTACAAAAATGGTTTTTTTACAGCTGGAATTACAATGAAACAGGCTGGTACAAATCTTGGCTGGAAGCTTTCTTATAAAGGAAAGACTGTTCTTGAAGGTGAGCTTGTTTCGGAAGGAAAAGATATATGTATTGAGGCTGAGATCCCGGAAGTTCATACATGGACAGCCGAGACACCTGAGTTATATGAATTTACAGTAATGACAGAAAACCAGGAAGTAACAGTCAGATGTGGATTCCGCAAAATCGAGATCAAAGATAAGAACTTCCGTGTCAATAATCAGGTAATCCTTCTGAACGGAGTCAATCATCATGATTATAATCCAAGAGAAGGAAGAAGAGTGACAAGAGAGCAGATGGAATCAGATATTCGTCTGATGAAACAGTACAATATCAATGCTGTTCGTTGCTCGCATTATCCGGCAAATGAATATTTTTATGATCTGTGTGACGAATATGGACTTTATGTGATCGATGAAGCAGACCTGGAATGCCATGGATTTGAATGGGTAGAAAATTACACATGGATCACAGATGATGAGACCTGGAAAGATGCTTACGTAGATCGTAGTGTCCGTATGGTAAAGAGAGATAGAAATCATCCATCGATTATTATGTGGTCTATGGGAAATGAATCCGCATTCGGATGCAATTTCCGTAGTGCAGCAGAAGCAATCCGTGAGTTGGATGATACCAGACTGGTTCATTACGAGGGAGATTTTGAGGCAGAAGTGACAGATGTATATTCTACGATGTATACCAGACTGAAAGGTCTCAAAGAGATTGCAGAATATCAGATCAAAGGGGATAAGCCACACGTAATGTGTGAATATGGACATGCGATGGGAAATGGTCCTGGAGGATTAAAAGCATACCAGGATATGTATCGCAAGTACAAACGTCTTCAGGGTGGATTTCTCTGGGAGTGGTATGATCATGGAATTTACACTGAAGAAAAGGATAAGAAATATTATAAATATGGTGGAAATTATGGAGATTTTCCAACAAACGGGAACTTCTGCATCGATGGGATTCTGATGCCGGACAGAACACCGTCTCCGGGAATGGAAGAATACAAACAGATCATTGCACCAGTAGAAATTACAGCTGTTGAAGGAAGCATGAATAAGATTCAGATCCGGAATTATTATGATTTCCTGAATCTGGATACGACAACACTTTATTGGGAAGTAAAAGCGGAAGATCAGATGATACAGGACGGAACCGTTGAAGGACTTTCGGTTGCTCCGCATGAAGGCAAGATCATTGCCCTACCAATTACAGCATTTGAATTACAGGAAAATACAGACTATTATCTGAATCTGACTGTATGTCAGAAAGAAGAAAGAAACTATGCACCAGCAGGGTATGAAATCAAGAAAGTCCAGATTCCGATGCAGATCCGAAAAGATGGATTTTCGGTAAGAGAAACAGCTGATAAGCTTCAGGTAACAGAAGAACAGGGGGGGCTTACTGTAGAAAACAGCCGTGTGACAGCAAAATTCAGTACTGTATTTGGAAAATTGATTTCTTTTGGAAAAGATGGAAAAGAGTATCTGACTGAAGGACCGAGAATGAATGTATACCGTGCAACAATCGATAACGACATGTACAAGAAAGAGGACTGGATGAATAAATATTTTATTCAGAAACCGGTAGAAGAGACAGAATATGTCAGCTGTCTGAAAGAAGACGATAAGGTGATCGTCCGGATCGGAACATTCTTCAGTTGCTATAACCAGTCCTGGGGATTTGAATGTGATTACACTTATACGGTTTATTCTTGTGGACAGATGAAGGTGGAAATTCAGGGAAAAGCTGTTCAGAGAGGAAAACTGGAACCAGCGTTCTTACCACGTATCGGAGTCATTATGAAAGGAAATAAAAACTTTCAGAAGACGATGTGGTATGGTATGGGACCTGGTGAGAGTTATGTAGACAGTAAGGCTGCATCTATTATGGGAATTTACGAAAATACAGTTGACGGAATGATGACAGATTATGTATTCCCACAGGAAAACGGACATCATGAACAGGTGAAATGGTTCCGTATTGGAGATGGAAAAGATGGTCTGTTATGCAAGATGGAGGAGAAGCTTGGTCTGAACCTTGCTAATTATACCGATGAAAGTCTGGAAAAAGCACAGCATCCATTTGAAATTGAAAAAGCGGATGATGTGATTATCCATCTGGATTATCGCCAGTCAGGACTTGGAAGCAACAGCTGTGGAGAAGAACAGTTGGAAGAAAATAAAGTAAAACTTCAGGATTTTGCAATGGCATTTACTGTGCAGGCAGCAGAATGCGGAACCGAAATCCGGAAGGCAAGAAAACAGTATATCGATTAAGAATAAAGGAGACAATCATATATGAGCAGAGAAATGTTTTCAGGAAATCTGAGAAACAGATTACATAGCGATGAATGGCTCATCTGGCAGGATCAGTATGAGGCAAAAGAGAATCTCAAATATGAGAGTTTGTTTGCACTTTCCAATGGCTACCTCGGAATCCGGGGAAGTCATGAGGAAGGAACAAAGATTACACTTCCATATCTTTATATCAATGGAGTGTTTGACAAGTCAGAGACATTTATGCGTGAACTTTCCACACTTCCGAACTGGCTTGGAATCAGACTTTATGTAGAAAAAGAATTGATTGGAATTGAAGACTGTGAAATTTTGGAATTTTCAAGAGTGCTTGATATGAAAGGAGCTTTTCTTGGAAAGAGAGTTCGTCTGAAGGACTCAAAAGGAAGAGAGACTTTGATCGAAGGAATCCGGTTTGTGAGCAGAAACAATGTACACAGGATGGGAATCCGGCTTTATGTGACACCGCTCAACTACAGTGGAATTATTGAAGTAGAAAGTATTATTGATGGTACGATCATTAATTTTTATGATGCACCACGCTTTAAGGTAAAACATACTTATATGACAGCGAATGAAAAGCTGGCAGCAGATGGATGTTATGTGGAAGTTGCAACCAGAGAAAATCATCTGCATGTAGGTTGTGGATGCCGTATCGAAGCTTATGCAGATGGAAAACAGATTCTTGGAAACAGAATGATAAGCAGATTTGGTGAGCAGAGTGTGGAATTTGGTGATATCCATGTAGAAGAAGGAAAAGAAGTAGAAATCGTAAAATATGTTTCGATGTATACAGAAAGAGAATGTCCGGCTTATGCTCTTCATACAACAATCGAAAAAGAAATTGAAGGATTTGTTGAAACGGGATTTGATCAGGAACTGAAAGCGCATGAAGATGTTTATAAGAAGATGTGGGAAAATGCAGATATTCAGATTACAGGGGATGATGAATTGAACCGTGCAGTCCGTTTTAACATCTTCCATCTGATGAGTACGGGAAACGAACATGATGACCATGTGAATGTTGGGGCAAAGCTTTTAACAGGAGAAGAATATGGTGGACATGCTTTCTGGGATACCGAACTTTTTATGCTTCCGTTTTTCTCATGGGTATTTCCGAAGACTGCACAGAATCTGGAAAATTACAGATACCATCTTCTGGATGCAGCGCGTGCAAATGCACATAAGAATGGATATAAAGGAGCACAGTATCCGTGGGAGTCAGCAGATGATGGTACAGAGCAGTGTCCGGACTGGACCATTGAGCCGGATGGAACCTGTTATAGATGTTATGTTGCGGTATATGAGCATCATGTAACAGCAGCAGTTGCTTATGGAATCTATAATTATGTTAAGATCACGCAGGATATGGATTTCCTTTACAGCAAAGGAGCGGAGATTCTGACAGAGACAGCAAGATTTTGGGCAAGCCGTTGTGAGTACAACAAAGAGCAGGATCGTTATGAAATCAATCAGGTAACGGGACCGGATGAATGGCATGAACCGGTTAATAATAACCTCTATACCAATTATCTGGCGAGATGGAATCTCGGATATGTTCTTTCACTGCTTGCATCAATCAAGAAAGAGAATCAGGAAGCGTATGATATCCTGATCGAAAAGACAGGACTTACAGAGGCGGAAACTGCACACTGGAAAGAAGTGCAGGAAAAGATGTATCTGCCAAGAAAAGAAGGCACAAGACTTCTGGAACAGTTTGAAGGATATTTCGAGCTTGATAATGTAACAATCGAAAAATATGATGAGAATGACTGGCCAGTACGTCCGGATGCACTTAAGACAAAAAGAGCAAGAGAGACACAGATCAATAAGCAGGCAGATGTTGTTATGCTGTTACACCTTATGGGAAATGAATTTGATGAAGAAACGATTAAAGAAAACTACGCTTATTACGAAAAGCGTACACTTCATGGTTCTTCATTGAGTCCGAGTATTTTCTCTGTTATGGGGCTTAAAGTAGGGGATGATTCAAAAGCATATCGGTATCTTCGCCGCGCAGCCTTTATTGACCTGTTGAATATGCAGGGAAATACAAGAGAAGGAATCCATGCGGCAAATACTGGTGGAGTATGGCAGACAATTGTATTTGGGTTTGCAGGTGTAGCGCAAAGAGAAGATGGTATGTTGAAAGTTCATCCGAATATGCCAAAGGAATGGCAGGGATTAACATTCCGTCTGCATTATAGAGGGGCATGGCTTGAAATTACGGCAGATGGAAGTAATCAGGCAAAGGTCATTCGTCTTGCAGGAGAACCTGTAGAAGCTGAAATAAATGGAAAAGTAACAACAATCTAAAAAAGAGACGGGAGGATATATGATGAAAAAATGGCTGGCAATCGGAGGACTTATACTGGTTACGGTCATATGGGGAGGCGGCTTTGTCGCAAGTGATATGGCACTGGGAAGCATGAAGCCTTTCCAGATTATGATGGTAAGATTTTTGTTGGCATCTGTGCTGATGGGGATGATCAGCATGGGACAGCATAAAAAAGAAGGGAAACTTGAGAAGCGTGCAGGTGCAATAAAAGCAGGTATTCTGATGGGAATTGCACTTTTTGCAGGATTTGCACTTCAGATTATCGGTCTGCAATATACAACACCTTCCAAAAATGCATTCCTTACAGCACTGAATGTAGTTATAGTGCCGTTCATTGCATTTATAATTTTGAAGAAGAAAGTAGGCATGAAAGGAATCATTGGAGCAATCATGTCCGTTATTGGAGTAGCACTGCTTTCTTTGAATGGAAATCTTACACTGAGTCTGGGAGATGGTCTTACACTTCTCTGTGCGGTAGGATTTGCGTTCCAAATCTTTTTTACCGGAGAATTTGTGAAAAAATATCCGGCATCTGTACTGAACATGGTGCAGATGATCACAGCATTTGTATTATCGGCAGTCAGTCTTGTGATTTTTGGAGAGAACGATTTTCAGGTTACAACACAGGGATGGTTAAGTGTTTTGTATCTGGGAGTAATCAGTACGACTGTATGTTATCTGCTCCAGACCGCATGCCAGAAGTATGTAGATGAGACAAAAGCAGCGATTGTACTTTCAATGGAATCTGTATTTGGAACGATTTTTTCTATCATCATTCTGCATGAAGTGATTACACTTCGCATGGTGATCGGATGTGCGATCATCCTAGCCGCTGTCATCATTTCTAACTTGTCTGAAACAGAAGGAGAAGCAAAAGATGAAGAAATACAATGCAGTAATTTTTGATTTGGATGGGGTAATCTGTCATACAGATAAATATCATTATCAAGCATGGAAAGCAGTTGCAGATGAACTGGGAATCTATTTTGATGAAGAAATCAATAATCGACTCAGAGGGGTGAGCCGTATGGAAAGTTTTGAAATTATTCTGGAACGCTATGAAGGAGAAATGAGCGAAGAAGAGAAAGAATGCTGGACAACAAAGAAAAATGATATCTATAAAGAACTTCTGAAAAATATGAGTCCTGCAGATCTGTCTGCAGAAGTAAAGGAAACATTGGATGATCTTCGTGCGAATGGATATAAACTGGCGATTGGATCATCCAGTAAAAACGCAAGATTTATTCTCGGGCAGTTGGGACTTGGAGAGTATTTCGATGCAATTTCAGACGGAAATAATATTTCAAAATCAAAGCCGGATCCGGAAGTATTTGTGAAAGCAGCAGAGTATGTAGACGAACAGGTTGATAAGTGTTTGGTTGTAGAAGACGCAAAAGCAGGACTGCAGGCAGCAATCGCAGGGGGAATGGATTGTGCTGCTATCGGGGATGCAGTTGCAAGCGGACTTGGAACCTATAATCTGTCTGCATTTGCAGATCTTCTGAAAGTTACGGCTAAGTAAGAAAGAAGATGACTAGAATGAATGAAAAATTTTTAAATAACCTTCTTAACAGTATTTCGGTATCGGGTTATGAGGAGCAGGTGCAGGATATTGTAACAGAAGAAATGAAAGAATATACAGATGAGATTTGCCGTGATGAGATGCAAAATCTAACATGTATTCTGAATCCGGAAAACGATGTACGTATCATGCTTTCGGCACATGCAGATGAAATCGGACTTATGATTTCGAACATCCGGGAAGATGGAAGACTGCAGGTGATTGACAGAGGCGGAATTGTTCCGGCAACTTATCCGGGACGTCAGGTGCGTATCAAGACAAAAAACGGAGAGGTTTACGGTGTTGTCGAAGCATATCGTGATTTGTTCAAAGAAGAAAATCTGGGAACAAAGCATTTTCTGATCGATATTGGGGCGAAAGATAGAGAAGATGCTTTAAAGAATGTAAGTCTGGGAGATCCGATTGTTCCGGATACACATATTCGTAAGATGACAAATGGTAAATTTACAGCCAGAGCATTGGATGACAGACTTGGTGTTTATATCATTATGGAAGCAATCAAGAGAGCGAAAGAGCTTGGATGTAAAGTTGGTGTCTATGGAGCTTCTACAACTGGAGAGGAGACAACGAAAACCGGAGCTTTCTGGACAAGTACACGGATTAATCCGACACTTGCGATTGTTGTGGATGTGACTTACACAAGCGACTGCAGTGGAATGAATCCGGCTGAGATGGGAACGGTTCTTCTGGGGGGTGGACCGGTTCTTTGCAACAGTCCGATCGTGGTAAAAACTTTAAATGCCAAAATGGAAGAATGTGCAAAAAAAGTAGGAATTCCAGTTCAGAGAGAAGCTGCAAGCAGGCTTAGTTATACGGATGGAGATAAGATTCATTTTTCAAATCAGGGCGTACCGATGGTATTGGTATCAATCCCGCTTCGTTATATGCACATGCCTGCAGAGGTAGCAGATGAAAAAGATGTGGAAGGTTGTGTGGAATTGATAGCACAGTTTCTTGCAAACTATAATGCGTAGAAAATAAAAAACGGTATTTACTCGTGAAGATGAGTAAATACCGTTTTTTTGCATTCTGTCCTGTGAATGAATCGAACGCACATCCACTGGGACAGGATTTAGAAAAATACATTTCCCCCAACGTTGATCCCGGACATTCCGGTACTTGCGCTTCGGAACTGGTAACATCCGCTTACAGATGCAAGCCGTGCTCCGCCGAGTGCTTCCTGAGCGACCTGATAGCATAAGGATACAGGTCCTCTTTGCAAGACGCGGCTTAAGCTTCCGTCCCAGGTTGGAGCAAACTGACCGCTCTGGTAGACGACACCGCTGATTGTATTCGGATACAGCGGACTCGCTACACGGTTCATGATGACTGTAGCAACGGCAAGAATACCGTCATAATTGTAACCGCCAGCTTCACACTGCAGAATTGCAGCAAAGAGAACCAGATCTGTGGTCTCGGCAGGAGTATCCGGAACTGTAATCGTTGTATTGCCGCCGGAACTACCGGAATCCGTGTTCCCGGAGCTGCTTGAAGTATTATTGGCAGCAGTCTGTGCAGCTTTTGCCTGTCGTTGTTGTTCTGCAGCTTCTTCTTCCTGTTTTTTCTTAAGTGCGGCAGCAGCGGCTGCCTGTGCTTCTTTTGCTTTTGCCAGTGCTTCGGATGAAGCCTGAAGTTCACCGGAAGTAGAGGAAATCTTATCATTCAGTTCCTGTTCCTGTTGGTCGAGATTTGTTTTCATCTCTGCCAGAGAAGCCTGCTCTGCTTTCAGATCAGAGTCCTTTTTAGCGACAAGCTCGTGAACCTTCTGTAATTCATCCAGCATATTTCTGTCGTATTCTGTAATGTTCTTGACAAATTCTGCTTTGTTTAAGAAATCTCCCATGCTTTCAGAAGAAAAGATGATCTGCAAGAGTGACGTATTTCCTGTTTCGTACATATATTTGATTCTTTTCTTCATAGCATCATACTGTAACTGCTCGTCCAGTTTTGCGGCGGCAAGATCCAGTTCTGCTTTCTGTACGGAAGCATCCGTATCCTCAATTTTTGATGCAAGATCTGTGATCTCAGCGCTGAGACTTGTGAGGTCCTGATTCAGAGAGTCGAGCTGGTTCTGAAGACCGTTTGTCTGCTTTTCGAGAGAGTCTACAGTGTCATCGGCGTAAGCTTTTGTAAACGGGGAACAGACCAGGGCAGCGGTAAGGAGTGCGATGGTTGTCCTTGAAAATGCTTTTAACCTTTTCTTCATAATTCTTCCTTTCTTCAAAATTGAGCCTTTATCAGTATACTACAAAATGCCTGAATCCGCAAATTTTGTTATACATACACGGGGAATCGTGTTATACTAAGATTTGAAATGTATTTTTAGCTTTACCATAAATGAGGGAATTATTCATGAAAAAGATAAAAATGATAGGGCTTGATCTGGATGGTACTTTACTGAATGATAAGAAAGAACTGACCAGTCATACAAGAGAAATACTTACACGTGCGATCGACCAGGGGGTAACAGTACTGGTTGCAACAGGGCGTCCGGTGACAGGGATCCCGGAAGTACTCCGGAATTTCCCGGGGATGAGGTACGCACTGACATCGAACGGCGGAAGGATCCTGGATTTACAGGAAGACAAAGTACTTTATGCCAATATGCTCTCTTATGAGATGGGAGCAGCGATCCTTAAGATTTTTGGAGATTATGATACGTTCAAGGAGATCTATTTTGATGGAAGAGGTTTCGTACAGGCAGATGAACTTTTGAAAGTCGGAGAGTATCTGCGGAATCCTGCGATGGCAGATTATATCCGAACCACCCGCAAAGGCATTAAGAGTCTCTGGGAGAAGATGGAAGAGATGAATGGGCATGAGATGGATAAGATCCATGCACTTTTTAAGAGCCAGGACGAACGGCTGGAAGCAAAGCAGCGGATCATGGAGCTTGGGAATTTAAGCATCAGTGATTCGATGAGAACGAATCTGGAGATCAATGCACCGGGAGTTAACAAAGGAATGGGACTGATTCAGCTTGGCAGGCTTCTTGGAATTGAACGAGAAGAGATCATGGCATGCGGGGATGGCAACAACGACCTGATGATGTTAAAAGAAGTCGGATTTGGTGTTGCGATGGCAAACGGAGCAGATGAAGTAAAAGAGGTGGCAGATTATATCACATTGTCCAATGAGGAGGATGGCGTGGCGGCTGCCATTGAAAAATTTGTATTGAATCCCGAGAGGGGATAGAAAGAGGTCAAAATGTTAGATGTTTTAATTGCTGTCATTCTGGGTATCGTGGAAGGTATCACAGAATGGCTTCCAATCAGTAGTACAGGGCATATGATTCTGGTAGAGCAGTTCTTACATATGAGTACAAGTCATGAATTCAACAGTATGTTCCGTGTTGTGATCCAGCTCGGTGCAATTATGGCGGTCGTTGTTCTGTATTTCAATAAGCTGAATCCGTTTTCAAAGAGAAAATCAGCGAAGCAGAAGAGAAATACAATCAACCTGTGGTGCAAAATCGTTGTGGCTTGTCTGCCGGCAGCTGTGATCGGGCTGTTATTTGATGATATCCTTGACAAGTATCTTTACAATTATGTAGTTGTTGCACTGATGCTGATCATTTATGGTATCTTCTTCATTCTGATCGAGAAAAAGAATGAACACACCAGACCGCAGGTTACAAAGCTGACAGAGCTTACCTATCAGATGGCACTGATCATCGGAGGTTTCCAGGTCCTGGCACTGATCCCGGGTACTTCACGTTCAGGAGCAACCATCCTTGGAGCACTGCTCATCGGAACTTCCCGCTATGTGGCAACAGAATTTACCTTCTACCTTGCGATCCCGGTTATGTTCGGAGCAAGTATCTTAAAGGTTATCAAATTCGGATTCCATTATACCGCGATCGAAGTGGTCATTTTGCTTGTGGGATGCCTGGTAGCGTTTTTCGTATCCGTATTTGCGATCAAGTTTTTGATGGGATATATCAAGAAGCATGACTTTAAGGCATTCGGCTATTACCGTATTGTACTTGGAGTTCTGGTACTTCTTTATTTCCTGATTTTCGGCTAAAAGAGAATAATCACGAAAAAAGGTGGGAATTTATGCAGAAAAATGTATAAAAACCCACTTTGTTTTTTCTTTATAACATGATAGAATAGGGGAAATGGATAAAATTTGGAGGTTGGTATTATGAAAATGAAAAAAGTAATCAGTGTTGTACTTGCATGTGCATGTGTGTTCAGTTTTGCAGCATGTGGATCAAAGAGTGATTCATCAAAGAGTGACTCTGCAAAATCAGACAAGAAAGAAAAGCTTGTTATGGCTACAAACGCAGAATTCCCACCATTTGAATACTATGACGGAGATGAAGTTGTCGGAATCGATGCAGAATTCGCAGCAGCAATCGCTGACAAGCTTGGAATGGATCTGAAGATCGAAGATATGGCATTTGACTCTATTATCCCGGCTGTTCAGAGCGGAAAAGCAGATATCGGAGCAGCAGGTATGACTGTAACAGAAGACCGTGCTACACAGGTTGATTTTTCTGACAGCTATTATACAGGAGTTCAGGTTATCATTGTAACAGATGACAGTGATATTACAGAACCGGATGATCTGAAAGGAAAGAAGATTGGTGTTCAGCAGGGAACAACAGGGGATATTTATTCTACAGATGATTTCGGTGATGATAATGTAGAGCGTTTCAACAAAGGTATGGAAGCTGTACAGGCTCTGCAGCAGGGCAAGATCGATGCAGTGATCATTGATAACCAGCCGGCTAAGACATTCGTAGAAGAAAATGAAGGTCTGAAGATCCTGGAGACTTCTTATGTAGAAGAAGATTATGCACTGGCAATCAAAAAAGGTAATGATGATCTGGTTAAGAAAGTCAATGATGCGATCAAAGAGTTAAAAGAAGATGGAACATTTGATAAAATCGTTGCAAAATATATTACAGACTAATCGGGTACAGACTGGTGGTGTCTTATGAGTGATTTTAAAGCAAGATTTATAATGAATTTTATAAAAGATGACAGATGGCACTACATTGCAGACGGACTTAAGGTTACATTAATTGTAACCTTTTGTGCTGTCCTGATCGGTGTAGTTCTCGGATTCCTTCTGGCAATTGTCCGTTCCACATACGATAAGACCGGCAAGCTGAAGCTCCTGAATCTGATCTGCCAGATTTACATCACGGTCATCCGTGGTACACCGGTTGTTGTACAGCTGCTTATCATTTACTTTGTAATTTTTGCAAGTGTGGATGTCAGTAAGACGATCGTAGCGATTCTGGCATTTGGTATGAACTCCAGTGCTTATGTTGCTGAGATTTTCCGTTCCGGTATTATGGCAGTTGATAACGGACAGTTTGAGGCAGGACGAAGCCTTGGATTTAATTATCGTCAGACAATGATCTATATTATCATGCCGCAGGCGTTTAAAAATGTCCTTCCGGCACTTGGAAACGAATTTATCGTTCTCTTAAAAGAGACTTCTGTTGCCGGATATATTGCCCTTCAGGATCTGACAAAGGGCGGAGATATCATCCGAAGCAGAACCTACGATGCGCTTATGCCGCTGATGGCAGTTGCGATCATTTACCTGGTTATGGTTATGATCTTCAGTAAACTGGTAAGTATGCTGGAAAGGAGGCTAAGGAACAGTGACCACTAATGGAGATGTATTGATCCGTGTAGAAAATCTGCAGAAAGCATTTGGCGATTTTCATGCACTGAATGGAATTACAGAAGAGATCCACAAAGGAGAAGTTGTGGTAATCATCGGACCGTCAGGATCCGGAAAATCTACATTCCTCCGTTCCCTGAACCTTCTGGAGGTACCGACCGGAGGTCATATTTATTTTGAAGGTGTGGATATTACAGATGCAAAGGTAGATATCGACAAACATCGTCAGAAGATGGGAATGGTGTTCCAGCACTTTAATCTTTTCCCACATAAGACGATTCTTGAAAATATCACACTGGCTCCGATCAAGCTCCTGAAAAAGGATAAAGCAGAGGCAGAAAAAGAAGCAAGAGTACTTCTTAAGAGGGTTGGACTGGAAGAGAAGGCAGATTCTTATCCGTCACAGCTTTCCGGTGGACAGAAGCAGCGGATCGCGATCGTGCGTTCCCTTGCCATGAACCCGGATGTAATGCTCTTTGATGAGCCGACATCCGCACTGGACCCGGAGATGGTTGGAGAGGTTCTGGAGCTGATGAAACAGCTTGCCCAGGAAGGCATGACCATGGTTGTTGTTACACATGAAATGGGATTTGCAAGAGAGGTTGCTGACCGTGTCATGTTTGTGGATGAAGGAAGAGTAAAAGAGCAGGGAACTCCGGAAGAGTTCTTTGCAAATCCTAAGGATGAGCGTTTAAAGGAATTCCTGTCAAAGGTTCTGTAAAAATAAAGAAATATAAAAGAAAAAAGTTCTGTTTTCTTAAGAGACAGAACTTTTTTCTTTAAGAATTGCGAAAGACTATTGCTATTTTTTTATTTATGTATAGTATAGATTGTATGAAGAAAATAAAAACTATAATTCCACTTATTATTACATTTTGTATGAATGCTGTGGTATATTGGGGAGTGCCGCTATTACGGACGGGAATCAAGACTCATAATCTTTCTGGTCCGGCGGATGAAGTGATTCCTTTTATGCCACAGTTTATTATTATTTATTTTGGGTGTTATCTTTTCTGGGTAGTGAACTATTTCATGGCATCGATGCGGGAGGAGAAGGTGAAATACCAGTTTTTTACTGCGGATTTTTATGCGCGGCTGGTATGTATGCTGTGCTTTATTTTTTATCCGACCACGAATACGAGGCCGGTTCTGACAGGGACGGATATCTGGACGCAGGCAGTACGGTTTTTGTATACAGTTGATAAGCCAATCAACCTGTTTCCGTCCATTCACTGCATGGCAAGCTGGTTCAGCTGTATTGCGGTCAGGAAGAACCGGAAGATTTCCAACTGGTATAAAGCTTTTTCTGTCCTGATGACGATACTGGTCGTGATATCGACACTGGCGCTTAGGCAGCATGTATGGCAGGATGCAGCAGCAGGAATTCTTCTTGCAGAAGTAACCTGGCAGATCAGCAGACGGACAAATGGATGGCAGATTTATCGGCGTCTGACAGAAAAAATAGCAAATAAACTTGGAAACCGGATAGGAATGAGGAGAGATGGAAAATAAAAAGAAGACGATCTTCAATGTCATATTTTTGCTGGTGGTATTTACTGGTACAATGTATGGCGTATTTCATGGGGAAGATATTGGTGAGATTGTGAAGATCCTGGAACAGGTCAATGTATTATGGCTGATTCCGGGAGTGATCTGTGTTGTGGTTTTTATCTGGGGAGAATCGATCATTATCTATTATATGATGCGGACACTGAAAATCCGGCTGAAAAAATGGACATGTTTTCTGTTTTCATCGGTTGGATTCTTCTTCAGCTGTATCACACCTTCGGCATCTGGAGGACAGCCGGCACAGATTTATTATATGAAAAAAGAAAAGATACCAATACCGGTTTCGACGCTGGTGCTGATGATCGTTACGATCACTTATAAACTGGTACTGGTGGTTGTCGGATTGTGGCTGGTACTGTTCGGACAAGGATTTATCCATAAATATCTCTGGAGTATCCGGCATATCTTTTATCTGGGGACAGCTCTGAATGTTTTCTGCGTGACAGCGATGCTGGTGCTGGTGTTCCATCCGCGGCTTGCAAGAGAAATTCTGGTAAAAGGAATGGCACTGCTTGAAAAGCTGCACTTTCTACACCATAAGGAGGCGCGTATTGAAAAGCTGAATGCATCCATGGATCAGTACCGGGATACAGCAGTTTTTCTGAAGGAACACAAGCAGGTGATCGTGAATGTATTTGCGATCACCATGTTCCAGCGGTTTGCGCTGTTTACAGCTACATGGTTTGTATATAAGGCATTTGGGCTTGGAGGTGCAAAAGCAGTCGCAGTCATTACACTGCAGGCGGTCATTGCGGTATCGGTAGATATGCTTCCTCTGCCGGGAGGTATGGGAATCAGTGAAAAATTATTTGCCATGATTTTTATTCCGGTATTCGGAAAACGGCTTCTTTTGCCGGGAATGATCCTGAGCCGTGGGATTGGATATTATACAGAGCTGGGGCTGAGCGCCTTGCTTACGATCGTAGCAAATTTTACAATTGGAAGAAAGAGGGAGATAGAATGTTAGGGGTTTATGATTATACGGTAGTACTTACATATGTCAGTTTGATGGTATCAATTGGAGGAATGATGTTTGCAGTAAACGGGCATCTGCATCTGGGCGTAATGTGTCTTGCAATCTCCGGCCTTTGTGATATGTTTGATGGAAAGATTGCAAGAACAAAAAAGAACCGGACAGAAGTGGAAAAGCGTTTCGGAATCCAGATTGATTCGTTAAGCGATATTGTTTGCTTCGGAGTTGCGCCGGCTGTTCTTTGTTACTGTTTCGGAATGCGCGGTGTGATCGGTGTGGCAATCCTGATGTTTTATGTACTTGCAGGTCTGATCCGTCTTGCGTGGTTCAATGTGATGGAAGAACAGCGTCAGGAAGAAACAGCAGAGAAAAGAGAATGTTATCAGGGGCTCCCAATCACATCCATGGCAATCGCACTTCCGCTTGTGGTTGTCTTAAAACCATTTTTAGGTTGTGAATTTATGCTTGCGCTTCATGTGGTCATGCTGGTGGTCGGCATTTTATTTATTACAAATTTTAAGTTCAGGAAGCCAAAGAATCTAACAATGGGAGCAATTGTAGTAATCGTAGCAATGGCAGTAATTGGCATCCTGGTCAGACATTATATGCGTTATATGAGTATGATTTAGCAGGCAGACGGTCAGCGGCAGAGGAGGAATGAAATGTATTACATGGACAGAGAAGGTCATCGGATAAAAAAGACAACCAGTCAGGATAAGTTTTTAAAATTTGTGTATACCCATACAGCAACCAGAGTACTGATGCGCCCGCTTCTTTTACCGGCAGTATCCAGACTGGGAGGGAAGCTGTTGAATACAAAAGTATCCGCTGTTTTTGCCGGACTATTTGCCAGAACCCACGGGATCGATCTGAACAAATATGAAAAACAGAAATTTGATTCCTATAATGATTTCTTTACCAGAAAAATAAAAGCTGAGGAACGCCCGGTTAACAGGGAAGATACCGTACTGATCAGTCCATGTGATGGGAAAGTGAGTGTCTATCCAATTCACGAAAACGGACAATTCTTCATTAAACATACTCCATATACAACACACAGCCTCATTCGCGATGCAAAGCTTGCCAGACATTATATGGGAGGCTGGGCGGTAGTGATCCGTCTTACAGTAGACGATTACCATAGATACTGTTACGTGGCAGATGGAGAAAAGACCTATCAGAGAAGGATTCCGGGAATTTTTCACACTGTAAATCCGATTGCAAATGATATCTGCCCGATCTACAAAATGAACAGCAGAGAATACTGTCTTGTAAAAAATGAAAAACTTGGCACCATCCTGATGATGGAAGTCGGTGCACTGATGGTCGGAAAGATCCGGAATTATAAAAAAGAACGCTGCCAGGTAAAACGCGGCGAAGAAAAAGGAAGATTTGAATTCGGAGGTTCAACGGTTGTGCTGCTCCTGGAACCAGATAAAGTCTTGCCAGACAGTGATCTGATCCGGAACACGTTGCAGGGAGCAGAAACCATTGTGAAGATGGGAGAACGCATAGGGGGAGTTATATAGGCTTGCTGGTTCAAAAGGGACGCGCAGCTGAATGTTTCCATCTTGCCGGACAGGCTTGAGGCATTAAGGGACTCTAAAATTTTGAAAAGATGCTAAAAACAGGGGAAGAAATCCACAAACTCGCTGTCGCTCAGACAGTGTGGATTTCTTCCCCTAACGCATCTTCTCAAAACCTAAGATTCCCTAAAAGTCTCAAATGCCGTCAAGACGGAAACATTCAGCTGCGCTGTTCGTTTCAGAAAATTATTTAGCTGCAGCGTCCCCATTTTCACTCTACAACAACCCCTGCATCACCGGCAAAGGTGATTCCACAACGTAATCTGCCGCCTTTTTGGCGAGAGGATGGCCGGTTGCCATGACATACGCTGTTCCCGCAGCTTTCAGCATCTCGATATCATTCTGCTGGTCTCCGAAGCAGATGCATTCCTCTTTTTTGATCCCGAATTTTTCCATTAGAACTTTCAGTGCCGTTCCTTTATTTGCATTTGGCGCAATAAAATCAATCCAGTGATCCGCAGAAGTTACAACGCGGATTTCATCCCCGATTCTTTTGTGGAAGAAGGGTTCCAGATTCTTTGTGCCACCAAAATCACAGATGGCTGCTTTGATGATCGGTTCTTTGATCGCATACAGATCCGGCACGTAGGTAACGATGTTATGCATATCATTTTCCATATAATCAATGAAGCGTTCATCGGTTGAGTCGCTGTAATAAGTATCTTTTACAGAAAGGATACAGTGTCCGGTGTGATAGATCTTCCGGTATTCCATCAGGGCATCCAGAATATGCCGGATGGTTTTGGATGGAGTCAGACCGGTGGCGAGTACCTCTTCTTTATAGACGCACATGGAACCATTTTCAGCGATATATGGAATGTCGAAGCCGAGAGGAGCGAAAAGTCTGCGGATATTGGCATACTGGCGTCCGCTTGCGGCAGTGAAGATGATCCCTTTTTCATGAAGTGCTCTAATCGTATCATATATTTCTTTCGGCACAGTCTGCTGATAGTTGTGAAGCAGAGTGCCGTCCAGATCACTTGCAACTAATTTGATCATAAATTTCCTCCTGAGTCAAAATAACGATACGCCGGAAACTATGGCGTAAAACTACATTGACAGTATAGCAAAAATGAGAAGGGCAGGCAATGCAGAGTTGAAAAGAGAAAAAACAAATGCTAAAATTTGAGAAAGCGGATAAGCAGGAGGTGACGAAATGCAGCAAAACGGAAAAGGTGTAAAACGGACACTGGGACAGAAGACAGAGGACCGGCTGATGAAGTATATTCTGGACAAACCGGTAAAAATAGGAGAGAGGATACCTACGGAAGGTGAACTGACAGAATTATTTGAAGTTGGACGAAGTACGGTAAGAGAGGCGGTTAAAGGGCTGGTCACAAGAGGCGTGCTGGAAGTGCGCAGAGGAGACGGAACTTATGTCATCAGTACCATTTATATGGAAAATGATGTTCTCGGGTTTGGAAACGTGGAGGACCGTTATCGGTTGGCACTGGATCTGTTTGATGTACGTCTGATGATCGAACCGGAGATTGTAACCTGGGCATGCAGAAAAGCAACGGATATGATGAGATGAATAGGATTGATGAATAACATTCGAGCCTGTGCCGATGAGATTGTATTGAATGATATTATGTATTCCTAACTGATACCAACCGAAGAAGAACTGCTGTCAAACCGATGGCAGTTTTTCTTTTTCGGCAAGTATTCAAGAAGTCATTAAGTCGTGAGTATAATCGAAGTGGTAGAAAAGTTATCTCTTATATCGGTTGTAACTTTTTTATGAACTCTATTGACAAGAAAACTTGGTATGTGTATAATTAAAATACGCAAAGAAAACTTGGCATGGAGGTGTTTTTATGAAAAAGGACGAAATCTTAAATGCAAGCAGAAAAGAACATCGCAATAAGGACTTGGCTGAAATGGAAGTGGTATATCAAGCCGGAAGTCACGCAAGTAGAGTTGGTGCTTTAGTGTGTTGTTTGCTTTCGCTGTTATCTTCTGTGCTTGCTCATACTATGATTTACAGTCCGTGGGTTATATACTTCAGCATTATTGCAACACAATGGTTAGTTCGTTTTATCAAAATGAAGCGAAAGAGCGATTTAGTCTTGACTGTTCTGTTTTTTGTGCTTTCCATTTTGGCATTTGTTGGATTTGTTAGCCATCTTTTAGAGGTGAGAATATGAAAGAACAATTACAACTGAAAAATCACTTAAAGGAAGTTCGCACAGAAGCAAATCTTTCTCAAGCTCAGCTTGCAGAAATGGTAGGGGTATCAAGAAATACCATTAGTTCTATTGAAACAGGACAGTTTAATCCAACTGCAAAATTGGCTCTAATTCTTTGTATTGCATTGGACAAAAAATTTGAGGAACTATTCTATTTTTAGGAGGTCATTATGGAAAATATTATAATGTTGATTTTGGGAGTGTTCATATCTGTTTTGGGAATTGTAAATATCAAAGGCAATATCAGCACAATTCACTCTTATAACAGGCGAAAAGTAAAGGAAGAAGATATACCAAAGTATGGAAAAACAGTCGGCACAGGAACGCTGATTATAGGAATATCTCTTGTATTAGGTTTTATTGTTTCGTTTTGGAGTGAAATAATTATAGATTATATCATTCTTCCAGCAGTTATTGTCGGATTAGGCTTTATATTGTATGGACAGTTCAAATACAATAAAGGAATTTTTTGAGAATCAGGGAGGTATAAAGATGGAATTGAACACAATATCAGGTCTGGCGATAGCGGGAGTTATCTGCTCCGTTGTCCTCTCGATGGGGGTACCGATTGCTTTGTTCATTGCAGGAGGGGTGAAGCTTAAGGCAAGGATTTCCTCGTTCTTTATCGGAGCAGGAACCTATCTGCTGTTTGCCATGCTGTTGGAGCAGCAGCTGCATGCTCTTGTCATTCAGTTCTGCGGACTGAACGCACAGAGCAGGCCATGGCTTTACTATGTGTACGCGGCTTTGGCTGCAGCGGTTTTTGAAGAGACCGGAAGACTGATTGCCATGAAGTTCTGGATGAAGAAATGGCTGGATTTTCCAAATGCACTGATGTATGGAATCGGGCATGGCGGTGTGGAGGCCATTCTGATCGGAGGACTCTCCGGAATCAGCAATCTTGTGTCCATGCTGATGATCAACAGCGGAGCCATGCAGAATACGCTGGCGGCACTTCCTGCTGAGTCTGCAAACCAGACCGTGTCACAGCTGTCGGCCTTATGGACAACACCGGCACCACTCTTTTTTGTAAGCGGAATCGAAAGAATCAGTGCCATCATTCTGCATATCGGGTTGTCACTGCTGATCTACCGGGCGGTAAAGGCAGGCAAATGCAGGACAGCGGCTTTTACAGCGGTTCTTGCATATGGGATTCATTTTATCGTGGACTTCTTTGCCGTGGCAGGTCCGGCGCTTCTTCCCATCTATGTGATTGAAATTGGTGTCTTTATGATGGCAGCCGGAACTCTTGTTATGGCGCTGAAGATGGGAAGGATGGAAGAACTGTGAATTCCAGTTTTCTGCTATCATAAAACAGAATATATCTGACAGAACGCACCGTAGAAATACGGTGTTTTTTGTTACCCAAAACCCATAATTCAATACATAACCACAGGTTAGTACAAATAACTTATGTGCTTTTTTGAAAGGCTTAGAAAGGGATATTTACCCCGATTTTCGCCCCGAGAAATGACACAAATAAGGATTAACGTATCTTTTCTGTGGTTTTTATATTTTCGGCAGGAAAGCCTACTAATAAAAAGTCAAGTACTTTTTGAAGAATTTAAGAGTTGAAAAATAGGCACAAGAAATAGGCTACCCAAAACGGCTAGCTTAACGGAGGTGATAATCGTTTGATATTTAAGACTCTTCGATTTGAGATTGCTCTAAGTTGCGTAAGCACTCCTTAACCTTGCCATAGTAGATTCGTAAGAATTTATTGGTACCAGCGGTCATGTAAACAAGGTATGGTTTTCTTTCAGCGCGTTTTCTATCAAGGAACTGATAGACAGGTTCGTTTACAGGCTTGGAGAAAACTTAGAGGAACTCAAGGAAAACGGATTTTATGAGAAATGCTGCTGTTAAGGAAGGAGCAAAATTCATCGTAAGTCCTGGATTTGATACTGAAATCGTAAATTACTGTCTGGAAAAAGAAATTCCGATCTTCCCGGGATGTGTGACACCATCCGAAGTGGCACAGGCAGTAAAAAGAGGACTGAAAGTAGTTAAATTCTTCCCGGCAGAACCTGCAGGTGGAGTGGCTATGATCAAAGCAATGGCAGCACCATACAATCAGCTCCGTTTTATGCCGACAGGTGGAATCGGAACACAGAATCTGAAAGATTATCTGGGATTTGACAAGATCATCTGCTGCGGCGGAAGCTGGATGGTAAAAGCAGATCTGATCAAAAACGGCGAATTCGAGAAAATCTGTAATCTGACAAAAGAAGCGAAAGAACTGGCAAAGAGCATTCGCCCTTAATGAACTGAGCCCTTTTATCAAGGGGGACACATGACCTCTGAGGAGGTACTAATCTATCCTTTATAATATACAAAAAAGAACAGAAAAGATTTTGGTATCTGAGAATCTTTTCTGTTCTTTTTGTTTTGATTAAGTAGCATTTCTGTTTTTCCTGACCTCGGTAGGTGTCATCTCGAAATGTTCAAAGAACATTCGGCGGAATAATTTATAATTTGTAAATCCATGGCGCTCCAAAATATCTTTGATGGAATCATCAGTCGAAAGAATATCCTGGTAAATATAAGAAAGTCTTAATTCGTTCTGATATTCCAGAAAGGTAATTCCCATACATTTTTTAAAGAAACGGCAAAAATAGCCGGATTGCAAATAGGCAATATTTGCAATTTCCTCAATACTGATATGTTGTTTATAGTTTTGACGGATGTAATTTAAGATCGTGTCAAGTCTTGCGCGGTCTTTATCTCTCTGTGTCTGATTTCCATGAACAACACGGATACTGAAATTATGATATAGCTGGAAAAGAATTTCAAAGAGCAGACTGTTGAAACGCAGGATAAAGCCTTCCGGACGGATATCATTTGCAATCTGCATCTGAACCAGCGTCTCTTTGAAGATATCGAGTTTTGTCCGGCGGACAGCACTTTCTTCCGGGTTTTCCAGATTGAATACCAGCTGGTCGGCATCCGGGAGATACAGAGAAAGAAAGGAGAGTGGTATCTGAAAGAGAATTGCTTTGTTCGGAGAGGTACACTTTGTAGAATGAATAATATCCGAATTGATCAGGATACACTCCCCGGCATGATACTCACGAACAGAAGATTCCATGATGACAGTCAGATTTCCTTCTAATAGATAAATGATCTCTATTGCATGATGTAAATGAGCCGGAACATAGCTTCCGGGATCAATAGAGGTTCGAAAATGGACACCCGTTGATTCTAAAGTAGAGATGACTTCATAAGAGAAGGAATGATTGTTTTCGTTGCTGTTGCTTTTCTTTTTGGGACTGAAAAGCAGATGAGGAGAATGCGTTGATGACATAAATTTTTCTTCCTTCCTGTTTTAGAAAACACTGATCTTACTAAAGCCAAGTATATCATAATTTTAGAGAAATAAAAAGAGAATATCGACCTATATTTTGCAGAGGATAAGACCTATTCACACCAGATGGGATATGATACTATAATAGCGTAAACAAAAGGATGTTCAGTGCGCAAAGAACAAAACGGATGAAAAAAATATGCTGAAAGAGGAATAGAGAGATGAATTCAAAGAACAAATTGACCTTTTCAAAGGTGGTGGAAAGATTTTCCTACGGATGTGGGGATTTTGGATGCAATATTATTTATACGGCGATGTCAGCTTTCTTACTGTTTTATTATACAGATTATGCAAAGGTAAGTGCACTGGCTGTTGGAACCATCATGATGGTTTCGAGAATTTTTGATGGTATCAGTGATATTATCATGGGTGTGATCGTGGATCGTACAAAATCAAGATTTGGTAAAGCAAGACCATGGCTTCTTCGGATGTGTATCCCTTTTGCAGTTTCAGGTATTTTACTTTTTTCTGTACCTACAAGCTGGGCGGCAACACCGAAATTAGTTTATGTCTTTATTACGTATAATCTGGTATCTACCGTTATTTATACAGCAATCAATGTACCATATTCTGCATTGAACGCACTGATGACACAGGATCCATATGAAAGATCGGTATTAAGTATTTTCAGAAACCTGCTGGCAACTGCAGGAACCCTGACGATCAATACATTTACGTTACCTTTAGTTGAAACATTTGGAAATAATGCTTCTGCATGGACAGAGACCTTCTGCGTATTCGGTCTGGTAGCCGTTGCAGCTTTCCTGATCAACTTCTTCGGAACAAAAGAACGTGTAAAACCGGCATCGGCAGGGGAAGACGGAAAGGTAGAAGATGTACCGTTTAAAGAAGGAATCAAAGCTTTATTTAAGAATAAATACTGGATCATGATGACCGGAATGCTTGCATTATTCTTCTTAATGTACTCTGTAAATGGTGGAGCAACCGTTTACTATGCAAAAGATATTTTAGGTGACAGAAATCTGGTATCAACGATCAACGGAATTTTCAATGTAGTACAGATTCTTGCAATGTTCTTCATTGCAATGCTGGTAAAACGTCTTGGTAAGAGAAATGTATTTGCAATCGGTCTGGTACTTGATATTATCGGAATGCTGCTTTTGAATTTCGTGGGTGGCTCTATGGCAGGAATCGTGGTCTCCAGTGTGATACGTGGAATCGGTAATGCATGTGGCGGAGCAACTATGTGGGCAATGGTTTCAGATACCATCGATTATGGTGAGTGGAAGACCGGATATCGTACAGAAGGTCTGGTAAACAGTGCATGCAGCTTTGGATATAAGATTGGAAATGGTATTGGTTCTGCACTTCTTGGAATGATCCTGGAGGTTGGCGGATATGTAGGAGATGCAGCTGTTCAGAGTGCATCCGCACTCCGTTCAATCGAAGTCTGCTTCGTATGGATTCCGATCGCTGTTTATGTATGTGGTCTGATCATCATGAAATTCTGGAAACTGGATAAAGAGTTCCCGCAGATCATTGCAGATTTAAAAGCACGTCAGACAAAATAAAAAAATCATTGAATGAAAAGAGGCATCGGCGAAAGGCGGGTGTCTCTGCGGATAAAGAAGTAAGAGAGGTAAGGATCATGAAAGTTAAAGGAGTCAATCTTGGAAACTGGCTGGTACTGGAAAAATGGATGAGTCCGGCGTTATTTGCAGGAACAACAGCGGAAGATGAGTACTATCTGCCGAGACAGCTTTCCAAAGAAGTGTATGAGGCAAGAATTAAGATTCACCGTTCCGAATATATTACAGAACGTGATTTTGTGACGATCAAATCGATGGGAATGGAAGCTGTCCGGATTCCGGTTCCGTATTTTATATTTGGCGACAGAGAACCATTTATCGGATGTATCGAAGAACTGGACAAGGCATTTAACTGGGCAGAAGCGTATGGCTTACAGATTCTGATCGATCTTCATACCGCTCCGCTTGGTCAGAATGGATTTGACAACGGAGGAATTTGCGGCGTATGTAAATGGTCAAAGCATCCGGAAGAGGTTGAATTTGTCCTGTCTGTACTGGAGCGTCTGGCAGAGCGTTACGGGGAAAGAAAAGGCTTATGGGGAATTGAAGTGATCAATGAACCGGTGACAGAAAATATGTGGGAAACCATGAAGGTACCGGAGAGATATCCTGCAGTTGATCCTGAGCTGGCAGAGGGTTCCGGTCCGGTGACACTTGATTTTCTCAGAGGATTTTACAAAGACGCATACGACAGAATCCGGAAATATATGCCGGAAGAGAAATATGTGGTCATTCACGACGGATTTGAACTGAAAGCATGGAAGGGCTACATGCAGGAAGAAAAGTACAAGAATGTAGTCCTGGATACCCATCAGTATCTGATGGTTGCAGAGGCAAATGGCTGCGAGCAGACAATGGAAGGATATCTGAAGTATATCAGAGAACATTTTCAGAAAGATATTCAGGAAATGGAAGAATATTTCCCGGTGATCTGCGGAGAATGGTGCCTGTTCAATTCTCTGGCTTGTGGATGGGATACCAAAGGAGGACAGTCCGTATTGAATGGTCTGGACGGGGAAGTGGAAAGTTCCGTAAGTGATGAAGAAAAGAAAAAAATCTATCAGGCAGTGGCAGAAGCGCAGCTTGCGGCATGGAATACAGGAAGCGGATATTTCTACTGGAGCTATAAGCTGCTGACCGATACGGTTAATGACAAAGGCTGGACCGGATGGGACAGCTGGGATCTTGGAAGATGTGTGGACTTTGGCTGGTTCCCGAGGGTGTAAAGGCAGAAGGATATTTGGAATCCAGAAATGTTCTGACCGATTTTAATAGCAAGGTGATAATGGGATGCCAGAGAAAAAGAGAACGGCATCTGGTCATATAGGAGGAGAAATCATGATTCATAACCCGATTTTCAAAGGATTTAACCCGGACCCGTGCATTTGCAGAAAAGGGGACGATTATTATATAGCAGTATCAACATTTGAATGGATGCCTGGAATCCCGGTTTACCATTCCAAGGATATGAAGAACTGGGAACTGTACACACATGTACTGACAGATGACGAAGAAGTCGATCTGAAAAAGCTTCCGTCAGCAAAGGGAATCTGGGCACCGTGCCTGACTTATTGCGAGCAGGAGGATCTGTTCTATGTCGTATATGGAGTGATGAATTCCATGAACGCAAGATACTTTGATGTGGACAATTATGTGATTACGGCAAAAGACATCCGCGGACCGTGGAGCAAACCGGTCTATCTGCATTCAGCAGGATTTGATGCTTCCATGTTCCACGATGATGACGGAAGAAAATGGGTAGTATCTCTGGAGTGGGAGACCCGTGAAGGCTATGAGAAGCCGGGAGCAATCTGCATGATCGAATATTCACCAGAGAAGCAGGAAGTGATCGGATATCCAAAGCATATCTGGAACGGTGGGACCGACCGGGGATGTATCGAAGCACCACATCTGACCAAGAGAAATGGTTATTATTACATTATGTGCGCAGAAGGTGGAACCGGATACAATCACTGTGTTACCATGGGACGGTCAAAAAATGTATGGGGACCATATGAAGGCGATCCGATGAACCCAATCGTAACGAGTGTACCGGGCATATCTTATGAACGTCAGGATCCGGATCATCTGAAACCGAAATATTATAATCCGGACAGCGTTCTTCAGAAATCCGGTCATGCAAGCTATGTGGAAACTTCCCTTGGAGAAGTGTATCTTGTCCATCTGTGCGCAAGACCATTTGCACCGGAGCTGCGCTGTACACTGGGACGTGAGACTGCTATCCAGAAAATGAAGTGGACAGAAGACGGATGGCTTCGGATGTATGATGATGACAATCTTGCAAAAGAGTATGTGGAAGAGAGCAGGCTTCCGGAGTACCCGGTTCCGCAGATTCCGTCATTCGATGATTTCGATGGAGAAGAGCTTGGCAACTGGTACTATGCGCCGAGAATCATGCCGCAGAGATTTGCAGATGTGAAGGCTCGCCCGGGTTATGTGAGAATTCGCGGACAGGAATCCAGAACCTCTCTGAACAAAGTAAGTATTCTGGCAAGAAAGCTGACCAGCGTCTATGCAAGGGTGACAACCAAAATGGAATTCAAGCCGGAAACCCATCAGCACAGCGCCGGACTGATCATGTATTATGACAACATGAACTACATCAACCTTCGTAAATATTACAGCCAGACACTGGGACAGAGTGCACTTTCCATCATCCATCTGGAAAATGGAACCAAGACAGAACTTCTGAATACCCGCATTCCGGTAGAGGATGTGCCGATCTATCTGCGGCTGAATATTGAGGGGAGAAAGTCCTGGTTCGAGTGGAGCTATGACGGAGAGCAGTTTGTGAAAATCGGCGGACCATTTGATACAACAAAATTCTCGGATGAATACTGCAAATATGGTGAGTTTACAGGAACATTTGTAGGACTGACCTGCGCGGACAGAGTGCTGCATAAGCATTATGCGGACTTTGATTTCTTCGAGTATGTTGCGGATGAGGAGAAAGGGATGCCGAGATAAGTGATGAGATAGAAATATAAGTGTGTTTTTGTGAGATGATAAAAAGATCCTGCTAAAATCAAAGCTTGTTTAGGCAGTGGTTTTATACAGGATCTTTTTTAGAAAATGAGATTTTTCATTAATTACACGGTGTAATGGATAAAATAACCATAATGTGCTGATTATGCACTTTTTTCAATTTTCTCGATAATGTTATTGATTATGGAAATATCTGTTTCCAGTTCATCTGCTATCGTGTCTGGAGTTTTATTTTTGGCAAGTTTTTTTTCAACCATTTCGGTAAGCAGTTTTTCTTTTCCGGATTCTATTAATTCATCTAAAGCTGTACACATATTAAATTGACCTCCTTCTTTTTCTGACGCTGCATAGTTTATCAGTTCCTGCGAGCCGGTGATTGCGCCAATTACAATTCCTAACTCATTTGTAAGATTTTGATCTTTGTAGATACTTGTAATTTTGCCATAATTTTTGCCATAAATCAACCGGCTTACATCAAATATTGTCTGGACATCTTTATTTTTGAATTTTAGATTTTCGCTGTTTCTGAGCTGTAATAGGTTCATCTTATAATCGGGCACAAGATTCTCAAGATAGTCTGGCAGTTCCAGCATTTCTTTCAAACTGGTTGTCCCGTCCCATTCCTTTTCTCCGTAATAAATGCACAGAGTGATTACAGGATGCAGCCGGTCTGTTTTTTTGAATCTGGATAGAAATTCATCTTTTGTATTTGTGGTCTTTTCATCCAGATTCTTTTTTGCAATTTCATTATACTCTTTTAAGTATGAAAGTGCATCCTCTATCATATGTCTTAGTGGCATTGCATAGTGGATTTTCTGTTGGTTTTCAATACCCCAGATCACAAAATCCATTCCATAGGCTGTCTTTTTTACGACATCTCTCAGCCGCTGGATTGTTTCTATATGTCCGTTGAATTTCAGGACAGATGAAAGATCTACATCAGCTTCCCTGAGATCTTCCGGGTGCAGCTTTTGTTCCCCGTCAAACAAGACTGCATTGAACAAATCTGCGAAATGCGCATTGTCTTTCCAGAAATTTTTCAGGACAATATCCGCTTTCGCTGTGTTTCTCGGTGACATATCATTTTCCTCCTTTGTTTTTTGTGTTTGGTATATAAGTATAAAACCCGTTGTTATTGAAAGCAATCTCGAAAAATTTCGTTTTGAATGGAATATCTTTGGTGTCCGGGATAAGACATGAAAATATTATTTTATACTCAAAACTTTTTTGAGAATAACGAGTAAAAAGATTCAGACTTCTTCAGAAAAGCTCACGATCACAGTTGGATATCCGCTCTGTTTTAGTCTTCGTTCCATCATGGCAGCATCATTCAATACATCGAACTGACCGACCAGAACCCGGTCATACTGGCTGCTGTCATCAATCCGGGCAGGAAAATCCATTTCGGTCAGTTCATTAAGAAGCCGTCTGGCATACGCCGGATTTCGGAATGCACCGACCTGCACACTGTAGGTTACAGATGGAGAAGAATTAGGAAATTCGGAATCTGTATTTTCATCAGACGGATTCATGTGGGCAGAGTCTGACGTACAAGGAGAATCAGGGACTGAGCCTGAATTTGTCAGGGTACCAACATCTGATTTTGTAGAATCGTCAGCAGGAGAAACGGAAGCAGAAGTATCTGCGTCAGAAGAAGTCCTTCCGGATTCCGATGCGGTCGAACGGTTTCTTGCACCTTCTGGTTTCCAGAGCCCTTTTTCTTCCAGCGTATCCAGGATTCCATCTGCAATTGCCTGCGCAATATCATTGAAGTTCTTATCGAAAAGAGTGTTGTCAGAATCAGAATTGATAAAACCGACTTCGATCAGAAGCGCCGGCATTTTTGTACGGCGAAGGACAACCAGATTTGGGCGCGCCTTTACTCCGAGATCCTTGAACCCAACTGTCTCCAACTGTGCATTGATATTTTCCGCCATCTCATATTTGATGCCGGAAAGGTTATAGATCAGGCTTTCCACACCCATGTACTGATTGGCAAGAGGACTGGAATTCCGGTGGATCGATATGAAGAAATCCACACCGGCTTCGTTTGCCTCTGTTGCTTTCTGGAAAGGTGTCTCATAAATATCCGTTGTCCGTGTGTATTCCACATCAATTCCGCTGTTTTGTAAAATTTCTCCGATCGCAAGCACCAGCTTCAGTACATCATCCTTTTCCTGGCGACCATTATACACAGCTCCCGGATCACGTCCTCCGTGTGCTGATTGTAGTTTACGCAAATTTTGATATGTATTCCCCAGTATATATGGGGAGTTAGAAATGTATTGAGATTAGATAGCCTTTTTCTCCAAGTCCTCACAGTAAACGCTTGAAAATAAATGTTCCAGCTCATTTCCGAAGTTGTATGAGATTTTAAGTTTGCGGTTTTCATAAACTGTTATCTGGTCTATCATTTCCACAATAATATCTCTGTCTAATTCTTCAATGTCTTTCAGTTCCAACAACCGCCTTAACCACGGTGTTTCAAAAACATCTTCTGTTACACTTTCCTTTTTCTTTTCTTCCAGCGTTTCAATCTGTTTGGAGTAAAGCGTTTCTTTTTGTTGATAGTCCTCTCGATAAGAAAGAAATTCTTCTTTAGAAATCAGTTCGTCTTTATAATCTTCATAAATTGACTTTTTCAACTTCTTCACTCTTTCAAGCTCTGCTTTTAACTTTGTCAGTTCTATGTCTGTTGATTTTCTGATTTTTGTTGCTGTGAAAGATTGTGATTTTACAAGTTCCTGCAAGTTCTCTACATTGCGGATAATCTGCTTTAAATCTCCCAGCACAATATCATTCAATACTTGAAACGGGAGCGTGTGCGGAGTGCAATAATCTTTTCCACTTCTTTTGTAAGTTCCACAATAAAATGAATAGGACTTACTTCCGTCAGCACGTCGCCAGAAATTTTTCATCATTGCCCGACCACAATCGCCACACTTGATAAAACCTGCAAAGATATTTTTATTTGTTTCTAAATCAATATCCCTATGTTTTTTCGTCAGCAGTTTTTGTACCTTATCCCACAGTTGACGGTCTATAATCGGTTCATGTGTATTTTCAACCCTTATCCAGTTTTCTTTCTCAACTGGACGCTGTTTGCTTCTCATACGTTGATGTTTCTTTCCTTGTACCATATTTCCAATATAAAGCTCATTTTGTAACATCACTTTAATCGTGGAATACGTCCAGTAAGAAGTTTTCTCTAAACGGTTGCAATTTTTGTAATTTTCGCCGTTGAGCTTTTTATATTCTGACGGACAAAGGATACCCTCTGCATTTAGTATTTTGGCAATGCTTTGTTTTCCTATTCCTTGTGCATACATAGTAAATACTCTTTTTACAACTTCGGACGCATATTCATCAATCACAAGTTTATTTTTATTTGCAGGAGATTTCTTATAACCATAACTTGTAAAAGCTCCGATAAATTCTCCTGCTTTCTGCTTTGATTTTACAGTCGCTTGAATTTTATTAGAAATATCTCTGGCATACTGTTCGTTGAATATATTTTTAATAGGAAGTAACATATCGTATGCCTGCTTCATACTATCAATATTATCTGTTACAGAAATAAAACGAACATTAAGCTCTGGAAATATTCTTTCCAAATATCGCCCCGTATCAATGTAATCTCGTCCGAAACGGGAAAGGTCTTTTACAACAACACAATTTACCTTGTTATCTTCAATGTCAGCAATCATTCTATGAAAGTCTGGTCTATTGAAATTCGTTCCCGTAAAACCGTCATCAATATAAACATCATATAAGATAAAGTCATCATGCTTGTTCACATATTCTGTTAAAAGTTTTCTCTGATTTCCTACACTATCGCTTTCTTCCTTATCTCCGTCCTCTCGTGATAATCTGATATAAATAGCCACGTTAAATAAGTTTGAACCTTTTTGATAAATCATTTTTCCACCTATTCAACTGCCGTACCTATGATAATATTATACCATAAAGTACGGCTTCTTTCCATTGTTTTCAAGGGTTTTACCCTCTTGATAGTCCTTTTTTTACATGAGATTTCACGATACGGACAAGCAATTCCTCTACGGAAAATTTACCTAAAAATTCCCGTTCTACGATATATTGTGCAGGTTCTTTTTTAGCCAAGTTATCAGCCCCCTTAGTCAGCTATCTATTCTCAACATACGCACATAGGCTTATCCAATATGCGTATTTTTCACAATGTTACAGAAGCAGACAGACGGCTTTGGAAAGCTCCGTTAGTATCTCAACTATTCCCATTCTTGTGGGCAGAACCGCACCATGCGGACGTATCATTATTCTGTGAGGATAGGTCGTGGCAAAACAACTTTTCCAACAGTCGCTCTCGGATCACTGCGTGGGTCGCTCGCTTTCTTTTGAAAAGGTCGTGGCGTACAGTCCCCGTGGCTCGCTATCTCACAAACGTATCTGTCTGCTTTATTCAGTTGTCAAAGAGCTGTGGCGAAAGCGTATTGCTTTCATATAAAAGCAGGGGCAGAGCAGGAAAGAGGGGATTGAACAAATCATGCTCTGCGGTTACTGCTTGTTATTCTTCGGTTTCTAACGGAATATCAAAGTCCAAAATCATTTTGATAAGTGCTTCTCTGATAAGTCCCTTTAACTCCATATCTACGACAATATAGACATTGCCGTATTCATCATAGAGTGGACGCAAACAGCACTTTGATATGTACGGGTCATAAAATGCCAGTATCTTTTCAATCGCTTTTTCGTCCCCGTCCATTGCCTGCGAAAGCAAGTAGTAAGACGGCTTTTTAAATGTTTGTTTCATTTTTACTGTTTCTCCTTTAGTAATTTTTTCATAAGTGCCAATGAGTTATGCCGATTTTGGAATACACCGCTTCTGGAAATATTCTGCTTTTTTGCAATTTCTTCGTTGTTCATTTCCAAGAAGTAATACATCAGCAAAGTTTCACGGTTACGCTCGGACAACTGTTTCAAGGCTTCTGCCAATTCATCATCATAGACACGAATATCATTACCGCATACGTTGAAAATCGTATAGTCCGTATCATAGTCGTCCCAGACAGCCAGATTTTCTACAACGATTTCTGGAAGTTCACAAAAGAGTGTTTCTTCCTTTTGTCGTCGTTTTAATTTCTTCTGATAGTCCTTAACAACATGTCGGACAACTTTCTTCAAACAACTTTCAAAACGGCATTGAACTGTTTTCTGGAAGTCAGACGGTTTCATCAATCTCACCCCCTTTCCGTTACGACGTGAAAAGTAGTTATCCCTCTTTCCACACCATATAGGGAACGGCAGGTGTGATTTGTTAAGTTGAAACCGAAAAAATTTAAAAAATTTTTTAGGCATGAAAAAAGCCCGCACAAAACATATAGTTTTATACGAGCTATTAGAGCTATAAAATATTTAGTTTTTAGTAAAATGCTATTAGGTAGTGTATGATTGTATAGAATTTCGCTTAAAATGTTCCATAATACAATCCCCCTTACAGCATTTGTTTTGTATTACACTTTTGTCTTTTTGGTAATCTTATAAATATATTCTTCTGGTGTAGGGCGTTTATTCCCAAAATACTTTTTGAAATTTGCC
>NZ_JAQCZB010000010.1:130294-164687 GCF_027682785.1 Coprococcus sp. AF51-11b1 | reverse complement strand
AAACAGCCGTTTTCAAAATGGTGATATAAACTTCGATAATCCAGATTAATTGTTCCACAGGTTGCCATACAGTCATCTGCCACACTCATTTTTGCATGACAGAAACCAGGAGTCCACTCATAAACACGAACACCATGTTTAACTAATCCATGATAAAAAGAACGAGTTATATTATAAATGAACTTCTTATCAGGGATACCCGGTGTGATAATTCTTACATCTACCCCTCGCTTAGCAGCCAGGCATAACGCATGTGTCATTTCATCTGTTATGATTAGATATGGAGTCATAAACCAACAGTATTTTTCAGCTTTATTTATCATACTGATATAAACTTCTTCTCCTACCTGCTCATTATCCATAGGACTGTCTGCATAAGGTTGAACAAACCCAGTTTGCTGTGCCGCATAATCATAATGGAAAAGGTATTTACTAAAATCAGAATCATTAGCATCCTTATCACTTACTGCATTCCACATCTCCAAAAATGTCACCGTAAGCGACTGAACAGCATCTCCTTCTAAACGAATACCTGTATCTTTCCACTGTCCGTACGGGTGTGTGTAATTAAAATATTCATTTGCGAGATTATATCCACCTGTAAATCCGACTTTTCCATCAATAACTGTTATTTTTCTATGATCACGGTTGTTCAAAAACAGATTTAAACCTGGCATAAACGGATTGAATACACGGCAATGAATTCCTATTCGCTCCATTTTTTTCACAAAATCTGTATTAATAAAGCCTATAGAACCCATATCATCATAGAATACTCTAACTTCCACACCTGCTTTTACTCGCTCTTCCAGAACATCTTGAATCTTATGCCATGCTTCAGCGTCTTCTATCGCATGATATTCCATGAAGATAAATTTCTGTGCTTTCTTCAAATCCTTAAGCTGTGCCTCTAATCCTGTCACTGCTTCATCAAAATACACAATATCTGTATTCTGATAGATTGGATACTGCGAATTTCTTTGTATGTAACTTGCGATATTTCCTGCTTTCGGAATCGTTTCTTTTATTCTACTCAAACACTCCTGATTGTCAGGAAGCATTGGTAATAATTTACTATCAATTTCTGTATATCGTTCACGCATTTTATGTGTGCCACCATTCAAACCAATCAACAAATACAGGCCTACACCCATAATTGGGAAGATTAGAATTAAGATGACCCAAGGCATTTTCATAGAAGAGGTCTTATCTGATGCGTACAATCCCAAAACCAAGATTCCACTCAAAATCCTTGTAAATAAATTTATAATTTCTGCATATTCATTCAAGCGTGTTACGATAGTAATAATAAAAATTACTTCCAGAAGAATGCAGACTATGGAAAAACACAGCCGTTTTACCCCATTTTTTGTTTTTGCTTTGCCCTCTAAAGTATCTTGCTTCATATATATTCCACCTTCCTACTTGCTCAGTTTTCTGCCTAAATTTCATGAAACATACCAATTTTGTCTTTTATTCTCTGCATTTCATTATCCGCTTCAATGATAGCTCTTGCAGAATGAAGTAATTCTTCACTTATCTCATCATAACCAGGCATTTCTTCAATTCCTTTTTTATAGCGAAGTTGATGTTCCAATGTTGCCCAGAAATCCATACCATTGGTTCGGATCTGTAATTCTACACGCATAGGTGTTTTACCCTTAGCAAAAAATACTGGTATTTCAACAATCATATGATAGCTTCGATAACCATTTGGTTTTGGATTTTTTATATAATCTTTTATTTCAATAACTTTAATATCATCCTGTTGGGTAATCAAATCTGATATCATATAAATATCGTCAATAAACGCACAAACTATTCGAACGCCTGCTACATCATTTAAATATGTCTGTATATTTTCTGTTGTAAAATCATGTCCCATTTTCTGCAATTTATTGTAAATACTATTGGGCTTCTTAATCCTTGTTTTTATAAAAGAAATAGGATTTCGATTGTTCTCAACTGAAAATTCATCATCCAAAACCTCAAGTTTAGTTTGTATCTCCCGAATAGCACAACGATACATCATCATTAAATTATAAAATTTTGTAGCATTATTTAAAAACTGTAGTGATTCCGGACTGTCCATCCAGAGTTTTTTTACTTCATCCTTTGTCATGGTACTTTCCTTTCTACTTCATCCCCGTATTCAAAACATTATTTATTTTGATAGTTGATTCGTTCTCCTTGAATTACTGGATAACAAGGCTATCTATATAATTTAGATATTTCTCTTTGGTCATGACTCTTTTACAATAGAAATTTCTCGATCGTATCTATCTTCTCCATTCCACTTTAAATGATTATTTAGAACAGCTACTTTGCTTGTTGTATGAAAATATGATGAATGATGCTCAAACTGGGAATATTACTGGTCATAATACAATTGCATCTGCTTTGACCAATATTGTTACTGGGAAGGAAGATGCAAATTTTTCATCACCAAATGGGAAATATAATTTCTTTACTTGCTCAAGTAATACATTGAAATGTGATGAATATGCGTTCAATGCTTCATCTATTTTGATAGCCGGCAATGGAGAGTTTAATGTTAAGCATTATACAGGAAAATTTAATGCTTATCAAAGAACATATGTGTTAATACCAGACCTAGAGTATTATGCTCTTCTGTATTTAGCAAGCATGTATCAAATAAAGTCATTTAAATCTGCAGCTTCAGGTTCGATTGTAAAATTCATTACCAAAGGAGATATTGAAAATATTCCAGTTTTTATTCCTGATAATAAAGCTATTTTAAACAAGTTTAATTGTTTGCTCATGCTTCAAGAACAATATCAGAAAGAAAGTGATGAATTAGCCTCAATAAGAGACTGGTTACTTCCAATGCTCATGAATGGTCAAGCTGCCATCGAAGATTGATATGATAAATAATCATTTATCTTATTATTAGTCCTTATCTTAGCGTCGATTTTTTCTAATACTGCAACCATTTTTTTCTGATTCTTCAATGAAATCACGGGAATAGTGTAATTTGGAAACTCCTCTACCGAAATACGATCAACAGTACTTCCTTTATCTGCCTTGTAGCTGGCAATAATCTCCATCAGTTTTGCAATCTGTTGCGGAAAATTCCTTGCAATGTCATCTTCCAGGCGGTACTGGTTATTCATGTGATTAGCTTTTAAAAGCTTTAATTTTGCCACATCCACATCTAATGCCATCTTCTCTTTTACTGCCGGATTTCCGGTTGCAAGTGCTTTGACCTCTGCATAGGACAGCGCCGCTTCGTCCACATCTTCACAACTTCTGACCGGTGCTTTGCTCGTCATAATCTGGGAAATGAATTTCTGCTTGTTCTCGATCAACTGCCACATATAACTGTCGAAAGTGGATTCTGTTACATACCGGAAGATATGAACCTTTTTATTATGGTTTCCCTGACGGATAATACGTCCTTCCCTCTGTTCCAAGTCAGTCGGTCATTTTTTGCGGACAGTTCATACATGCTATCCTTTTCTGTTCTCTGCTCCTGCGTTTGCTCTCGTTTGATTTCTCCCTCCGTATCTTCTTGGCACAAGCAGGACAATACCTTGATGCACCAGAGCCCGGGACATATTCAACGCCGCACACCGTACAATTTTTAGCGGGCATTGCTGCCCACCGTTTTGTAGGTATGATATGTAATTCATCGACAAAGCCGATGAATTTATAGTAAATCTTGATTTCCTGCTTCACTGTTCCGTCTGCCATCTTCTCACGCTCCGAAACAAGTATCTTGTCTATGAGTGCGTTTATAACTGTTGCATCCAGTTCTTTTAAGCCTTGATAATTTCGGATAAGGGCGAGGAAGTCACGGATTCCCCGTGATTTCTCGTAGCTTTCATTAAGAGTTTCCGTCACCTCTTTCAGCCTTGCTTCAATTTCAAGCTGCTCTTTCTGGTATTTCCCCGACATCATCTCAAAATTCCGCTCGGTAATACGCTCCATGACCTTATCCTCGTAGAGAGAGGAAAACAGCCTGTCCAGTTCCGCAAGGCGTTTGTTCAGCTTCTTACGTTCTTTCTCTAATGCTTTCGCCCTGCTCTGGTCTGTTTCCGTGAGCCGCTTTTCTATGGCCCTGACCGCCTTTTCATCATTCACTGCCATATCCGCAAAACAGTTGATGTCGGCAAGAACGGCATTGAATAAATCCCTTGCTTCTATATTGTGGGCACTACACTCGCTTCTTCCGTTTCTTGCATAATTATTACATGAATACTGTACACAGTCGATAATCTCTGGGCGTTTCCTCCTGTGTACGTTCATTGCCCGCAGAGCACATCCGCAGTCCACACACTTGATAACGCCTGCAAAAATATTTACAAATCCTCCCTTGTTCTGTGGAAGCCTACGACTTGTAATAAGCTGTTGGACAATATCAAATTCCTCCTGCGTGACTATTCCCTCATGGGTATTGGGTATCACTTCCCATTCTTCGGGCAGCTTAGAGGGGCGTTTCTTGCTTTTCATATTGGCGGCAATCCGTTTGTAGCCTACAAGATTTCCCGCATATATCGGGCTTCTTAAAATGCTCCTCACGCTGTTCCCACTCCAAATATAGCGTTTGTCCTCGTTCCCCTCAAAATGACGTTCAAAGCCTGTTTCGCCACGCTCCGCCGCATAAGCGGCAGGGCGTAGGATATGCTGTTTATTAAGATGTCTGCAAATTTTGGCAACTCCATTCCCTTTTAATGCAAGGTCGAATATCTCTTTTACAACATGTGCCACTTTATCATCTATCAGCAGATGGTTGTGGTCGGCAGGGTCTTTGATATAGCCATAAGGGGCGGTAGTTCCCATGAATTTCCCCTGTTGAAACCTCGCCCGATATGCCGATTTTATCTTAACAGATATGTCAGCGGCATACATTTCGTTTAAAATGTTGCGGAAAGGCGTGATGTCCATAGCAGATTTATTCAAGGTATCTACGCCGTCATTGACCGCTATATACCTCACGTTATGCTCTGGGAAGAAAACTTCCAGATATAACCCACAATCAAGATAGTTTCTCCCCAGACGGGATAAATCTTTCGTAATCACGCAGTTTATCAGACCGCTTTCAATGTCTTTTATCATATTCTGGAAACTTGGTCTTTGGAAATTTGTACCAGAATAACCATCGTCCACATACGTTTTTGCTATGTGCCATCCCTGCTTTTTCACATAATCCGTGAGGATGGATTTCTGTGTCGCAATGCTCGCACTCTCGTTATCCGTACCATCGTCTTTAGATAAGCGGCAATAAATGCCGACTAAATAGATTTTCTTTTCTTCTTTGATTCCTGCCATACTGTAAAACCTCCGTATCTGTCCTATCTGTTTTCATGTCCCATTGCGTACATTCTAAGCGGACAGCCCCTCATTGTCGAAGGTGTCGCCCTCGGCAATCTTCTTCCGAATATCCTCGGAGATAATCGGGACAAACGCTTCTGTAACGGTCTGTGTGCCGACATATTCACGGCTGATTATCATCTGCACTGGTGCTTTTGGCACGATACGCTTTCTCTTTTTATCTGCTTTCTTATCCTCGCCCATACTTAAATCTTCCTTTCCAGACAGGGCAGGGAAGAGTTTGGAAATGTCCCCGCCCTGCCAATCAGATACCATTAATCCTCGCTGTTTAATTCTTTCTGTAATGCTTTAAGGAGTGCCGCCGCTTCATCAGCGTTCAGCGTGATTCCCTTGCCGCACTTTTCACGGTTCGGGGAAAAGCTGCGGATGTCATACTTCGGCTCTTTCCCATTCCATGAAATGAGATTGATTTCCTTTGTGTAGCCACTGTCGCCCGTAGACAATACTGCGATTTCCTTTACGATTTCATACTGGATTTCTCTCATTCTCCATACCTCAACTCTCTGTATTTACTTCCCGAAAAAAGAAGATTAGCGGCTGTCACGGTTGCGTTTCCTCTGCAACTCACGCTCCAAAAGTTTGATGATGGTTTCCTCCATCTGCTTCGGCGTTGTGTTCTTCGGAAAGTATTTTTTCAGCTTGCTTGTGTTGATTTTCAAGGTTTCTTTCTGGTTGCCCTTTTCCTCCGTCATAATCGCAAATATCGTATCCATGTCAAGCCGCCCGCTCTGGCTTAACTGTTTCATCCGCTGTGCCTGTGAGAGTGAGGGCGTTGCTTCTTCGCTCTCCATCGTGGCAAAGAGGTTTTCCTGCTCGTCTTTCTTCAAGAAGGACAGTTCCACCGCAGGCGTGAGGGCGATTTTCCCCTCGTCCACCATCTGCAAAATCGGCGGTATCAGTTCCGTCAGGCGGATAAAACGCTGCACGGTCATCCTGCCCACGCCGAAGCCCTGTGCCACCTTGTCGTCCGTCCGCAACTTCGTCACAACTTGTGACGAGGTTAAGTCTGTGCGGAAACCCTGCCGCTTCATGGCTTCGGATTTCATCTTGTAAGCAAACGCCCGCTCCGATGGCAGGATATTCTCACGCTGCAAATTGCTGTCTACAAGGGTGATGATGGCTCGGTCACGGTCTAAGGGCAGGACAAACGCAGGCACGGTATTTATCCCTGCAAGTTCAGAAGCACGGACACGCCGCTGTCCTGCAATCACTTCATAACCGTCCCCGTCCTCTTTCGGGCGTGTGATTATCGGCGTGACAATGCCAAATTCCTTGATGCTTTCCGCTAACTCTGACAGTGTTTCATCTTCTGCCACATGAAACGGATTGTCGGGGAACGGGTACAAGTCTTTGGTCTTTAACACCTTAAAATCCTGTTTCTTCATTCACATATCTACCTTTCTTTCGCTCTGCTTCTATGATTTTTCTGCAATTCTTCCAACACTTCGGGCGGTATTTTTGACAGCAGCCGCCCCATCTGCTCGTTGGTTCTCTGCAATTCAAATATCTTCTGATTCGCTTTCTGCACCTTTAGTTCCTGCTCGTACTTTTCATCACGCATACGCCCCGCATAGTCTGATTCCTGCCCAATTCTCTCTTTCAAACTGTCGATATACGCCTGCTGTTTCCCGATTTCCTTAGAGAATTTCTCCACGTCTGGCAGCCATGCAGAGAGTAAATCTAACGCTTTATCCCTTTTCTTCCCTGCGTTAAAGGCGTTGATGTCGGATAGGGCAGACACGATTTCTTCATACTGTTTATCAAGCCTGCCGCCTAATTTATAGAGCCATGTGGGGACGTGTTTCCGCTTGGTTTCCATTGAGGACTGCCCCCGTTCAAGCTGATTCCACCGTGAGGACATCCGCTCATGGTAGGCGGTCTGCCACTCGGATAATGATTTCTGGTTGCCTAAGATAGCTTTCGCTGACAGCTTATTGTCTGGCGTAATCGGCACAAAGCAGAGGTGCATATGGGGCGTTCTCTCGTCCATATGGACGACAGCGGAGAGGATATTCTGCTTTCCAACACGCTCCGAAATGAAGTCAAGAGCCGTCTGGAAATACGCTTTTTGTTCTTCGGGCGGTAACTGGTTCATAAATTCTGGTGAAGCTGTGATGAGCGTTTCCACCATCATCACGCTGTCTTTCCTTGTCCTGCACCCCGCTTCGGCTACCATGCGGTTAATCTCTTTCTTGTAGGTGTACTTTGGTGGTGCTATGAGATGGTAATTGTTTTTAGAGCGTTCCATATCTATATCTGGGTTGCTTTTGTAGGCTTCTTTCTTCCGCTCGTTGTGGCGTTCACAAGCCGCAACGCCGCCCGCTTTTCGTTTCTGGAAACGCAGGATTGCATAAGGCATAGGCGGATTCCTCCTTTCTTTCGGCGGGTGACCGTCCTTTGGGGTGACAGCGGTGACGGTGGTGACAGCAGTTTTGGGATACCCCCTGCCGACTGCCGCAACTGTCACCCTCACCCCCTGCATGACGGTCATGTCGATGATGACGGTGTTTTTGGGATACCCCCCTCGCAAGAGCCGTCACCGTCATGCCGCCATTCTTTTATCCGAAGCCGTAAGGCGTAGGATAGCAGGGCACAGCCCTGCCTTAAGGGAGTCCAGAGGGAACGTCTGGCACACGACTTTGCAGGGCAAAGTGTAGTGTGTTACACCCTGTAAACGCAGTCGGAAAAATCGGAATGATTTTTCTGACCGCAGGGGTGGTTTTACACGACCGAAAAGGGCGAGTAAATCTCACGCCTGCATTTTGCGTTTACGGGGTGTTCTCCCGTAGGGATGACAGCGGCAGGGTATCCTAAAATCACTGTCACCACCGTCACTGCTGTCACCCGCAGGGCAGAGCCGCCAGCTTTACATGGCTTTAAGCGTCAATGACAGTAACAGGGGGGTATCCTAATATCGCTGTCACCACCATCACCGCTGTCACCCGCCCTCCTTGCAAGGGCAATCCGCCTGCCGTCTTTCCTGCGGCTGTACTGGTAGCAGATACGGTTCTCGCTTAAAAATGTGGTGCGGTATTCATTCAGCCATTTCGTAATCACCGTGGGTATGGTTTCCGTTTCCCCCATAGCGGCTAACAGTTCCGTTGCCGTGCCTATCCATTCTTCCTTATCCCTCATAAAATCCACCAACCGAAAAAGGACATCTGGTATCGTTTCTTTCGCAAGCTGCTCCTGCGTTTTCCGCTCCACAAGCTCCCAACGGCAATCACGGAAACGCAGCGTGTATTCCTGATAAGGCGTGTCCCTGCCCGTCACATACAGCTTGGCGGTGTCAGACGCACGTTTCTCCTTTTCCAGAACAAAGGTAGCGTCCGCACTCCCCGTTAATCCTGTCGTCCCAGACACCTTGTTGAACACGTCGCTGTCATTCTGCTTTCGGATGTGGTGTACGACAATGACCGCCAGAGAGTGCCTGTCGGCAAAGTCTTTGATGAGGGAGATGTCCCCATAGTCGCTTGCATAGGCATTGTCTTTTGAAGCTGTACGGACTTTCTGCAAGGTATCAATGACAATGAGCCTGCTGTCTGGGTAATCTTTCAGATAATCTTCAAGCTGCACGATAAGACCGTCTGACAGCTTGCAGCTTGCCACGGCAAAGTGGAGCCGCCCGCTTGCTTCGTCCGTCAAACGAAATAACCTGTCCTGTATGCGGCAGAACGTGTCCTCAAGGCAGAGGTAAAGCACATCGCCCTCCATTGTCGGCATATCCCATAAAGGGATTCCCTGCGACACGCATAAGCATAGCTTCAGCATGAGCCAGCTTTTGCCTATCTTCTGTGAGCCGCAGAACAGCGATAAGCCTGTCGGGATAAGGCTGTCCACCACAAAGGATGGTTTCTCAAGCGGTTCATAAAGGAGCGTTTCGGCGTTGACTGTCTGTAACTTCTGCATGGCTTTCCTCCTTTCGGGCGGTGTCTTTGTTTTCGTTGCACATAGGCGTTGACCTCCTTAAAAATAGATTTACTCCCACGGAAAAAAGTGAGAGTATGTAATGCCGCCAATCCCACACAAATAAAAAACAGATTTCTTTTTCGGGCGGTGTCGGTCACGGTTGGAGATATTTCTTCAATTTCCGCCTTTACTTTCTCCTTTGCAATCGCAACAGATTTCTGTATTGCCGAAGCGGTGCAATGCTCCATAGCGGCGATTTGGTAAAAATTGAACTCATACTCGTAGTAGAGCAGGAAACGCCGCCTTTGTATCTCTGGAAGGCTCCCAACCGCCTTATAGAGCGTTTCATTCCGTTCTTCCTCAACCATGCGTTCATCAAGGCTCTTAGGCACACGCAACGCCCGTCTGTAAAGGGTTTCGTCCCATACCTCGTTAAACTCCCTGTGCCGCTCGTCCCATTAGAAAAGATTCCTGTTCCTGCGCTCCATCTGCCGAAACTCCATAAAGAACTGTTCCGACACTTCCAACTCGTGGGATTTGCCCTGCCCGTCCTTAAAGCTGATAAAATACCTTGTGCCGCTTTCCGTGGATTCCTCCCGAAGCGTGTATGCCTTAACCCTGTATGCCATCCTGTTGTCCTCCTGCAAAAAATGAGTGAGGGGATTTCCATCCCTCACCCAGTAGCCCGCAGGATGGCAGGCTGTTTTAGAAGCTATAAAATTTTCCGCAGCTTCTTCCGCAGATGGTCTAACCTCGCATAGATGGCACCAGTCGTCAAATGCACAAGCGGGGCAATCTCCTTTGTGGAATACCCCTGCATTTTCAGCAGGACGATTTTCAAGGTACGCCCGTCCACCGTGACTAATACTTGATAGAGATTTTCGCTCTCAATCTCTTCCAGTAACTCCGCAACCGTACCCACTTCCGCCTGCCGCTCCCTGCCTGCCATGTCCTCAAGATATTCCGCAACGTCATTCGTCCATCGGTAAAACCGCCTGTTGGAATTGAAGTCTGCCCTGTCCGCCATGCGTATCTGCTCAATGGTCGCTTCATCAACGCCGCACTCACGCAGCAGCTTTTCCTCCGCTTCTTTCCAGATACGCCATTTCCTGTCCTCCCGTCCGTGGTTGTATGCCATTCTTACTTCCTCCAATCAGAATTGATTGAGAGGGCAGAGAAAAGCCCCCTCATCTTCCCAAAGGAAAAAACAAGGGGGCTGAACGCCTTAAATTTTAATTTTCTATTATCTTTCTTAGTTTTATTAGGATTCTGGCTTTGCGTTTGTTTACAACGCTCTGGGTTATGCCCAACCTCGCCCCGACTTCACGCTCGGAAAGTCCGTCAAAAAAGATTGCCTGTATCAGCTCCTGTTCACTATCCGACAGCAAAGGCAGGGCGGCTTTCAGCCTGTCCACCATGACCGCATTGACAACGGTTTCTGCAATGTCCACCGCTTCATCAGTGATAAAGTCCAGAGGATTCCCCTCGCTGTCCGTAAATCCGTCGAGAGATAGCAGTCTATTCTTTGTATCTAATTTTTGCAGATAACGCCACCGTTCCTTGTCACGGTAGAAGTCTGTGTATTGCTCCCTCACGACTTCAAGCAGACAGCCTTGAATGGGGATAAACAGCTTGTCCATATAGGTCTGGTCGGATTCCCTGCAACGGCAGAACTCCGTGTAGGATAATTCCACATAGCCGCCACTTTCTCTGATATATACCTTTCTTGGTGCATATTTCACCATAAATACCTCCCATCTGAATTTTTGAAATGTAAAAAATCCAGATGGAGAGGCGGAGAACGACACCGCATATCAGAAACAGCCCTACGGCACTTTCCAACAAAAATCGACAAAAGAAAAACCGCAAAGGCTCTGTGACCTTTACGGTTATAGGAAATAGTAATTCTATTGTATGGAGATTGTACTTCTACTTTCAAGGTGAGAAGTACCGTTGCACTGGCAGAAATTTTTTTAACTGGTTTCCTGCCGTTCTCTGATATGCTATGTATTGATAAATTTTGCTTCGTATGAGCAGATAGATAACTGCCCGAAAAAAGGACATAAAAAAATCCCTCCAAATTTAAAAACAAATTCAGAGGGTAATTTAGGGTATAACAAAATAACCCACCCGAATATCGTTTTTTTTATTTGGTGAGTTTGTTCTTTCAAATACGAAACAAAAAGAGCCGATGATTCGTGAATTGTTCCACAATTTCATCGGCTCTGCGTCTTAAGCGTCTGGCTCTTTGATGACAGTTATCTTCAAGTTGTCAACTTTAATCAATCTTTCTTGTCTGCATTTTGGACAATAAAGGGGATAATTCTCCAAAACAGTGTCCTTCCTAATTTTATTACGGGTTTTGCTCCCACAAACAGGACACAATATCCATTCGCATTTCATCATAATTAGTCTCTAATCCTTTCAAATCTCATTTTATATGACTTTTGCAAGCTGTTAAGCTAACTTGTGGAACATATGCCGAACCTTATCTATACGGCTATTCGGGCGGCGGGGTTGGCAAATAAATTTACCAATAGCTGGCTGGTATCCTTTTAACTCTGTCAAGCAGACTCCCTGCCCATTTGTGAAATAAGTTAAATCGTTCCTGTATTCTTGAATACATCTAGCAGGGATTTCTCCTTTCAGAATGACCTCGTCATTCTTTATCTGAGTACTTACAATATCTGCACAATACCTTGGAGCATCATGATACGCCCGTGAGAGATATTCCTGCGGTGCATAAATTTCAAAGTGGAGATATGGCTCTAATAGTTCTGTCCCTGCTTTTTTTAAAGCCTGCTCCAATACGATAGGGGAAAGCAGCCGAAAGTCTGCGGGGGTACTTACAGGACTATAATACAATCCATATTCAAAACAGATTTTACAGTCTGTCACTTTCCATCCATACAGCCCCTGCTCGCAGCCATAAAGAACCCCCTCCATAACCGCATTTTGGAACGATTGATTTAAATATCCAAGTGAAACTCTGCTTTCATACTGCACTCCGCTTCCAATAGGGAGCGGCTCTATGGACAACCCGACAGAAGCCCAGAAAGGATTTGGCGGGACTTCTATGTGGATGGTATATTCTGCTTTTCTAAGCGGTCTTTCCATATATATAACAGTAGGCTCTTTTATTTCTGCCTCCACATGATATTTTTCCTCAAGGATGGCACAAATGACTTCCATCTGCACATTCCCCAAAAAAGAAAGTATAATCTCATGCGTTGTAGTATCCACATAATATTTTAAAAGAGGGTCGCCATCTGAAATTTCTGTAAGTGCCCCAAGCAATATTTCCCGCTGTTCAGATTTCTTTACTGCAATCGTTGTTTGGAGCATAGGGAGAGGATTTTCAATAAATTTTCTCTGCGGCAACAGCATTTCGTTCCCCAAAATACTGTTTAGCTGCAAAACATCATTTGGTAAAATTACAATATCACCAGAGCAGGCTGTATCGGATGAATATAATTCACCGTTTGTCGGAACACACATCTCTGTGATTTTTATTTTCTCTTTTTCAGATATTTTAATAACATCCCTCAAATGCAATGTTCCGCTATATATACGCACATAAACAAAACGCCGCCTTTTCTCTGAATATTCAATCTTAAAAACCTGCCCGCATAGTTCAGATTGACCTTCAGGCGTTGATGAATAAAACTTACTGGCAATCACTTCTATAAGCTGCCGAATCCCCAGATTGTTTTTAGCACTTCCGTGATAAACGGGAAATAACGTTCCGTTTTGGAATCTCCTGTTTTCTTCCTGTTCCAGTTCTGACATTTTAAACGGTTTCCCTGACATATATTTCTCTAATAGTTCATCGTTTCCCATAATTACCGCATCCCACTGTTCCATATCGTCATTGTCCGTTACATTTATATGGGGATGCTGCCCAACCTTTTGCTTCACTATAATTTCCGAAGAAAGCTTTGCTTTCATTTCTTGATATACCATTGGCAAATCAATCCCCTCTTGGTCAATTTTATTGATGAAAAAAATTGTCGGAATCTTCATTGTCTGTAGTGCATGAAACAGTATACGGGTCTGTGCCTGTATGCCATCCTTTGCAGAAACTAATAATACTGCTCCGTCTAATACGGATAAAGAACGGTATACTTCCGCCAAAAAATCCATATGGCCTGGCGTATCTATAATGTTGACTTTTACATCCTCCCACTGAAAAGATGTCACTGCTGTCTGGATAGTGATTCCCCTTTGACGCTCCAAATTCATTGTATCTGTCCTTGTTGTGCCTTTATCTACGCTCCCTGGTTCTGCAATTGCACCACTGGTATACAATAAACTCTCCGTTAATGTTGTCTTTCCTGCGTCAACGTGAGCCAGAATGCCTAAGTTAATTATTTTCATGTGATTTTCCTCCTATCAACACCCAAAAAAGGGCATAAAAATACCCAGTGATAAATACTCCTATCACTGGGTAAATAACTCCAATAGCCCCAAAACACTTATATGTTTTCGGGCATATAAAATTACATGATAAAAGTATTCTTAAACTGGGTACAAAAAACTAAGCCCCATATTAAAAGTGAAACGGGACTGCTACTTTTTGTTCCCACTATCAAATTGACAGTTTATTTAAGAATACCTTGCCGCATATTTATTAACTCCTTGTATAATACTGAATCTAATTATACTCCTTAACCCTTTATTTGTCAAGCTGACAAACTAAAGCAGAAAAAGCGGCAGGATTTCCCCCTGCCACTAATCATCTGTTTATGCAAAAATAATTTCCTTTTCCACAATCTCCCTCGCACAAGCCCTTATGTTATTGAGGCATCCTGTCCATTCTAAGGCGTTTTCTGCCTTTAGCTGTTCCGTTATGCCCTGTGCCTGTTTCATACCCTCTATGAGCCTTTCAAAGCGTTCCTGTGCCTGTCTGTTGATGTCGGCAAGGTAGGCGTTTAGCCTGCCGCTTGTAAGAAGATTGGTGTATGTAACTTTACGGTACTGTTTTAGATAATCTAAATGCCGTTGCCCCCAGATGCCTATTGCCTGTTCTTCTTCGGCGGGTACAGTTAAGCACGGTATCAAATAATCCCCTTGCCTTTCGTATTTGCCGCCCAGTTCCTCAAATAATGATTTTGCCATTGTCTGTTACCTCCACATTCTTTTTTATTTTGAATGTCCGCAAAATCCGTCCTACATCAGATGGTTTCCAACCAATATCCAAATGATGCAGGGCAATCAAACGGTCCTATAGTGATAGGTAATCCTTTGATGTTATCGCCAGACTTTCCCCCACTTCACACCGGACATGAGAGTTTCCCCTCATCCGGCGTTCCATCATCAGTAACTTCTACTTTTTAACATCGTAACTTACAGTTCCTTATCAAGTGCTTTTATATATCAGTCGCCTTACTTCCATAACATTCCCGATAACCACATAATATACCACATAATTCCTCACATAAATCCGATAATATGGATACTCTCTCCTTTTTGCAGAACGATAAGGTTCAAACGCAAGAGGATTTTCCAGCCTTTTCAATATGGCACTTTCAATATCATCAACCAACCGATGTGCTGCATCTTCATTTTTCAAGACATTTGTAATGTAATTTACCGTACTTAGCAAATCAGTTTCAAATATTGGCAAGTAACGAAGCTGATAAGATTTATTTTCCATGTATTGCACTCCTTGCATTTTTGAACACGCTTTCGTGAGAAAGTCTTTCATCGGTTCCCGCAGCCTGCCTGTCAGCTTCATCAAGCTTCATTTCAATATTATCTGTGAGACTTGCATACTCTTCTAAGCTTAGAACAACCATAGCGCCATATCCATTTTTAGTTAAATACACAGGATTCCCACTATTAACAAGAGTCTCAATTTCAGGAAATTTATTTCTAAGATCAGAAACTGGGCGAATTTGTATCATTTCCACCTCTCCTTTCGCATTTTACTATCTTTATTTTATCCTAATTTTATCGCAATTGCAATAAACAGCAACACATTTCTCATAAATTCTACCATCCGCTTATACTGCGTACTCATCAGTCATAACTATTTCTCTCAATATAATATTTTGCCGCTTCCTGTAAAGACATCCCTTTCTTTCTCGCTTTATCTCTCACACTGCTTACAGAGATACTTTTCATTCTGCAAAAGGAATTGATTGATTCATATACACTTCCATCCTCCCAGATAAATTGCCGATTTTCCGTAATCTTTCTAATATAATCAATTGCCTCATCGTAATCGCTGTCTTTATTCCGAAACCTATAAGAATGCACAGATTGAACATTAATATTGTATTTTTCACAGCACTCTTTCAAATTTTTATACTCATCACCTCTATAGTAAAATACATCCGTTTCCAGACTTTGCTTCCTTCTCAGACAATGTCGGAAAGCTTCTTGGATCGAACAGTTCTTTCGCCACGCTCTATTGCGTACTGCTTTTAATGACACATCAAATTTTGTACAGCATGCCGACAAAGACGAGTATAAAACCGACTCCCATTCAAAATAATCCTCCATCTTTTTATTATAGTAATATTCAACCGCCTCTACTTTACCCTTTTTCGTTCTCCACATATAACCATAAACGCTGCTGACATTTATACCAAGTTTGCGGCAGCAGTCACTCAAATCATGATAAATACTATCCCGGAATACAAATGTTCTGGAATCTATTTTTTGTCCTTCCTGCTTTCCAATACGATTGATATAAAATTTCAAAGCTTCTTCTCTGGATATTCCGTGCCGTTTTGCGTATGCCGACACATAAGATGCATTGCATCCAAATGCTCTGCAACATGATGTAAATGTAATATATTCCTGTCCGCAGAAATACATTTTTCGTTTATTATGATAATTCAGATAGCTGGCAAATGCATGCCGCAATAGAAAATGTTTTTTTCTCGCATATCTTCTGACGCAAACCGATTTAATATTGTAAGCCTCACAACAAGCTGCAAAACTATCATAAGTCACATGGTTATATGTAAAACGATTATATTTATAATACTGATAATAATGGCTGAGCGCCTCCTCTTTTGATATTTTATTTTTCTGCATATAAGTACATAGGGATTTATAGTTTATATTGTAATAATCGCAGCATTCTTTTAAATCTGTCCACCTCACTTTCTTAAAATAAAATATACCTAGTTTTTTCAAATTTCTGCAATATGCGATTGCTTCTTCAGCTGTACACTTGTGGATTCTTTTGTAAGACATAACAGATCCATATCTTACTTCATAGTATTTGCAACACTCACGAATACTCTTCCATTTCTTATTAAATGCATAGAAGATATATTTACTGTTATTGATATTCATAAATTGAAACCTTCTTTTTATTTCAATGTATAAAATACCTGATCTCAGGAAATTGTATAAATGATTTTGCAGAAACGCAAAATTTAGATTTAACAGTTGAAAAGATAAAAATGAATTGAATTAGAATAAAAAACGGAATAATTATACAAACATAGGGGAACTAACATTAAAGGTTACACAATATGCATGAGTATGTATGAGTATGCATTTGGGAAAAAGCATTTGTGACCATTTTTTGACCATGTACTCCAATGTACTCCACAACACTACAGTACACTCCATGCCGTTGTCAGAACTTTCAGACAACTTTTCCGACCATAAAAAAATCCCTCAACCACGCGCTTTATCGCGTTTTTGTAGGGTTAAAATTATCAGGCGGTCGGTGTTAGTTCACCAGTCATATCAAAATCTCCTTATTTTACAAGGGTTTCAGCACTTTCCACTTTTTTTCTACACGGTTTTCACACGATTTTCAAAATTTTCGTACTTTCTCCCCTAATTTTTCCCTGCATATTCATCCACGTGTTTGTATAATTATTCGCTTTATTTATTTGTCAGCCTGCGAGACAACCATCGTATCTTTGCTTCCTCGCAGGCTCAGTTATTTCCATTTGTAACTTCTATGTATTTTACATTTTTTCTCGTATTTTATCAAATTCTTTATTCACAAAATTCTCCTCAAACGGATACTGATTGTTTAACCGTTGCCCTCTTATATCCTTTTTTTAATAATTCGTTTACCATTTTTTGGATATATGTCGGTTGTAATTGATTTACTTTTATATGCCCTATATAAGATTTACATCTTTCATACTCTCTTATATAGTTTTGTACAGTCCTAGGTTTCACTTTTCCAACCACATATAACTCCATCCACTCATCAAACCAATCATTTAACGTTTTTTTGCTGGCATCAGTCTGCAATCCCAGATTATATTGTTCTAATATTTTTTCTCTCTTTTGTTTTACTTCTTCTAATCTTTTACTGGATGCATATATAGGTTTGTCATTTCCTTTAATATACACACGTGCTTGATAGGTTCCATTTCTCAGTTGAGTAATTCCTTTCCCCAACTCTTTCCCATTTAAGGCTTTAGCCATGATACTCATCCATCCTTTTTCTTCTTTCTAACAGACAGATGACTACCTATTTGCTTACCTGTTCCATCTTAACAAATTTTTAAATTCTTTTCAAGATAAGCTAAAAATTCAACATCTATCTGATAAGAAAATCTCATTTTATTTTTCGGTTCCCAGAATAACAAATAGTCCTTATTATCACTCCCTTCTGTTTGAATATGGCATAAAGCACAAAAATTGGAACCAGGTTCCAATTTTCGCACATAATCCTTTATTATTTTTATGTCATACCTTTTTCTGTACACAAATATATTAAGCCGAAACAAATCTAGCATTTATGCATACAAATCAAATATCTCCTGAATACAGTTTTTCATTACTTCATTGGGCAAATTTCTAATAAACTCTTGCTGCCACTCATTTCTTATTTCGTATTTATCCTGTAACACATATTTATCCATAGAATTTCCACATACTAAATTCTGCTCAACAATATCCGCAAGTTTCAGTAGCAGATCTTTATACTTCATTTCAAATACAAATTTATATTCTTCAAATCCAAACGCTTCCAGCAAATAAGTAATTCGCTCAAAATTATATAAATCCATTATTTTTTCATCACAAATTCTCTTTCGGTCTTCCAAACTACACATACCAAGGAATAACAGCCTTTGCTGTTCTGCACACTTTTCCATATCTTTCTCCATATTTGAACTACATTGTATCTAATCTTTGCTCTCTTGTTATATTTATTATAGTCGAATATTTGGCAATATGTAAGGTAATTGAAAATCCTATAATTAAATATAGAACACGCATGAAAGAGGTGATACATTTGTTTACCTACGCCCCATTATGGCAGACATTAAAAGATAAGGGGATTTCTCAATATGAATTAATCAAAACCTACCACATAAGCACCGGAACATTAGATGCTCTTAGGAAAAACAAAAGTGTTACCATGAATACTCTACATGATATTTGTGTTATTTTAGATTGTCCTATAGAAGCGGTAGTTAAAATTGAAAAAGGAGATCAATAAACAGCTGGTTGTAAAATTTTTTTATTGCAAGTCAGCTGTTTTTTCAATTATTATATAAAGTTTAGCCAAATAGTTTTCGATTTACATTTACTTTTCATGAATTATAATTTCTCACAGTATCCGAATAATCTGTTCATATATCAGTATTTCTCTCGGTCCAATATTCTTATTATCATGATAATGTCCAAAGAACCACTTTCATCTGTGCAATGTTCTGGATGATGATACTGCAGGAAATCCCTCTGGAACGCATGGTTGCCAGAATCTTGTCAAAGTCATCTGGCAATGTTACGTTTGGCCATTCATCCATAATGCAGTGTACCGGAATCAGAAGCCTTCCTCCGTACTTCCGGTCTACCACATAATACAGTGTCTGAAACAGATTGCTGTAAATCATGCCGACCAGATAATTCATACTGGTGTCCGCATCTGGAATACAGCAAAACAGTGCCACTTTTTTCTCCCCGATACTGTATAAGTCCAGTTCGTCTGTACAGGTCAGATTGGCGATCTGTTTCAGATTGAACGCTGTCAGACGGACACCAACAGAAATCAAAATCGACTTCGCAGTCTTGCCAGTAACAAAATGTCAATAGTTTTTTAATCACTTTTTTCAAAAAGGCAAAAAAAATAGAACGTATAGATTATTTCCATACGCTCTATCTCACATTTCATTTTAAATTTTTGAATTCCACAAACTTGAATTTCATGAATTATCGCTTGCCTTAAACTTGCTGACACAAATCATTTAGTTTCCAATCCACTCAAATAGAATTGATATAACAAATACACCAGAGAAAATATACCAATTAACAAATACGCCACATTTTCTTTTAAAGATACTAGATACGATGAGAATACAACAAAGCCAATAACCTTGATTACCGCTTTAATTTTTCGATTTTCAATCTTATCAATTTTACAACAGATAAAACGTACTCCAATAACCATAGGAGAAAATAAGATTGCAATCAAAATTAATATAATATTTTGCTTATTAAAAATAAGCTTTGATAACTGTTTTTTCCCATTATCCTTGATGTCCAAATACTGGTATAGCAATATAAGAGAGGCTTGGTCAGGAACACTTTTTCCCAATTCCCATTTCGAAATTGTCTGTCGCGTAACAAAGACAACATCAGCCAGTTGTTGTTGGGTTAAGCCCTTTTCAATTCTGGCTGATTTAATCAAATCTGATATTTCCATAGTTGTACTCCATTTATTATCTGTTTTTAATAGTGTCGCATAATGTTATTGCTAAACAAGCAACTATTACAAGAAAACTCATCTGATGTTTAATAACAACGCAAAATAGGCTAATTGCCAATAACATACCGATAAAAGCAATCATACTATACTTGTATATCCTAGGATGTTTTTGGGATAATGCATTCGATATTTTTACAATTACTGCTATCATAGGAATAATTAATACCCCCATAACACCAAATAAAATTCCAGTTGCAACAACACTCATTTTGTTTTTCTTTAATTCCTTCAACATAAAAAGAACCTCCTTTGTTTTTGATACTTTGATATTAAAAAAGAATTCTTTTTATGTCACGCAACGCTTGTGAAAACAGGCGCAACGATAACGATTTTCATTCTGGTCATCGAAAGCAAAATTCCGATTTTTCGTTCTCTGCGACTTCCCAATAAACGGGAATTTTACGCTTTCTTAATTGGATGTCTAATTACAGTTTTCCATTTTTCTGGGGCAACCTTTCTTGCATCAGACATATAAATCTCGTGGTGCAACCTATCTTTGTTAATATCATTAACATATCCATTTTGTTCTAAATAAGTATCCATAAGCGCAACAGTTGCTGGCTCATTATCAAAAGAACCTATATGCATAATTTGAACGCATAATCCCTCATCAATCGTAAGATACTCTGCTGACGAACAATCAAGTTTCTTCTTTTTCGTTGCTGTTTCTACCGCCCAGTCAAAATCAGCTTTAGAAATGAAATCAGGCAAACGGATAACAGAAATCCAGCTGAAAGCAGACTTATTTGTATAATCTACACTCTCGACATCATCCTGCCACCAAAAACCTTCCAATGGCGGAACAACATATTCAAAAAATCCTTCAATTTTATAATCAGTCTTGTAACTCATTTTTAATGTGTATGCAACAGCATATAGAACACTGATTGCTTGTTGATATGCTCCGCCTTCTTCATTTGGATTGCCTTTTCCTCTAACTGCAATATAATTTGCCTTAGGTACATTTACAATCTCTGGTTTGTTCTTCGGCATATAGAATTCTTTATACTCTTTTTTAAAATCAAAAGCCATAATAACCTCCAAAATTCCGATTTTCTCAATTCTCCAAACTTGAATTTATTTGGAAGATTTTATTATCCATTCATCAAGAAATTTCATTTGTTCATCCGTATGAAACCAATGCTCTCCATTTTTCATAATAGAAAGTGTTGAATTAGTCCTCTGTACAAATTCAAATATCGTTCCATAAGCGGTAAGATTATCTTTTTCACCATATAAAATGTGCGTTGGGATTTCCCATATAATAGGATTTTCTCTTGCATAGCAAAGATAATCCCATGAAAGAGTCTCTCCAAAGGTTGTCTGAATTTCTTTTTTCTCTTTGAGTTCATCCTCTGTAACATTTGCCCAAATCATCATATCAGCAATAAGCCTTTCCATATCTACAACGGGCGAAATAAAATATGCTTTCTCTATTTGCTGATTTGATAAGGCATTGATAGCAAAATACGCTCCAATGCTATTGGCAATTACTTCAACCGTCTTGTAGTTTCTATAAATTGAATTAAAAAGTAATGGAAATTCTTCTTTTGCTTCCCATGGAAACTGTGCAGTATAGTCGAGACCAATCACATCACAATTACTAAAGAGCGGTTTGTAATGAATAGCTTCTTCAGCATTACCACCTTTTCCATGTATATAAATAACTGCTTTATCCACAATAGTTATCCTCCACAAATTATAAGTTATTTACTTCTCTTCATACTTTTTAACGATAACTAAACTATAAGCAGCCATAATTACAATTGTTTCCACCATCACACCAATAACCGACAACAGAACGTATGGTGTATTTTGACCTTCTAACAGCGGAATTCCTAATATAACAAAAATGATTCCATAGATTATAAACAATAGTCCGCTCGCACGATTGTAACCTTTCACATCTTTTACTTTTATTGTTTCGGTATTAGCCCAGAATCCAACGGGATTCTTAGAAAACATATCTTTTATTCCTAATCCAATTATAAACACTCCAAAAAGTGACCATATAACAAACCCAATCATATTGTTTCTCCTTACAAACCGCATTAAAACCATAATGAGACACATTCTTGTATTTCCCAAAATCGAGATTTACTAATTCTACAAATTCCGATTGAGATTTCACCTGTTTTAAGCAATTTAACAACTGTTATATTTTGTTATTAAATTCTCCGCAAACCCTTGAAAACACTGAATTTATCACAGGCGAGCTTTCCCTTATTGTTTCCCTTGTGTTATATCGTCCCACCAGTGTTTACGAACTCTGATAAGGGAAAATACAAGGGCACAAGAGGTCCGGTGGGCCTCTGCTCTGTGCCGACCGAAGCGGTAGCGGAGACCAAAAAAATTATATAAAACAGTATAACACAAAATAAAAGTGACATGGTGAACTGATTGAAATGCTTCTGATTTTTGTAGCAAATAATTGATTGAACGATAAGGAGATAAGATACGATGAGAACAATATTTGCAGAATACAATCCCGGACGAAACAGCATTGATGTTTATACCTCTGTTGGCTATATGCTCCGCATTGACTGTTGGGAAGCTGAAAAGGACTTAAAAACCACATCAGGATCAGACTGTGCATTAAACGCACTCGCCATTGATGATCCTCTTGAATATGCAAGATTATATCTTGATGGAAATTTGCAGATGTGGGTAGATGCGGAAGACTCATTAGATATTTTTTAATTTTTAAACAAATACAACAGTTTAAATAACTATTAGCTACAATATTTCCGGAAAATTCATCATGGGATAAAGTTGGCTGGGTAATTTCAAATCTTTCCAAAAGTTTACACCCGCACTTTTCTCCATCCGACAGCATCTGTACAATTTCCAGCCGGTTCGCATCGCCCAAAGCCTTGCATATCAAAGCCACATCCATTGCATTCATATTGACACCTCACATTGATCATTGTCTATGTTCAATATAATATATACATAGATATTTGCCAATGTATGTGTTTTAAAAAAGAGAATCAAGTTTTTGATTCTCTTCATACATTCATTATAGCTTTTATCATCCATTTTATTTGCCCCAAACAGCCGCTGCATTCGACCTTACAAGCAGTTCTTCCACAGGCAGACCAATCGGACAAATATCATGACAAGATAACGACTTCCCGCATCCCTCAAAATATTTCTTCTTATATTCAGCAGAAATCTCATTCAAATGAGTGCTTTCCTGTTCTTCATTCAGAATCCGAAATGCGTTGACTGCAGCAACAGCGCCTGCGAAAGTCCCATTTGCAGAGAAGTTAGGACACACTTCAAGGCAGCAACCACACATCAGACAGCGTGCCGACTGGTATCTCGGTTCATGTGTCCACGAACTCATATAAGCTTCACTTTCAAGCCAAAGGTTCAGTTTTTTCAAATTTTCAAACAGATTTGACCGGTCAACGATCAAATCTCTTACAAGCGGAAATTTGCTTAAAGGTTCCAAGGTGATTGTAGAACCTTTTAACATATGTAGAAATGTAGAGCATGCCAGCCTCGGACGTTCGTTAATCAGCATGGCGCAAGCCCCACATTTTCGCACCATACAGCTACATTCCCAGCTGATGGGAGTAACTATAGTTCCTGAGTTATCTTTCAAAGGAGTTCTACTGTTCAATTCCTTTAGAACAGTGGCAACAGAGCTGTTTTTGCTTCCGTCAAACTCAAATTCCTGCCAATAACTATCTGATTTCTGACTCTCCTGCCGCCTGATTTTTATTTTATATACCAAGTGAATCACCGCCTTTCTGGAACAGGTACAAAGGAAATCTGTATCTGCTTTCCATCAAATCTGGCTACCGTTGTTTTAAGGTAATCATCGTCATTGCTCTTCGGATAATCCTCCCGCCAGTGTGCACCACGGCTTTCTTTTCTTGCAAGAGCACTCTTTAGAACTGCCATGCCAAGCAATGGAAGATTTCCTGTCAGCGCTTGTACCGTTTGAATCCCATTTAACAACGTATTCTCATTTCTGACAACGCCCATAGTCTCCTGCATCACTTTGTTTAATTGCTTTATTTCTGAAATTTGAGACGCTGGTGGAAAATCTATCTGTGTCGCACAAGATAGATCTACTACATCTGCCTGTTCGCATGCTGATTTTGCCGCAACACGTCCTCCGTATAACGCTCCTAACAGAGAATTTCCACCAAGACGGTTGGCACCATGATATTGGGCACAGCATTCTCCGGCAGCGTAAAGATTCTGAATCGGCGTTCTGTGCTGCTCATCCACCAGAATACCTCCCATAAAATAGTGAATTCCCGGTAAAACAGACACCGGTTCCTTTCGTATATCTTTATGCAAATAGGTCATACAATCGTCTGCCAGACCAGATAGCTTATTTGAAATAATCTCCTCCGATATTTCCGTCATGTCAAGAAATACCTCTGATTCATGGCTGACCTTCCATATCTCTCTGGCGGTAATATCTCGTGGCATCAGATTTCCAAGCTCCGGGTATTTTTCCTCCATGAAATACCATTGTTTTCCATCTTTCATGGCAAACAACCTGCCACCTTCCCCTCTGGCCGCCTCGCTGATGAGCATGCGTTTTCCACCACATTTCACAGTTGTCGGATGATACTGGATCATCTCGCCATTTGCCAGAGGAACACCAAGCCGGAACAATTCTGCGGTGACTTCTCCTGTATTGCTCAGCGAACCCGTTGTATTTCCAAACAATCCGTGCATACCACCGGTGGCAACAATAACCGCATCCCCCGGTAATTCCACAGTCTCCTGACTGTATTCATCCCTGATTACGCAGCCACAACAAATATTGCCACACAGACGAAGTGTTAGGAAAGAATGATGGCTGAACCGTTCTACCATACCAAATGCTTCTTTCCTGCGAACAGCGTCTATCATAGCTGTCATGATCTGCTTCCCGGTATCGCTCTGTGCAAAGGCAGTCCGTTTCTTTTTCTGCCCGCCAAAATTTCGCAGATCCACATCATCATAGCCACTCATGTTAAATTTAACTCCAAGTTTTAGCAGCCAGTGCACCAGCTCCGGTGCTGCCTGTGTCATTCCCCAAACTGCATTTGGATCTGCCAGACCACATGCTGCCTTTATTGTATCTGTAAAATGTTCTTCGGGACTGTCGTTTTCATCTTTTGTATTCAAAGCTGCGTTGATACCGCCCTCCGCCATAACAGACTGTGCCCGCTCTGACGGAAGGGAGGAAACCAGTTTTACATTGCATCCATTTTCCGCTGCCTGCAAAGCCACTGAAAGTCCTGCCAGTCCAGCACCTATAATAATAATTGTCTTACTCATAGATATTGCCACCCAATATAATAGAAAATAACTGCGCCCGCTATAAACAGAAGGAGCACCGAAAGAATCAAATAAATATCACCCCTTCGTTCTTTATAACTGATGATTCCCAGCGATACGAGCAATGGGCGGATATTGATAAAAATATGAACAAAGATTGCCGCCACGAACAAAAGCTGAGTTACCATCTTTACCGTTGTAAAAGGGAACAAAATATATGTCCCATTCTGCACCTTTCCAAACAAGCCAATATGGAAGAACAGCAGGATCAGTATTGCCAGCCCACTGGCTCGTCTCGCCCAGAATATGGCGTTCTGTTTCAGATACATTTTTCCGGATTGCTTCGCTGTCTGTAAACTCTGAACTGTCAGGATGACACCAATCACCGTATGCACAACAAGAATACCAACACCAATCCATGCAAGAAGTTTCCCTGCACTACTTCCAACTCCGTTCAGCATAAAGCTTCCCATGATTCCATGAATCATAAAAATGAGAAGCATTAAAACAGACAAAATCGTATTCCATTTTCTCATAAATTCCCGCTCACCTCATTTCTTCGCTGTCCATGATCATATAGTCCATCTGTGATAACGTTGTAACGTCAATAAAATCATCCGATGCCAGGAATACATCATACTTTCCACTTACCACTCTTGATAGCATCATTGTGTTACTGTACTCTTTCAGATCTACGGAAAAACCGGCCTGTTTCAATCTGTCACAGAGTTTCTTAGCATAACTGACAAGCGGATAATCCGTCTCAGATACATATAACCGAAAACTAATGTCCGTTTTCATGAGATCTGTTTCATTTGTTTCCGAATCGTCCAGTGCCAATTCTTTTAATTTATTCCGGGTGTTCTCGTTGTCGAGACCATCTGACATCATATTAATACCGAGAACATAAGAGCCTTCCAACTGTGCGGAGGCTTGAGCCGCCTTTTTTGACTTCGGTGTTGCTCCTGTGACTGCATCAATCATAGAAGGCGGTGAATGTAAAATGGCACCAAAACCTACAAGAAAAACAATCGTAACAACTAACAGAATCAGTTTTCGTTTCACATTCCCACCTCATTTCCTATTCTTTCAAAATTCTCATTGCGTTCAAAACAGCAATTATGGTAACGCCTACATCACCAAATACAGCTTCCCACATTCCCGCAATACCAAGAGCGCCAAGAATCAGGAACACACTTTTAATCCCAAGAGCAATCACTATATTCTGCATGACAATCTGTTTTGTCGCTTTTGCTACTTCAATCGCGTCCACCAGCTTAGACGGTTCATCTGTCATCAGAACTACATCTGCTGCTTCAATGGCCGCATCCGAACCAAGCCCACCCATTGCAATACCAACATCTGCACGGGCAAGGACAGGAGCGTCATTGATACCATCACCAACAAAAGCCAATTTGCTTCCCGGTCTCTTTTTACTATCTAAAAGCTCAACCTTTTCCACTTTTTGGTCAGGAAGCAGCTGTGCATAATATTCATCCAACTGCAATTCTTCTGCAACGGACTTCCCAATTTTTTCATCATCACCGGTAAGCATGACTGTTTTTTCCACGCCGATATGTTTCAGGTCAGAAATTGCTTTTTTACTGTCCGGCTTCACTTCATCTGTTATCAAAATACATCCTGCATATTGACCATCTACCGCCAAATAAACTTTTGTACCTGCGTTTTCACAGGTTGTGTACTCTATACATTCTGTATCCATAAGTTTCGTATTGCCAGCAAAAACTTTCTTTTCCCCTGCCATTACACTGATTCCATATCCTGAAATTTCCTTATAATCAGAAATCACTGACTGATCAATTTCTTTTCCATAAGCAGCAAGAATGGATTTTGCAATAGGATGGTTAGAAAAACTCTCTGCCTCTGCCGCATACTCCAGAACCTGTTCTTTTGAAAATCCATTTGCAGGCAAAATATCCGTCACATTGAAAACACCTTTTGTAAGTGTTCCGGTTTTATCGAACACAATAACGCTGACATTATTAAGTGCCTCTAAATAATTGCTTCCTTTTACAAGAACACCTCGTTTAGATGCTGCACCAATGCCGCCGAAGAAAGTCAGCGGGATTGAAATAACCAATGCACATGGACAAGATACCACAAGGAAAACAAATCCTCTGCGAATCCACTCTGTCCAGCCTCCGCCAAGAATGATCGGTGGCAGAATCGCCAGAAAAGCTGCTAAGATTACAACCACAGGTGTATAATAACGTGCAAATGTAGTAATAAAATTTTCTGTTGGTGCTTTTCGGCTTGACGCATTTTCCACAAGATCAATAATCTTTGAAGCCGTAGATTCACCAAATGCTTTTGTTGTCTTAATCATTAAGACACCCGTCTGATTCATACAACCGGAAAGTGCTTCGTCTCCTTTATGAACACTTCTCGGAACTGATTCTCCTGTTAAGGCGCTTGTATCCAGCATAGAATCTCCATCCAATACCACACCGTCTAATGGAATTTTTTCACCAGGCTTTACAATAATAATCTCACCAATGGAGACATTTTCTGGAGATATGGTAATCAATTCCCCATTCCTTCTTACTGTAGCAGAATCTGGACGTATATCCATTAAGTCTGATATAGATTTTCTTGAACGCTTAACAGCCAATGACTGAAAAAATTCACCTACCTGATAGAATAGCATAACAGCAACTGCTTCTGGATATTCACCAATGACAAAAGCCCCAATCGTAGAAACACTCATCAAAAAATGTTCATCAAATACACGCCCCTTTGAAATGTTCCTCACAGCCTGCCATACAACATCTCCACCAAGAATAACATAAGAAACAATGAGAAAAGCTAACTCGATAGGCAGTGGCACTTTCGCAAAAACAGTCAATGCCATACCAATGGCATAGATTGCTGCACCAGTCGCTAAACGAACTGTCAACTTCTTATCCTCATTGTTGTAGGATTCATTGGCCTCCTGCTTTTTTTCCGGTATATAAGATTCCTGTACAATTTCAGAAACTTCCACATCTGGCTCATGGCTATGAACAATCGTTTCAATCTGACTGGCTATCGTATCTGCGGCTGTCTGAGCAACATTGATTGTAAGCGTCTGCTTCATCAGATTTACCACTGAGGATTGCACTCCATCCAACTCTCCGACTTCTTTTTCAATTTTTGCAGAACAATTCGGACAATCCAATCCTTTTAACGAATAACTCTTTGTAACATTCATAACGGTTTCTTCCTGAACTTCCACATCGGGCTCATGACTATGAACAATCGTTTCAATCTGACTGGCTATCGTATCTGCGGCTGTCTGAGTAACATTGATTGTAAGCGTCTGCTTCATCAGATTTACCACTGAGGATTGCACTCCATCCAACTCTCCGATTTCTTTTTCAATTTTTGCGGAACAATTTGGACAGTCCAACCCTTTTAATAGAAATATGCGTTTCATGATAATCTCCTTATAATTTGTTTAATTGTTCAATTACTCAACTATAATATTAAAAAATATTATTTCTGCCAAAGATGCTCAAATCCCTTGTCAATAATCTCTTTCACATGATCATCTGCCAGCGAGTAGTAAACTATCTGTGCTTCTTTACGGAATTTTACCAGATTCGCTAGGCGTAATGCCTTTAACTGATGCGAAATTGCAGATTTTGTTACCCCCAGTAGCACTGCAAGATCACATACACACATCTCACTCTGTTCTAGAGCGTGTAAGATTTGTACTCTAGTTCCATCTCCAAATAGCTTAAACAAAGAAGCCAACTGGATATAATCATCTTTTGGCTGCATCTTGGATTTCACATCATTCACAATATCCTCATGAATTACATCGCAATTACAAATATAAGACGTTTTTGACATATATTCACCTCCAAATAATAATAGTTGAACAATTACTCAACTATTATTATACTTATTTTTAAATTTATGTCAATAAGCTGATGTTAGTTCCCCATAAATTTTACAATTAAAACCAGCTCTTTATTCTTTTCTTAATCTTTTTTTCCCAGTATACCGTTTTGGCTTTCTTGTCACACTTCCTGTAAATTCCGAGTTGTCTCTATCTTTATCTTTTAATTATACACAGGATTTGAATCTTTTTCTACTTATCTATAATCAAAAAATCCTCTTCCTTGTATTATAAAACCGCTTTCATAAAGTTTTTCTTCTTTTTCAGAATACCTGCGTATCACTACGAATATTCCGACTGTCAAAATCACTCCAAATACGATTCCTGCCAGAATTCCATTCGTCCCCATTCCATAACTCTCATTCAGATAATAAGATGGCAGGAAAGAAAGGATTGTTCCCACAACCGATGGCGGTATAAATCTTAGAAAATTCTTATAGCATAGGCACTTTACCATTTCCTTGTCTATCATTCCCAACATTCGCAAACTACAAACGACCCTGCTATTTTCTTCCTTCTCTGCCTGGATACGTGAATGAATTAACAGAAACTCAGCCATTATCATAAGCCCTATCACAAATGCCATCAAAAATAATAAAAATTGTCCTGATTTCTTTGCATCCTGGTATTTCTCCACTTTCGAAGACAATTCATAATACGTCTGCTCATCTTCATTCAACTGATTGCTTTCCTGCAGATATTCTTTTACTTCACATACTCCCGCATAAGAATCTTCCCAATTCTGAAACTGAAACAAGTTTGCGATACCAGCACTACCTGTTATATCTGCACTTAATTTTTCGAAATCAGAATCGTTGATGATCAGTGTTTTATCTGCAAAGGTCGGATTTTGATTAAACAGTATCTTTACATCTGTTCCAACAGACTGCAGCTTTCTGTCCCCGGAAATCGTTACAGTAGATACTGGCTGTATGTTATGTTCATACCCATCTTCCAGATTGTACTGAAACAAATTCAAAAACTCGCCTTCCTGAATCTGATAATCACATCCAAAATCCCGGTTTATTTCTGTCACAGGAAGGTAATTAAAAACATCATCTCTGATATAGGGAAGCTGAATGACCTGTTCTACAGTAACACCATTTTTCTCCAATATATGAAGGACATCCTCTACTGAAACCTGATTCATTCCATAGATTTCTGAGTACACCATGTCATAGGGAGAATAACTTTTTGCATCCTGTAGAAAAGCCGGATATAAAGTCACACATACCCCCGTAAGCATAACAGATACCGCTATTATGAGAGAGGCTAAAACATACCTACATCCCCATTCTTTCTTGTGTCTGCGGACAAATGACCATTCCACCAGATGAAACCCCATGTAGTTGGGTGCAAGTCTGCATAAGAACGTACCGATCTTTCCTGTTTTTTCTGCCCGATATTGTGCTTTTAGCAGGGTTCCGATTTTATCCAGCATAAGTCTCCCGGCATTCAGGATAAAGGCAACTGCCACCACTACTGTATATAGAACTGCTGTAAGCTTATATGCTTCCGGGCAAAACTGCCATTGCACTCCGTGAACATCTATTGCATAAATGATAACGGAAAAAAATAAAAATGACAGCACAGTTCCTGCCGCAAGTGCTATTGCTAATGCCAGCACGGATATGATCACATTTTCAAAAAGTAAGTTTCTAAACGCTTCCTTCCGGCTCATGCCAAGAGAAAACATCACGCCGTATTCCTGTTTTCTTGATGCCAGAAATGCCTGACACGAAACAGGAAGAAAAAAAACCAGAAACACTGCAGACAGAAAAAATGGAAGATAAATGTTATTGGATATTGATGAATTTACAATCGACGCATTCATAAACGTCCTGTTTGTGGAAATAACTGCAAAACAACAGAATAATGCCGTTGCAGATAAATTGCATAGAAAGTACAATCGATATTTGTAAAAACCAGCTTTCAGCATCTTTCGGGAAATATCAAAAAAGGTCATCTTTTCCACCTCCCAAACCGCACAGCGTTTTCCATATATCTTCTCTGAAATTATCGGCAGTGTTCTCTTTCTTTACTTCTTTTGCCAGATTCCCATCCTGTAGAAAAAGTACCCGGTCACAAAAGGATGCCGTATAAGCATCATGTGTCACAAGCAGAAAGCTGATGCCAGACCGTTGATTCATCTGTTTCATACATCGCATCACATCCCCGGTGGTCTTTCGGTCAAGGCTTCCTGTTGGCTCATCTCCAAAAATAATATCCGGTTCATTGATCAGCGCCCTGCCAATCGAAACTCTCTGTTTCTGACCTCCCGATATTTCCGTAATTCCTTTGTCAGCTAATTTTTCAATGCCGAGCACATCCGCTATTCTTGGAAAACGCTCTTGCTGGATGTCTGCTTCTTTTCGTTCAAGAATGAGTGGTAACAATATATTTTCTTTTACCGTCAAACTCTCCAAAAGCTGGAAATCCTGAAAAATCATTCCCATATGCTTTCTGCGAAAAAATGCCTTCTCTTCTTCCGTAAGCTGTGAAAATGTTTCTCCTCCTATTACGATTTCTCCATCGTCCGGTGTGTCAACCCCGGTCAGCACATGGAGCAGAGTAGTCTTTCCACTGCCGGATGGTCCCATAATAGCAACCATTTCTCCTTTCATAACTTGCAGATTCACATTCTGCAAAATCCGCATAGTTTCTCCTGCAGTTTTATAACTTTTTGAAATATGATTTGCATTTAATACATACATCGAAGTTCCTCCTGATAATAAATTTTAAATTTGATTATCAGAAGTATTTAATCATCCATCCGAACCGATAGACTGCAAAGGGTAACTCCCGGTCTGAAAGAAAACTCACCTTGTCCGAGGTCTTTAAAGCCATCATATACCCAGAGCACCATTATTTCTATTCCACCGAAACATATACACTCATAGAAATGCAAACATATACTTTCGCTTATATCGTTTTCACTATTTGACTTTTCCAAACATTCCATCTGCTGTATGACTATACTTTCCAAATCCCCTTCTGCATAATATCCACTCCAGAGTCGGAAATTTAGCGACAAAAGTAAAATCAGCATGATGGAACTTAAAACCATAATAGCAGCAATTCTCTGTTTTTTTACTGAAATCATATGAATCAAACCCTATACTTCTGCTTTATCATCTGGAATTTATTTTAATAAATATTTTTCAAATGCTTTGTGCGTGTCAAAGTGAACCTCTTTGAAAAATAAAACGAGCCAAATAATAAAAGCCGGAATAGCCATATATGGTGTTAAAAAATAAGACAACACTGCTCCTACTAACATTATGCCAGCCCATGTAAAACACTGATTTTTTATATCACGAGAAATATGAGCTTTATCATACAATGCCTGTTCTTCTTTCGGTAATGAATTAAATCCCGAAACAAATTTAGCCGCTTTTTCTTTAAATATTGCAAATAACACTCCTATAATCACAAATGGAATAACCAAAACTCCACATAGCCAAAACCCTATATTCATAGTATATTCCTCCTTCACAAATACCGATTGAGATTTCACCTGTTTTAAGAAATTTAATAACTGTTATATTTTGTTATTAAATTCTCCGCAAACCATTGAAAACACTGGATTTGTCGCAGGTGAGCTTTCCCTTATTGTTTCCCTTGTGTTATATCGTCCCACCAGTGTTTACGAACTCTGATAAGGGAAAATACAAGGGCACAAGAGGTCCGGTGGACCTCTGCTCTGTGCTGACCGAAGCGGCAACGGAGACCAAAAAAAGTATATAAAACAGTATAACACAAAATAAAAGTGACATGGTGAACTGATTGAAATGCTTCTGATTTTTGTAGCAAATAATTGATTGAACGATAAGGAGATAAGATACGATGAGAACAATATTTGCAGAATATAATCCCGGACGAAACAGCATTGATGTTTATACCAGTGCAGACTATATGCTTCGCATTGACTGCTGGGAAGCAGAAAAGAATTTGAGAACCACACCCGGATCAGATTGTGCATTAAACACACTTGCCATTGATGAACCACTAGAATATGCGAGACTGTATCTTGATGGGAATGTTTGATTACCGAATCTTCAATATTGATAATTCTTTCCATCTTCTCATTCCTCATATGATTCTCATTTTTACTAAAGTTAAAATCATTTCCTTTGTTTTCGATTATACAGTTCTGTACCCGCAACTTTTTGCTTATTCAGCAAGTTTTTAATTTTTTCACATACTTACTTTCAAATATTTAATTGAGAATACAGAACTCCTCTATATGAGAACAACTTTATTCTCATATAGAGGAGTTCTGTATTGTTTCCTACTACTATTTTTCTAAAATAAATTATCGCTATTTTGCAATTACATTTTTATCATTCTGCTATAAATGACGATCTGTATCTCTCGCACTATATATCAGTCGCCTTACTTCCATAACATTCCCGATAACCACATAATATACCACATAATTCCTCACATAAATCCGATAATATGGATACTCTCTCCTTTTTGCAGAACGATAAGGTTCAAACGCAAGAGGATTTTCCAGCCTTTTCAATATGGCACTTTCAATATCATCAACCAACCGATGTGCTGCATCTTCATTTTTCAAGACATTTGTAATGTAATTTACCGTACTTAGCAAATCAGTTTCAAATATTGGCAAGTAACGAAGCTGATAAGATTTATTTTCCATGTATTGCACTCCTTGCATTTTTGAACACGCTTTCGTGAGAAAGTCTTTCATCGGTTCCCGCAGCCTGCCTGTCAGCTTCATCAAGCTTCATTTCGATATTATCAGTGAGGCTTGCATACTCTTCTAAGCTTAGAACAACCATAGCGCCATATCCGTTTTTAGTTAAATACACAGGATTTCCACTATTAACAAGAGTCTCAATTTCAGGAAATTTATTTCTGAGATCAGAAACTGGGCGAATTTGTATCATTTCCACCTCTCCTTTCACTTTTTGCTATCTTTATTTTATCCTAATTTTATCACAATTGTAATAAACAGCAACACATTTCTCACAAATTCTACCATCCACTTATACTGCGTACTCATCAGTCATAACTATTTCTCTCAATATAATATTTTGCCGCTTCCTGTAAAGACATCCCTTTCTTTCTCGCTTTATCTCTCACACTGCTTACAGAGATACTTTCCTCTGCATTTTTTGTATAATAATATTCAACCGCCTCTACCCTACTCTTTTTTGTTCTCCACATGTAACCATAAACGCTGCTGACATTTATACCAAGAT